>NZ_CADEFI010000004.1:0-6439 GCF_902826555.1 uncultured Hyphomicrobium sp.
CAGACCATCAATGATCTCGTTTTCATACTTGGATACTCCTTTACGTCGTATCCCCGACTTGGCAGATGAACCGCCCGTCCGTGATACCTGTTCCATAGGAATCAACTCTCGTGACTTGCGAACAAGCGGCCAAGATGCCCTTCGCTTCGCCACTGCACAATTTCAGGGCTCGTTGAACTGATCTTGTCACTGGACGCCGACAGCACATTGCCGGCAAAGTAGAACTCATGAGGCTCTTGCCAGCAGCCATCGCCCAGTTGGCGGGTTGTTCGTTGTTGCTGCCTCCCGCGTTGGCGCAATCTCCCGATAAATCCCGTGACGACGTTTTGAGGGCGCAAGGAACAATTCATTGGGAACCGCAATTGTGCTTTTAGCTCTTGGTCGAAGTCGAACTAGAGTTGTGAGCTGCCGACAGTGAAGAAGGTGGAGCGGACGGCGCATCAACTGGCGAAGCAAGTTCCGTCGTTGAACAGGACCCTTCCTATGGTCCGTACGTGCCGGACTGAGTATCGCGCCTTAGCTGCCACCAGCTCAGCGTCGTCAGGTGCCGCGGCCGCGCAAATCTAGCCAGACGTCCACGGCATAACCTGCAAAGAAGCCGCCAGCCTGCTCGACTCGACGCTTAAGCCGCGGTCGGCGAACGCGTCATACGCCGGCATGTTCGAATAACGACGCATCCGAATCGCGTTTTCCCCTGACCCAGGCTTCGACGACCTGAGCGGCAATCAGGCTGAACGTGATGCCATTGCCTCCGCAGGCCAATATCGCCATGCATCCCGGGTGGTCGTTAATTTCCGCGAAGATCGGTAGCCCACTTGGGCTAACAGCGAATGCTCCGCCCCATGCGTAGTCGATTTCGAAACTTCGCCCTGGCAGCAGCGTGTTTAGCTTGCTTAGCAGTGTCGCGGCTTTGGCCGGTATTGCGGCATCCCGGCGCTCAGCGTCGTTGAGGCCGGAATCTTCTCCGCCCGCGAGTACGCGATTGTCAGCCGTGGTGCGAACGTAAAGATAGGGGTTGGAGGCCTCCCAGAGCAGACAGCGCGTCGGCCAGAACTTTCTCGGATGGATACGTTTGGTTGCGATCGCCCACGACGACGTGATGTCAAAGCGCCCCTTCGGCAGGCTTTTGATTGTCTCATAGCCGGTGGCGAACACCGTCTTTTTGCAGAGAATTTCGCCGTCCGTGTCGGTCGCCAGGCGTATCCCAACTCCAGTGTTTTGCACCTCGATCACCTCGTGACCGGAGTATATACGGCAGCCTCTTTTGCGCGCCGCGTTGAGCGCTCCGGTCAAAAGGCGGGCCGGATTAAGCTCGCCGGCGCCTCCCGAAACGATGGCGCCCATACGCTCGACGCCATATTTCGATTTGAGCTCGTCCGCGTCTATGAACTCCGACGGAAGGTCCGCGCGACGGCGCGTGGCGGCTTCCAGTTTCAGACCCCGATGGCCGAGATTGTCTCCGGCAAGATAAACCGCGTCTCGATCGCGCCATTCGCAGCGAATGCCTTCGGCCGCCGTCAGCGCCTTTAGATCGGCGACAGCCTTGAGCGAACGGCGATAGGCGCGAAACGCGCGGCGCGCGCCTATCTTTCCGGATAATTCGCGCAGCGAAGTATCGAGCTCAAATTGGATCATAGCAGTACTGGCGCCCGTGCTTCCTTGGCCGGGCTGCCGACGATCGATGACGACGACATCGAGACCGGCCCGTGAAAGCGTCAAGGCGATCAGGGCGCCGCTGACGCCACCACCGACGATCGCCACGTCGCAGGCCTCAGATCCCATCTTGGCGCAAGTTCGCAAACGACTGCCGGAACCGGCCGACCAAAGTGGTAAGCCGCCGTGCAAATTCTTTTTGTCAATGATCATCAAGATAAAGCCCTAACGTACAGGGAAACAGCATGAGAGTATGCGTATGCCTAGCGCACCTTCTGGGCCTCGGCGTTTACGGAATTGCTATCCGGGGTGACACGCCAGACGATGTTACCCACGTCGTCGGCGACCAGCAGCGCACCCGCGCGGTCGATGGCGACACCGACGGGGCGGCCTTGAGCCTCTCCCTTGTCGTTCAGAAAGCCGGTCAGCACCGGTTCCGGCTGGCCATCGGGCTTGCCGTCCTTGAAGGGAACGAAGATGACCTGATAGCCGCTCGGCGGCTTGCGGTTCCAGGACCCGTGTTGCCCGACGAACGCCCCCTGGCGCAGTCGCTCAGGCAGCGTCGTCCCGCTTGAGAACACGAGGCCCAGCGAGGCCGTATGCGCGCCGAGGGCATAGTCTGGCACGATTGCCTTTGCCACGAGATCGGGCTTTTGCGGCGAGACGCGCACATCCACGTGCGGGCCGAAGTAGCTGTAAGGCCAACCGTAAAACCCGCCATCTTTCACGGACGTCAGGTAGTCCGGCACCAGATCGTTGCCGATCTCGTCGCGCTCGTTGACAACCGTCCAGAGCGTATTCGTCGTTGGCTCCCAACCCATGCCGTTAGGATTGCGCAGGCCCGCCGCTAAGACGCGCGTCGTCCCGCTGGCGAGGTCGACCTCGAGGATCGCCGCCCGGTGTTCCTCGGCCTCCATACCGTTCTCGCCAACGTTGCTGTTCGACCCTACGGTTGCGAATAGCTTTGCGCCGTTCGGCGAAGCGATGAGGTTTTTCGTCCAGTGATGGTTGAACGGCAGCGACGGGAGATCGGTGACTTTGGTGCCCGCCTCGCGGATCTCGCTCGCGCCATCCGCATAAGGAAAGCGCATGATGGCGTCGGTATTGGCGACATAGAAGTCCTTGCCGATCAGCGCCATGCCGAACGGTGAGTTGAGCCCCGAGAGAAATACGCTGCGCGTCTCCGCGACGCCGTCACCGTTTCCATCGCGCAAGAGCGAGATGCGGTTGGCGCTCGGGACGCCTGCTCCCGCGCGACCCATTACCTTGCCCATAACCCAACCCGCCAATCCGCTCCTGCCGCCGCTGTTCTCGGGTTTGTTGGTTTCCGCAACCAGGACGTCGCCGTTCGGCAGGACATAAAGCCAGCGCGGATGATCCAGATTGGCGGCGAACACCGACACCGCCAGCCCGGCCGCGGGCTTGGGCTTCCCACCCTCCGGCCACCCTCTCACCGGGGCGATGTTTACGGTCGGAATGAGCTGCGATTTGGGGTCGGCAAGTGTCGGCTTCCGACCAGTCGTGGCGGATATGGGCTGCGTGGACTCCTCGCCACACGCCGCGAGCGAAAGGATTGCGACGATCGAAAGCGCGAATGGGAGGATGTTCACAGATCGGATCTCCTGGCTGCGCACGCATGTAGGACGCGTTCTGCGGTGCAAAGTTCCCGGTGGCGGACCGCAGATGCTCTTTGCTCCGGGCATACAGCACTCAGATTTTCGAGGTGTCTCGCCGCGAAGCCGGGGAACGAATGCTACTTCCGGCGATGACGCGGATGACGGATGTCTTGCCGCTATGCACCTTCCCGATCGGGCAGACGGGACGGACGATTGCTCGCGCCCAACCGGCCAAGCAGCACGCTCTTCAGCGTTGCAGCCCATCTTGTCATGGTAGAAGCCAATTCATTCTCCAAAAATAGAAGAACGCCCGAGCGAACCGGAAGCACCCTCGGGCGTGATCGGCCAAATGTCAGGCTGCGCGGCGATTGAGCCGGCTTTCGGCCAACGTCGACAGCTTGGCGTCGGTGGCCTTCTCTTCGTCGAGATTCTTCATGAGGAGGCTTGCGCAATCGTCGCGGCCGAGCTGTTTGGCCCATGCGATCAACGTGCCGTAGCGGCCTATCTCGTAGTGCTCGACAGCCTGGGCCGCCGCGATCAGCGCGGCATCGAGTACGGCATTGTCAGCAACCTCACCCGCCACGGTGTCGGCCTCTGCGATGATACCGTCGATGGCCGGACACGAGACCCCGGAGACCTCGACGCCATGCAGTTTGAAGACTTGCTCCAGGCGTCCGATCTGCGTCTTGGTCTCTTCGAGATGCTTCTTGAACCCGGCTTTCAACTCCGCATCGGAGGCCTTGGAGATCATTGTAGGTAACGCCTTAGTGATCTGATTTTCAGCGTAGTACATGTCGCGTAGCGTGTGCACGAAAAGATCGTCCATTGTTTTGATGTCACGCGTGAAGAATCCCATCGCCATTCTCCTTTCTCGTTGGTGGGTGGGGGTCGTGATCAGTCGTAGCCGCCGATGATCGGCAGCAGCTCGCCGGTGATGTAGCTCGCGCATGCAGGAGCGGCGAGGAATACATAGGCGGGAGCAATCTCCTCGGGCTGCGCCGCCCGCTTCATCGGCGTGCCCGATCCGAATTTCTTCACCTCCTCGGCGGGACGATCGGCGGGGTTCAGCGGGGTCCAAACCGGACCCGGCGCGACCGCGTTGACGCGGATGCCCTTCGGCAGGAGGCTCGCCGACAGCGAGCGGGCGAAGGCATGGATGCCGCCTTTGGTCATCGAATAGTCGAGCAGCTCCTTGCTGCCCTGGAAGCCGGTCACGGAGCCGGTCATGATGATGGAGCTGCCGGGCTTCATGTGCGGCACCGCGGCGCGTGCGAGATAGAAGTAGCCGTAGAGGTTGGTTTTCACCGTGCGGTCGAAGTGCTCGTCGGTGATGTCGATGATAGAGCCCGCATGCTCCTGGAACGCCGCATTGTTGACGAGGATGTCGAGACTGCCGAGCCTGTCGATGGTCTGTCTCACAGCGTCCTTGCAATAGGCGGGATCGGAGACGTCTCCGGGCAGCAGCAGGCATTTGCCGCCTTCCGCTTCGACGGCGCGCCTGGTGGCGAGCGCGTCCTCGGTCTCTTCTAGGTACGAGATCGCGACATGCGCACCCTCGCGCGCAAAAAGGACGGCCACCGCGCGTCCGATGCCGGAATCCCCGCCGGATATCAGCGCGACCATGTCTTTAAGCTTGTCGGAGCCTTGGTAGGCCGGCGCCTCGTACATAGGCGCCGTCTCAAGATCCTTCTCGAGGCCAGGCTTGGCAAGATGCGTTTCGTCGAGCTTTTGCGGGTAATCGCGCTGGCCGGTCTGAACGGCCTTGTCCTTGCTCGGCTTCGACTCGTCGTCCTTCGCTCTATCGACGGTGTCGATGTGGGACTGTATACGGCGGCCCTCATCCGCGACGCGCTCTGCGCGATCGAGCGACTTGTGATCGGTCATTCTCCATGCCTCCGCCCCCGACCACCTCTGAAACGCAGGGATGGCGAAAGAGTTGCAAAGGAGTTGCAAGATGGAAAAAGCGCTACATACGGGCCGTTTTCGTGCAAAAGTTAGCAACAAGCGGAGGCGCCACATGAAGCGCACCGAGAGAACGGTTTCCTCAATCGATCGTGGTCCGGACACGTGGTGATCGGCGTTCTCGTGGCGAGTGCCTTCGTGTTTTCGGCCATCGCGTTTGCCCAGACGCCGCCGAAGCCTCTGCCGCCGTCGCCACCCGAGGTGATGGAGCTGCCCGGAGAAAAATCCGGCACCGACGCCGGATCCGAGCACAGAAAATGAAAAGCCCGAGGAGCCGCTGTCCAAAGAGCTTGTGTTCGACAAAATTTGCTTTAGCCCCAGTGGCTTCGCGCCTCGTTTCCGGACGGGGCGAGATGGACGCGATCATCGACTCGCTCCACCCAAGCCATCGGGATGAAGTGATGCCTGCCTCCGGCTGCTGGGTCATTCTTGGTCAGCTTGATCGCTTCTGCGCCTTCGCAGCGGTCCACGGTGCCGACGTGCTCGCCGTCGGAGCCGACCACCTCCATGTGCTCTTTGATATCGGCGGAATCAACCATTGACGTTCTCCTTCGCTGGTTCCGGGGAGAGCTGGCCTCGCTCCCGCCGGTTGCCGTGTCCCCCGTTTGGCGTTCGTTCCGAACCTGTTCTTGAATTTCCGGCGGGATCGGCGGGCCCGGTAACACGGACGTTGTGCCGTACTTGGCATCGCCCTCGGTATTGACTGATTTGCTTACCGCGTCGTCGTCGCGCGCCGCCTTCTCTCGGGCGCCGACGCTGTCCGGGGTCTTGCCTTTCTTTTCGGTACTGATCATTGCTCGCTCCTCGAGACCTCCGAGGAGAACGCGTGCAGAAAGGCGCGGTTCCTCGCGCGGTAGCACTAGGTCGCCCTCGCGAGCGCGTAGTCATCGTAGGGTGCAGCGCACACTAATTGGGTATAGAGCTCGCAAGCCTTCGCATACTCATCGGGCCGGAAGCGGACATCACTCTCGGTCGCATCACCGGCTCCAAGATTTGATCGCCGCCGCCGCAACCAGCGCAACGTCGGCAACGGTTGCCGACAAGCAGCACCTCGAAACGAAGAGCAGAACAGGACCTCATCGCACGGCTAGCAACCGGCGCAACCGTTGAAGCGCAAGACGACCTAGCCGAGACCTGGAAAGTCAACAAAGGAACAGTTTCCAAGTGGGTTGCTGAGTGGGAGCGCAACGGCACAATACCGGCGCGAC
>NZ_CADEFI010000004.1:6539-14675 GCF_902826555.1 uncultured Hyphomicrobium sp.
GCTGGTGGCTGACTGAATTCCCTGTTCGTCGCAGTAGGGAATTTTCCTCAGATGCGGCCTGTCGCGAGGCGTTTTTGTCCATATGACAGCGCAAATCGCGCGAATACCCTGTAAATGGGCGGCTATCAGGGATATTCGTAGAGACGAGTTCGCTCCAGACTGCCTCCACAGCCAATCAATCGGTGAAATCGTCTTAGGCGTTTCGCAAGATGAGCGAGGAATGGGTACGCGCCACCGTCCACACCGGCATTGCGGTCGCGAGAGACTGACGACAAGCGCCGCGCCCCGACCCGCTCGCAGAAGCGTAGAACTGGGGCGTTCGTTTCCAGAATCCACGAGCGCTCGATAAAGCGCGGCCGACACCGCAGCGTCGGCCACGCCGGCCCGCCCTCGGCACGGCGAGCGGAGCGGGAGCAAATACATCGGAGAGCACACCCGTCAACCCTCGCAATGAGGCGCGCAATAGACATGACGCCGCGCGACCAAAGTGGTGTTGACCGGCAATCCGAAGCTCCCCATGTTTGGATTGTCAGCGATGAATTGCGGAAGAGATCGGTCGTCCCGTACCAGTTCGGATAGCCGACGCCGAAGGAGCAACCGCCCCGGAACCTCTCAGGCAAACGGACCGCAATTCGATGACACTCTGGAAAGTGGTGCGATGCTCAACCATCTCACCCACCGAAGATGACAAGGGCTAGGCCTTCCGCATACGCCGGCAGGCACGGCGCCTAATCTTTCAGGTCTCGCGACAGAGGGGGCTCGCTCCTGTGCACATTTGTGCGCAGGATAGCTATGGAGCCTCCTGTGAGCGACACATCGTCTCCTCACCCGAAATCTATTTTAGAGCGCACCCCGCTCTACGCGCTCCATGTCGCGAAAGCCGCGCGCGTGGTGCCGTTCGCCGGCTACGAAATGCCGGTCCAATACGCGCCGGGCGTCCTCAAGGAGCACCTGCACACCCGCACGGCGGCAGGTCTGTTCGATGTCTCGCACATGGGGCAACTGACCGTACGCGCCAGGTCGGGGCGTCTCTCCGACGCCGCATTGGCACTGGAGCGTCTAATTCCGGTCGATGTCCTGGGTCTCAAGTCCGGCCGCCAGCGCTATGGGCTCTTCACCAACCAGAACGGTGGAATTCTCGACGACCTCATGATCGCCCATCGCGGCGATCACTTCCTGCTCGTGGTCAATGCGGCCTGCAAGATGGCCGATGAAGCGCATCTGCGCACCCAGCTCTCGGACACCTGCATCATCGAGCGGCTCGACCGCGCACTGATCGCGCTGCAAGGCCCGAAAGCGGAAGCGGCCCTGGCCCGTCTTGCACCCGCGTGCACAGGCATGATGTTCATGGACGTCGTAACCCTCGATATCCTGGGCTCGGAGTGTTTCCTCACCCGCTCGGGCTACACCGGCGAGGACGGCTTCGAAATTTCCGTTGTCCCCGACAGCGCGAGCAGGATCGCGGCGAGGTTGCTCGAAGACGAGACCGTCGAGCCGATCGGCCTCGGTGCGCGGGATTCGCTGCGCCTCGAAGCCGGGCTCTGCCTCTATGGATCGGATCTTGACGAGACCACGACGCCGGTGGAAGCGGGCTTGACTTGGGCCATGCAAGCCGCACGCCGCCACCGCGGCGAACGCGAAGGCGGCTTTCCCGGCCACACGATCATCCTCGATCAGATCGCTCACGGCACATCGCGGTGCCGCGTCGGACTCCTTGCCGAGGGGCGCGCCCCCATTCGCGCGGGCACGAAGCTATTCACGTCGGAAGACGCGAGCGAGCATGCCGGCGCGGTCACATCGGGCGGCTTTGGTCCGACCGTCGATCGCCCCATCGCCATGGGTTACCTGCCGCCGTCGGCAGCCGCACCCGGCACCGTCGTTTTTGCCGAGGTGCGAGGCAAGCGGCTACCGATGATCGCCACCCCGCTGCCATTCGTTCCATCGCGATTCAAACGCGGCCAACGCCGCTGATCATGAGAGGAGATCTGCCGTGATGAAATTCACCGACGAGCACGAATGGCTGACACGCGACGGCGACGTTGCGACGGTCGGTATCACGGAGCACGCAGCGACCCAGCTCGGCGATCTCGTCTTCGTCGAGCCGCCGAAGGTCGGCACGGCGTTGAAGAAGGGCGACGCTGCCGCGGTCGTCGAGTCGGTAAAGGCCGCATCCGACGTATTCGCCCCTGTCGATGGAGAGGTCGTCGAAATCAACGATGACGTGGTGAAAAACCCCGCACTCGTCAACTCCGATCCTCTCGGCAAAGGCTGGCTCTACAGGATCAAGCTCGCGAACCCATCGGACTTCGACGGCCTTTTGGACGAGGACGCCTACAAGAAGCTCATCGGCTGACGCACACATTCTGGCGGAGAACACCATGCCTGGCTCATACGATCCCTATGACTTCGCCAACCGGCGCCATATCGGCCCCTCGGCGGCGGAAATCGCGGACATGCTAGCGGTGATCGGCGTCGAGAGCTTGCATAAGCTCATCGACGACACCGTGCCGGCGGCCATCCGCCAGACCTCGCGTATCGATTTCGGAAAATCCCTGTCCGAGCGCCGCGCCCTCGACAAAGTGCGCGCCACAGCCAACAAGAACCGCGTGCTCACGTCTCTCATCGGCCAGGGCTACCACGGCACCACCATGCCGCCCGCCATCCAGCGCAACATATTCGAGAACCCGGCGTGGTACACCGCCTACTCGCCCTATCAGCCTGAGATCAGTCAGGGCCGCCTCGAAGCGCTCTTGAACTTCCAGACACTCGTCACGGACCTGACCGGTCTCGACGTCGCCAACGCCTCGCTCCTGGACGAGGCCACGGCAGCGGCCGAGGCAATGGCCATGGCGCACCGGATCTCGAAATCCAAGGCCACGCACTTCTTCGTCGATAAGGACTGCCTGCCGCAGACCATCGCCGTCGTGAAAACGCGCGCCGAGCCGCTCGGCTGGACCATCGTCGTCGGAGATCCGTTCGCCGATTTGAAGCCCGAGGCCGTGTTCGGAGCGCTGTTCCAGTATCCGGGCGTTTGCGGCGCCTGCCATGATTTCTCGGCGCCGATTGCAAAACTGCATGCTGCGGGCGCCATCGCCATCGTCGCCGCCGATCCATTGGCCCTCACGCTTCTGAAATCCCCGGGAGACATGGGCGCCGATATCGCCATCGGGTCCATGCAGCGTTATGGCGTGCCGATGGGCTATGGCGGACCGCACGCCGCCTACATGGCCACCCGTGACGAGCACAAACGCACACTACCCGGACGCATCGTCGGCGTATCGGTCGACTCCAAGGGCAACCGCGCCTACCGCCTCGCGCTGCAAACGCGCGAGCAGCACATCCGGCGCGAGAAGGCGACCTCGAACATCTGCACCTCGCAGGTGCTCCTCGCCGTCATCGCATCCATGTATGCCGTATTCCACGGCCCGCGCGGCTTGAAGGCCATCGCCGAGCGCGTGCATCGTGACGCCGCGCGCTTGGACGAAGGCCTCACGTCGCTCGGCTTCAAGGTCGGCCCCGCAGCCTATTTCGACACCATCACGGTCGAGGTCGGCGCTTACCAGGGGTTGATCTTGAAGAACGCCATCGACAACGGCGTGAACCTCCGCAAGGTGGGAAGCGACCGCATCGGCATCACCGTCGACGAGCGCACACGCCCCGATACGCTGGAAGCCGTGTGGCGGGCGTTCGGCGGCTTCGACCTCGGATATGACGAAGCGTATCCCGCTTCCCGCCTGCCGCGGGATCTAATGCGCACGTCTGAAATCCTCACGCACCCGATCTTCCACATGAACCGCGCCGAAAGCGAGATGACGCGCTATATGCGCCGCCTCGCCGACCGCGACCTGGCGCTTGACCGGTCCATGATCCCGCTCGGCTCGTGCACCATGAAGCTCAATGCCACGGCCGAGATGCTGCCCATCTCATGGCCCGAGTTCGGCGAGATGCACCCGTTCGCGCCCGCCGATCAGGCAGAGGGCTACAAGGAGCTGATCGACGACCTGTCACGGAAGCTCTGCGAGATAACCGGCTATGACGCGATCTCGATGCAGCCGAACTCCGGCGCTCAGGGCGAGTATGCCGGTCTCCTCGCGATCCGCGCCTATCACAAGAGCCGCGGCGACCACGCCCGCGATATCTGCCTCATCCCTGCCTCCGCACACGGCACAAATCCGGCTTCAGCTCAGATGTGCGGCATGACGGTGGTCGTCGTCGGTACGGACGCGAGCGGCAACATCGATGTCGCCGACTTCCGCGCCAAGGCCGAGAAGTACAGCAACCGCCTCGCCGCTTGCATGATCACCTATCCCTCGACCCATGGCGTGTTCGAGGAGACGGTCGTCGAGCTCATCGACATCACGCACGCCAACGGCGGCCAGGTCTATCTCGACGGCGCCAACCTCAATGCACTGGTGGGACTCGCGCGGCCGGGTGACATCGGCTCCGACGTCAGCCACCTCAACCTGCACAAGACGTTCTGCATCCCGCACGGCGGTGGCGGCCCCGGCATGGGACCCATCGGCGTGAAAAAGCATCTCATCCCCTTCCTCCCGGGGCATCCTGAGACGGACCGCCGAGAGCACACGGTTTCGGCAGCGCCTTATGGGTCGGCATCCATCCTCCCGATCTCGTGGAGTTATTGCCTGCTGATGGGCGGACGCGGGCTGACGCAAGCCACCCGCATCGCCATCCTCAACGCCAACTACATCGCCAAGCGGCTCGAACGCGCTTACCCCATCCTCTACAAGGGGCGGAACGGATACGTCGCGCACGAGTGCATCATCGACACCCGGCCCCTGCTCGAAAGCGCCGGCGTCACCGTAGACGATATCGCCAAGCGGCTGATCGACTGCGGCTTCCATGCGCCCACCATGAGCTGGCCCGTCCCGGGAACGCTGATGATCGAGCCCACCGAGAGCGAGACCAAGGCGGAGCTCGACCGATTCTGCTCCGCGATGTTGGCGATCCGCGAGGAAGCCCGCGCCATCGAGGAAGGCCGCATCGACCGCAAGAACAACCCGCTCAAGAACGCGCCGCACACGGTGGAGGATCTGGTGGGTGCTTGGGATCGGCCATATTCGCGCGAGGCGGCATGCTTCCCTCCGGGGGCCTTCCGCGTCGACAAATACTGGCCCCCGGTCAATCGCGTCGACAATGTCTACGGCGATCGCAATCTCGTCTGCTCGTGCCCACCATTGGAGACCTACCAGGAGGCCGCCGAGTAGAAGCCACGGCGGACGGCAGCGCTCACGGGAGCGGGTAGAGGACATCCGGTAGGGACTTGAGCATAATCCACGTCACGGCAAGCCCGCCAAAGACGTAGATGAACTTGGGGAGCGCGTACGGCTCCAGCCAATCGCGCCGCGCGAGCACGATGCCGATCAACAACACCAACGGACCCGCGATAAGATCGCCGGAGCGATAGGGCATGTTGAGAAGGTACGCGACGACGCCCGCAGAGAGGAAAAGCGCCGCCGACAGCAGCACCCACAGAACACTGCGGGGACGAAGCCCCAGAAGAATGCCGGCAAGGAGGCAAACCGTCGCCGGAATGCTCGCGGCGTTCACCGCCCCTCGCGGACTGTAGATGTCGATCGCCCCCGGAAAACTACTGGCGATCAACGCGGCGGCCGACGCCACTGCAGCCGTCGCTGCGAGCCACTGCAAGGTTCTAAGCCACGCCGAGCGCGTTTCCGCGTCCAACAGCTCGAGACCCGCGAGACGGCGTGCCGATGGCGCGCCCGATGCGGCCAATCCCGCAGGAAGCACCGGCAGACCGAGCGCCATGGCCAGCCCCCCGTAGACGGAGGCATCACGCGCCGCGTTGCCGACCCAGGTCGCCAGCATGCCGATGAACTCACCCCCGAGTCCGTTTCGTAAGAGAAGGCCGGTGCCGGTGCAAAGCCCGGCGACCAGAATGACGCCGAGCGCGAGACGCACGCTCCTGACCCTTGGAACGACGAGCATCATGCCGAGCATCACGCCTCCCGCCGAGAGTGCGGACGCTACCGTGAGCGCCAGCACGGTCTCCTCTGTCAGCCGGAACCCCTCTTCGAGGCCGAGCGGCGGCGCGAGCCATAAAATACCTCGTGCGACGGACTGAGCGAGGCCCACACCGGCGACGCTCGCGATGGCGGCCTGCCTCCACGACGTCTTTCCTACGACCCGCACGAGCGCATACACGACAAGCAGGGAGACGATGACGCGCGACACGTTCCCCCAAAACGCCAGGCTGATCAGAAACGCGACCGCAGCCAGCAGGCCAACCTCCATCGCGGACACCTGCGGTGGCTGCGTCTCCACAAGGGGAGCAGCACTGAAGCCCGATGTCTTTCCGACCAAGCCCTTGAGGGCCGTCTGCACTCCGGCCTCCACCGGACGCCCTGCCTCGCCTAACCGGGCGCGGATAAGCCGGCGCAGGGCGAGCTGATAGGCGACACGCGATCCGCTCGAGCTCTGCACGAGCTCGGGCTGGCCGGCATCGTCGAACGCAAGAGCGAGCGTATTTGCGGTTTGTTGGTGGGCTTCGGCTGCAAGCCCCGGATACCGCTCCCGCAGCTTGCCGATCAGGCGCCGAACCAGCGCGACGTTCCTCTCGGGATCGCCGTAGGCCGGCGGAACGATAAATAATACCTTGGGCAAATAGCCCTGCGCGATCACATGGTCGATTTCCCACGCGACGCTCTCGGTCTCCTCCGCGCAGAGGACGATGAGCTGAGACTGCTCCGCAAGGTCCCTGACGGCGTCCTGCCAATCCTTGTTCTCGAAATAACCGCGTGCCGCGCCATAAGGCGGAAAGGCATCCCTTGGATTGCCAAGTGCAACGACAGGCCCGAAGCGCACCCCCTCCTCGACGAGGATCGTGTCGAGCGAATGGGGTGGCAGCCCGAACGAAATAAGGCGTCCGAGAAATCCAAGTCGCGCGGGCGGCACAGCCAACTGGTCATCCTTGAAAGCGCGCAGAAAAAGGATGGGCGGACGTGGATCGGCCGCCGTCAGGCGGTCGATCGAGTTCCATGCATTGGCTCTGGCAAGCTTCTGGAAAAAATTCCCGACGACCAGCAGCAGCGGAAGGATCAGCAGCGCGACGATGAGGCCCAGGAGCTGGATCACTTGGTCCTCGAACTGGATTGCCGTCGAGAAGAAGGCAACCAGAAACCCGACGTAGAGAGACAGCGTCAAAGCCGAGAGGAAAAAGAAAACCGCCACAAGACGTCGATTGGAGGTCAGGTATCGGGTGATGTAGGGAATGCCGCATGAGTCCGCCAAAGCATCTCGGCTGAGGACATCAGTGTTGTCGGCACGCAGCAGCTGTAGATGCTCGTCGCCGAGGTAAACGAGGCACCACCAGCCCCGCAGCAGAACCACGAACAACCAACCGGCCAGACCGACGTAGAGATATCTGAGGCTCGGCCCTTCCCGGCCCACAGTAAGAAGAATCCACACGGCGGCAGTCACGAAGAAGGCTGCAGCCAGAGCCGAAGCAATGGTGGCCATGGCTGTCACCGGCACCCGATCGAGGCGCCGAACAATACGGGCATTGATCAGGAGGAGCGCCGTGCCGAGCGTCATGATGATCAGGATGAGCTCCTGGTTGGCGAGGCCGCCGATCCAGGAAGTGACAAAATTCGAGAACGGAAACTGAAACTCGGGGCTGAAAACGGAATAGGCCAGCACGTCGTAGATCTGCCCGATGAACAGCAAGGCGATCACCGCCAGGTTCATGACGAGGCCGCCCAGGAAAGCCGCCCGTGATCCGGCGAGCAACGGATAGCTGAGGATCGCACCCCGCTCCGCTGGATCGACATCGAAAACCGTGGCCGACGGCCACACGGAGGCAGGAACGGTTGGCGTGGCGGTTACTCTTGCTCGTGGGCGTGCCAGCAGGAGAAGCCAGACGAAACCGAGCGCCCCAATGGCATAGGATACGGCGTTGCTCGAAAGGTGCTGCTTGAGGGTGGGCCATTCCGCTTCCGGCGCCGCATACGGATCTGGACCTGGCGCGAAGGTGTAAGGCACCGGCTCCGGCGGAACGATGTCCGGAGCCGCACTGTCGGAAGGCGGCACGTATCCATCGACGCCGGCATCGGTCTCCGGCTGAGCGTCGGCTGAATTCGTCCCTGAATAGGTGTCGAT
>NZ_CADEFI010000004.1:14775-28667 GCF_902826555.1 uncultured Hyphomicrobium sp.
TCGCCGGATCAGATGCCTCTTCAGCGGAGATCTGGCCGGATTGAACGACAGCAAGGCAATAAAGAGCAAGAACCAGAATAATGCGCATAGGTCACCCCCGTGACGCGCAATGACCAGCTCGAAGTATGGCCAAGCTACGCCGTAGAGGCGTCCCGCGGCCCTTTGGATCCCGGATTGGCAACGAGGATCAGCAGCAGAATGGACAATACGATGGAGGATTGAAACCAGTTTTGCCAAAGTCCATAGGTCGAGGCAATGACGACGGAGCAAACGCCGAAATGACCGATCGCGAACGCTAAGGTCCTCTTGGGAAGCTGCTCGATGCGGCGCAGCAGCGATAGGCCGAGGACGGCAAAAGCCAACACGCCGATGATCCCCAACTCGTACCAGACCTGGAGATAGACGTTGTGCGGATGCGCGCGCGTTTGCGCCGCCACGACGAGATTCTTCTGCTGCGCCTTCGCCTCTTGTGACCGGCCCTCGTCAAGGTAGCGTGTCGAGTTGGTTCCGATACCGAGGACAGGGTTCTCGAGAACGCGCTCAGCCGTATAGTTCCAGATCACGACCCTGGCCCGAGCGGATTTGAACAGGTCGGGATTCTCGTGCAGCTTGGCAGCGAACATGGCGAGCGACAACGGCACGATAAAAAACAGGACACCGGTGAATGCGGCGCCTGCGATCCACCGACCCACGGTCGGTGCCAACGTCGCGACGGCAAGCAAAACAATACCGACGAACAGCGCCAGCTCGGCCGTTTGCGAATGCGAGTGCTGATGCGCGAGGACTGTCAGCGTCACCGCCGCTGTCACGGCGATCACTAGCCATTTAACGGCCCCCTTCGTGTAAAGAACCGCAGCAAGAACAGCCGGGCACCACAACAGGCAGAACACCGCGGAAACACGCGTCATGTGCGCACCGGAAACCGATGTAACCACGCCGCCACTCATTTTGCCGTGCTTTGCCAGCCCGCGATCCAGAAACGGAAAGTGCGTAAGAACCCAACGACCAATGGAATCTCGGAGCGTAATCTCCACAAAGAGATAAAGCGCACCCAGAACAAAGCCGAGAAGCAACCCGCGCGAGACGTCGGCTACCAGGTTTTCATCGAGATCTTGGGTATGCCGTGCCAAAACGATAACGTGCGCCACCAGCACAAGCAGGAATATGGCCTTGGCAAGGGCCGCCGACGGAGCCACCGCCCAGAGGCAGGCGACGAGCGTCCATATCGGGAATGCCATTTCCGGCCGCAGGAGCACCGTTCGCAAGACCTTGCGCCAATCGTTCCTGAGGAACTCCCGGACCAGGAACGCCCCGCCGACGGCAATCGCAAGCGCAGCGACGACGAGCGGACCGACGCGAGGGACGACCATGCACAGCAAGGTCACGACGGCAACCGAGCCCGTCAGGACAACACGCTTCGAAACGTGAGCTGTAAGACCGGATTCGAGGGCGCTCAAAGGATCATTCCCAACAACGCAGCCAAGTCGACGAACAAGATGAAACCTGCGTAGCTCTTATCTCACCAGCATCATGAATGTGTGATAGTCAAAATAGCGATATTAGAACCAGCCCTCGGATCCAGCTCTAAAATTTCCGTCAACGAACGATCGAATGCTCTCTTGCCTCGAACCGGAGCGGACCCTACTAAATGCCGGTCGTGAACACAATCAGCACAGCAAAGATCGATCGCCGACAGACATAGGAAACAACCTTCACCCACAGGACGTGGCCTACGATTACGACAGAGATGCATCGACGTAGCCACGAGCGGAGTTGTCATTCAAAGACCCGTGCACGACCCCGCGCCGAAAACCCAAGACGACGGATTTCCGCCCCGTGGGCGTTCAATCCAGTGGGCGATGATCCGCCCCATCGACTGAGCATAAAAATCATGGGGGATCAATGAGCTCGAAACCTCGTCAAAGCAATCGGCTCCGCCGGTTCGCGCGCCCCGCAGGCCTTTTCTCGGCAGCGGCCACTCTCGTCCTGCTGACGCCGGCTGCGGAGGCTCAACGTGTGCGCCGCGAAGCCGCCGAAACCATCGTGTCCATTTATGACGTCAAGGCGGAGCCCGTAAGCGAGCGGGTGGCAGCAGTCGGTTCCGGCCGGGCCCGGGAGCAAGTGACGCTCACCACGCGCGTCGCCGGAGTGATCTCCGAAGTTCTCTTCAAGGGCGGCGACAAGGTGGAGAAGGGCCAGGTTCTCGCCAAACTCGCATCCGAGCCCGAGGCTATCGCGGTCGAGACTGCGGAAGCCCAGCGCGCGCAGGCCTTCGACGCGGTCGAACGTTACAGACAGCTCAACGAAGCGGCGGTCTCGCGCGTTGCGAAAGCCGAGGCCGACACCGCACTCAAGGTGGCAGACGCCGTGCTCAGGCGCGCGCGCGAAGACCTCGACCGCATGATGATCAAGGCCCCGTTCTCCGGCATCATCGGCCTCACCAACCTCCAGGTCGGTGACTATCTCGCCGTCGGCAATCCGATCGCTCCGCTCGACGACCGCACGACGATCATTATCGAGTTTTCGGTCCCCGAGGCGGTCGCGCCGCAGATCAAGACGGATATGCCGATGCGCGCCAGCCTCGCGGCCCGGCCAGGAGAAATCTTCAACGGCAAAGTGGCCGCCGTGGGCACGCGTATCGACCCCGTGACCCGCACGCTTTCCGTCCGCGGCGAGATTCCGAACCCAGACCTCAAGCTCATTCCAGGTTCGACATTCTCGGTCAGCGTCCAGCTTTCGGGCCAGAAATCCCCTGTCGTTCCCGGTCTCGCCATCCAATGGGACCGAGCGGGAGCATATGTCTGGCGCTTGAAGGACGACGGCACGGTCGAACGCGTCGATGCGGCCATCCTCGCGCGCGACGGCGACCGCGTCTTCATCGAATCCGCGCTCCAGCCGGGCGAGAAGATCGTCAATGAGGGTGGTGGACTTCTCACCGCCGGCCAGAAAGTCAAGCAGCTGGGCTCCTGAGCGGACATCTTCCGCGCCACGTCCACACCGAGGGAACGGAACCCGCCGCATGACCACTGCAAATGAGAATTCCACCACACCCACCCTGCGGAGCGACGACGACGGCGGTTGGGTCAGCGTCTTCATCCGCCGGCCCATCCTGTCGATGGTTCTGAACCTTTTGGTGATCATTGCCGGCGTCGCTGCCGTGCAGTCGATCGAGATCCGCGAATTGCCCGACGTGGACCGCCCCGTCGTCACGGTTCGCTCGAGCTACCCCGGCGCATCGCCCGAAAGCATGGACGCCCAGATCACGGCCATCATCGAAAGCGCGGTCTCCCGCGTGCAGGGCGTGACCAGCATCTCGTCCAACTCGTCCTACGGTTCGAGCCGTGTCGCGGTCGAGTTCTCGACCGACACCGACATGCAGGTCGCGGCCATGGACATCCGTGACGCCGTGGCCGGCGTGCAGGGTCAGCTGCCGAACGACATGGACGAGGAACCGCGCGTGGTGAAGGCGGACGCGGACGCCACCCCCATCATCCGCATGTCGGTGGCCTCGAACACCCTCTCGGAAAGCCAGCTCACGGACCTCGTCAACGACGTCATCGAGGACCGCCTCGCCGCCGTCGAGGGTGTCGCTGCCGCAAATTCCTATGGCCTGAGGGCACGCACCATTGAAGTACGCGTTTCGCAGGTCGCTCTGGCAGCCCGCGGCCTGGCCCTGCAGGATCTGATCGATACCATCGGCAAGGCGTCCGTGACGACCCCCACCGGCGCCCTGGAGAACGCGACGCAACAGTTGATCGTACGCGCGGAAGCCCCCGTCGCTACGCCGCAGGACGTCGCTGCCCTGGAGCTCAACCCGCAGACCAAGATCGGCGACGTGGCGTTCGTCCGCTGGGCATTCCAGGAAGCGACCGCAATCACGCGTCTCGACGGACAGACGGCCATCGGCCTCGAGATCGTGCGCCAGGCCAAGGCCAACACCATCGCCATCTCCGAGGGCGTCCGCGCCGCTATTTCAGAACTCCAGCAGTCGCTGCCCAAGGGCGTCACCATCGCTGTGACGTCCGACGACGCCGTCTTCATACGCGAGTCGATCCGCGAGGTCGTGCTGACGCTGGTCCTCTCGACCATCATCGTCATCCTGATCATCTACGCGTTCCTGGGGTCCGCACGCGAGACGGTCGCCCCCGCATTCTCGATTCCCGTCTCCCTCATTGGCACCTTGGCCGCCATCTGGTTTGCAGGCTTTTCCCTGAACGTCCTGACCCTCCTCGCGCTCGTCATCGCGACCGGACTCGTGGTCGACGATGCCATCATCGTCGTCGAGAACATCGCCCGCCATCGCGCCATGGGAACGGGACCGCGCGCCGCCGCCGTCATCGGCACGCGCGAAATTGTCTTCGCGGTTCTCGCCACCACAGCGACGCTCATCGCCGTGTTCGTGCCGATCTCCTTCATGCCGGGCATCGTCGGCAATCTGTTCTCCGAATTCGGATTCGTGCTCGCCTTTGCCGTTGCCATATCGGCCGGCGTTGCCCTCACCGTCTGCCCGATGCTCGCCGCCAGGCTCGGGGCAAGCGAAAAACGCGCGGTTGAAGGCGAGAAGCCGAGCACATTCACGCAACTGTCGAACGCCCTCGCCTCGGTCTACGCGCGCCTGCTCGATATCGCACTCCGCGCCCGATACGTCGTGCTTGCCGTCTGCCTGGGGTTCGCGGCACTAGGCTGGATTGCCTACAAGACGCTGGCACGGGAGATCACCCCGTCCGAGGACCGCGGCGTGATTCAAATCGCGCTCCGCGCGCAGCAGGGCGTCAACCTCGATTACATGTCGGGCCTCACCGAGAAGGTGGAACACGCGCTTGCAGCCGTAAAGAAGGAAGGTGAGATTACCAGCGTCCTGGCAACTGTCGGCGCCGGCGGCACCAACAGCGCCACCGTAGTCGCCTCACTCGCCGACTGGAGCCAGCGCGAGCGCACGCAGCAGCAGATCCAGGCCGAGCTCCAGCGGAAGCTGTCCGGAATTCCGGGCTTGCAGATCTCGTTACGCACGGCCAATAGCCTCGGCATCCGCGGAGGCGGGCAAGGCCTCCGCTTCGCCATCGCCGGCCCCAACTACGACAAGCTGGCCGAGGTCGCCCAAAAGCTGGCAAGCCGTCTCGCGACGACACCCGGCTTCCGCAACGCACGCACCGACTACGACACGACGCAGCCGCAGCTCTCGGTCCGCATCAACCGCGAGGCGGCGACCAAGCTCGGCGTCCCGATCGAGGCGATCACCAGCTTGATCAACACCATGGTCGACTATCAAAAAGCCGCCGACCTCTTCATCGGAGACGAGATCGTGGAGGTGCAGGTGAAGGCCGGCGGCCGGCCGATCAACGATCCGTCGGACCTCGGCAACCTGTTCGTCAAGACCGCGAGCGGACAGTTCATCACGCTCTCCTCGTTGGTCACCATGACGGAGAACGCCATCTCTCCGAGTCTCGGCCGCGAGGACCGCCAGCGTTCGGTGACGATGACGGCGAATCTCGATGAGGGCATGGTGCTAGGAGACGCCGTGGCCACCATGCGCGCCGTCGCCGCCGAGGTGCTCGAGCCGCAGATGTCGATCATCCTGCTCGGCGAGGCGAGAACCCTGTCGGAGACCAATCAGAACACCGCCTTCGTCTTCGGCATCGCGCTGCTTGTCGTCTTTCTTGTGCTCGCGGCCCAATTCGAGAGCACCGTCAGCGCGCTCGTCATCATCTTCACGGTTCCGTTCGGCCTTGCCGCCGCAGCGCTCGCCATCCTGCTGACGGGCGGCACCATGAACATCTACAGCCAGATCGGCCTCGTCCTCCTCGTCGGCATCATGGCCAAGAACGGCATCCTGATCGTCGAGTTCGCAAACCTCCGGCGCGATGCAGGCGCCGACATCGACGCCGCCATTCGCGAGGCGGCAACCACGCGTCTGCGCCCCGTGATGATGACGATGATGGCGGCCGTGCTTGGCGCGCTGCCGCTGATCTTCGCCCATGGCGCCGGCGCCGAGGCGCGCCTCGCACTCGGCTGGGTGATCATCGGCGGTCTCGGCTTCGCCACTCTGTTCACGCTGTTCCTGACGCCGGTCGCTTATCGCTTCCTGGCGCCACTCTCGAAGCCGCGCGTCCACGAGACACGGCTCCTCGCCGAAGAACTCGACGCCGTCCGCGCAAAGTCGTAGGCGAAGCGATCGACGCCCGGTCAGCGGGCGTCGAACCGGCGCACGGCGAGCCATCCGAGAATGACGAACAGCACCAGCGCGACGCCCTGCGTCGCCGCGAACGGCGGCTCCGATTGCGTGGGCGCGAGAGCGACCAGCGCCGGGTTCTTGATGAACGTCTGCACGATCAACACGAACACGTTGAGATAGAGCGCCAACGTCGCGGCGACCACATAGATGGTCCGCCAGATGCCCGCGAGGCCGGTGAAGTAGCGCGCATAGATCGCAATCGCCAGCACGACGAGCGAGATGATGGCAACGATATGCGACGGCAGGAGCTGAACGAACGGAAATCCGAAGCCCGTGACATTGGTCGCAACCGTCGTCGCCAAAAACACATGCGTCACGGCGTCGAGCCGCGCATTTGACAGAAACCCGCCGACAACGATGAAGCCGGAGGCTATTGCCAGCAGACTGATAAGGATATGAAAGAGCGTAAAGCCGTCGAGACCGAAAATCATGACACCCCCGATGCGAGCTGCAGAGCAAATCCGCAAGTCTGCCGGCTAAGAGAACCTCATCTCGCGCTAGCCCTCAAGCAAGACCTTTCGCGCCGAGCTCAGAAATTCGTCGGAGATCGGCTGACCCTCCGTCGCGCGCGCCAAAACAAGCGAGCCGACCAGCATGCTGACGGTGGCGAGCACTTCGTCCCGCGGCGCCTTTTTGCGCTTGCCGCCCAGCACGCGCTCGAAGCGCTCGAGAAGCCTGTTCATTCCGCCCGCGAAAGCCGCACGGATCGACCCTGCCCGTTCGGGGCCTGCCACGTCACCGCAAAGCGCCGCCATCGGGCACCCCTCACCCCGCGCCTCGCGATGGCTCGGGCGCGTATAGCGCTTGATGAACACGGCACGCGCCGCCTCTCCGTCATCGGCGTAGCGCGCGACGAAGTCGTCATAAAGGGCACACTTTTCTGCGAACGCAGCCTCGCACGCCGCCACCACCAGCGCCTCCTTGGAGGCGAACTGCCCATAAAAGGCGCCATGCGTGAGCCCGGCTTCCGCCATCAGCGCCGGCACGCTCACCCCGTCGATGCCGCGCTCGGGAATGAGCCGCGAGGCCGCGGCGATGACATTTTTGCGATGCTGGTCCGCTTCCTTGCGCGAAACACGAGGCATGGATGATCCTCCTCAGTTCGAGTGTCGTGTCACGCAACCGCTTCGGACACAGCCAGGGGCCGCTTCGGTCCCTCGATCGTCCTCAGCATCGCGAACGCCAGCGCCGCCAGCAGGCAGAGCACCCCCGCAGTGAAGAACGCCGGCAGATAGGATTCGTACACGACGCGCGTCAGCCCGGCGCCATAGGCGGCGAAGGCAGCGCCGATCTGATGCCCGGCAAAGATCCAGCCGAACACCACGTTGGCCTTTCCGTCGCCAAAGCGCTCGGCCGTGAGCTTGACGGTCGGCGGCACGGTGGCAATCCAGTCGAGCCCGTAGAACATGGCAAACACCGTAAGACCGACAATGGAGAAGTCGCTGAACGGCAGATAAATGAGCGACAGCCCGCGCAAGCCATAATACCAGAACAAAAGCCACCGGTTGTCGAAGCGATCGGAGAGCCATCCCGATCCGAGGGTGCCGACAAAGTCGAACACGCCCATCAGTGCGAGCATCCCCGCTGCCGTCGTGGCCGCGAGCCCATAGTCGCCGCACAATGGGATGAAGTGCGTTTGAATGAGGCCGCTCGTGCTCGTGCCGCAGATGAAGAAGGTGCCGAACAGAACCCAGAACACACCCGAGCCGGCCGCCTCCTTGAGCACGAGGAGCGGCGCCAGCAGCGCGGAACCGAGGCTGCCGGTCGAAGGGACCTCCCGCGCCACATCGGTCTCACCGTAACGCGCCAAACCAACGTCAGCGGGCCGCTCGCGCATGAGCGCCAGAACAGCCAGCGCCGCCAAAACTAACGCACCGCACACGAGACCCAAGGCCGGGCGCCACCCGTACACCTCGGTGAACTTTGCCAGCCCGGGCAAAAACAGAAGCTGACCTGACGCGGTGCTGGCCGCCAAGAGCCCCATCGCCAGCCCGCGCCGCGCAGCGAACCAGCGCATGGCAACCGTCGCGCCGAGCACCATCGCCATCAGCCCGGTGCCGATACCGACCACGACGCCCCACAGGAGAATGAGCTGCCACAGCTCGCCCATGAATAGGGAGAGGACAAGGCCGCCGATGATCAGAGACAAGGCAGCGAGCACAACCTGCCGCACGCCGAAGCGGTTCATGAACGCGGCCGCGAACGGCCCCATCAGCCCGAACAGCACGAAGCGGATCCCGAGCGCCGACGAGATCTCGTCGACCCGCCAACCGAAGTCTTCCTCGAGCGGCTTGATGAAGACGCCCGGCGCGCCGACGGCACCCGCCGTCACGAGCATGACCAGAAACGTCACCGCCACCACCACCCAGGCGTAATGAATATCGCGCTTCCTGAGCGACGCCGCGATCGAACGCGCGATCATGAGGCTGCCTTTCGATGCCCGTTGGAAAAGAACAATTCGCACCCCGCGACACGACATCACGCACGCACGTGATCCATTGCATGATGAGCATCATATAATATTATGACCATCATGAAAAGGCGCTTTCGCGCCGACCAGGAGGAACGTCATGACCGCTGCCGATCCCGTTGTTATTGCTTCAGCCGTAAGAACACCGCTCGGCCGTTTCCAGGGCGAGCTGTCGCCATTGACCGCGTCCGCACTCGGAGCCCACGCCATCAAAGCGGCACTCGCGGGTGTAAATCTCGCCCCCGACAAGATCGACGAAGTCCTATTCGGCAACGTCCTGCAAGCCGGTCAGGGCCAGAACCCCGCGCGGCAAGCCGCCCGCGCCTCGGCCCTTCCCGATGCCGTCGGCGCCTCGACGATCAACAAGGTCTGCGGCTCGGGCATGAAGGCCACCATGCTCGCCCACGACCTGCTGCTGGCGGGATCGGCGGACATCATCGTCGCGGGCGGCATGGAATCCATGTCCAACGCACCCTACCTGCTGGCGAAAGCCCGCAGCGGATATCGCGTCGGCCATGACCGCATCATCGATCACATGCTGCTCGACGGCCTCGAGGACGCCTACGAGAAGGGTCGCAGCATGGGAGACTTCGGCGAGGCCACAGCCGAGCGCTACCAGTTCACGCGCGCCGATCAGGATGCATTCGCCATCGAGACGCTGACGCGTGCCCAGTCCGCCATCAAGGACGGACGCTTCAGGAACGAGATCGCGCCGGTGACGATCGCCACCAAGGATGGCGAGAAGATCGTCGCCGACGACGAGAACCCGCTCAAGGTCTCGCCGGAGAAGGTGGCCAAGCTGAAACCCGCGTTCCGGTCCAACGGCACCGTGACCGCTGCCTCGTCGTCGGCCAACGCCGACGGCGCCGCGGCCATCGTCCTCACGCGCCGCTCGATTGCCGAGCGCAATGGCCTCCCCGTGCTGGCGCACATCCGCGCCCATGCCACCCACAGCCACGAGCCGGCATGGTTCACCACGGCGCCGATCCCGGCCATGCGCAAGGTGCTGGCCAAGGCGGGTTGGGAGGCGAGCGACGTCGACCTCTACGAGATCAACGAAGCGTTCGCCGTCGTCGCCATGGCCGCCCAGACCGAGCTCGGCATCGCCCGGGACCGGCTGAACGTGAACGGCGGCGCCTGCGCCCTGGGTCATCCCATTGGCGCCACCGGCGCGCGCCTGATCGTCACACTTCTCCACGCGCTCAAAAATCGTGGGGCCAGCAAAGGGGTTGCATCGGCGTGCATCGGCGGCGGTGAGGCCACGGCCATCGCCATCGAGATTCCAAAGCATTAACGATCTATATCTAGCTATTTCGGCGGCGCGCCCTATGTTGGGGTCATCCTGACGTAGGACTCGCCGCCGTGACACATCGGCCGCACGCCCGGCCGAGAGGCCGTAATTCCTGGACTGCTATGTTGGCCGCCCTCCTGGGCGCGCTGACCAGTGCGGCTGCAGCAGGACCGTCCGCGAGCTTTGTAACAGCCCCCATCGTCGCCGAGCATGGCGGCGATGCGCGCTCCACCACCGCAAAACCCGCCACCGTCCGCCCCGAAGCCTACGACATCTCGCTGAACCTCGGCGGCCTCGACGACTCCGGCACGGCCCTCGCCGCCCGCGATGGCGAACCTCTCCTCTGGACCTCCGCTCTCGACCTCAGCCTTCCGGCAGCCTTCGATCTGCCAGTCAGCGCCGCACGCACGCGTGACGGCCGCACCCGCGCGCCGCCCGTCGCCTGATCCCCAGCGCCACGCGCTTCTCACACCGCATCACAGTTTTTGTGCCGATCCGTCTGAAGCAGAGCTTCGGGCGGGCTCGGTCACTTGGGGATATCCACCATGCTGCATTTCTCGCGCTTCAAAACTTTATTCATCCTGGGCATTTGCTCGCTCGGCATCCTGCTGTCCATACCGAACCTGCTGAAACCCGGCACCTTGCCGTCGTGGGTTCCGCAACCGCGCGTCAATCTCGGCCTCGACCTGCAGGGAGGCTCATATCTCCTGCTCGAAGTCGACATGAACTCGGTCATCAAGGAGCGCGTCGCCAGCGCCCGCGCCTCCGTCGCCGAGACACTACGCAAGGCCAAGGTGCCATTCACGTCCGTCGTCGCCGACAAGGACAGCATCACGCTGACGGTCGCCGATCCCACGCAATTGGACGCTGCGCGGAAAGCATTGCATGACCTTCTGATGGAGCGCGTCGACGGTCCCAGCCGCGCCGTCGTGTTCTCGACCGCGACCAACGGCAACACGCTTACTTTGAAGCTCAATCCCGAAGCCGTGACCGACCTCACGAGCAAGGCTGTCCAGCAGTCGATCTCCATCGTGCGCCGCCGCATCGACGAAACCGGCGTCAACGAGCCGGTCGTCGCCCGTCAGGGCCTCAATCGCGTCATCGTCGAGCTGCCGGGCGTGTCCGATCCCGACCGCATCAAGCGCCTGCTCGGCTCAACCGCCAAAATGACCTTCCGCCTCGTTGCCCCACAAGGCACCGGCGCTGGACCCGACGTCGAGATGCTGCCGATGACAGACGCCTCCGACGGCCCGGCGAAGCTTCCCGTCTACCGCCACGTCGAGGTCGACGGCATGAACCTCACGCGCGCCGCTGCCGCCATGGACCGTCGCGCCGGCGGCTGGGTGGTCGATTTCGCGCTCGACTCCATCGGCACCCGTCACTTCGCCGACGTCAGCACCAAGAACGTCGGCCGGCCGTTCGCCATCGTGCTCGACAACAAGATCATCAGTGCGCCCGTGATCCGCGAGCCCATCATCGGCGGTCAGGGCCAGATCAGCGGCAACTTCACGGTTGAGGAAGCCAATGACCTCTCGGTCCTGCTGCGCGCCGGCGCTCTTCCTGCCCCGCTCACCATCGTCGAGGAACGTACGGTCGGCCCGAGCCTCGGCGCCGACGCCATCCGGGCCGGTCTCTACTCCATCGTCGCCGGCTTCACCTTCGTCGTCGGCTTCATGATCGCAACCTACGGCCGTTTCGGCCTCTTTGCCGCCGCAGCGCTCCTCGTCAATCTGGCCCTCACCATCTCCGGCCTGTCGATGATGGGCGCCACGCTCACGCTGCCCGGCATGGCGGGCATCCTGCTCGCGCTCGGCATGGCTGTTGATGCCAACATCCTGATCAACGAGCGCACGCGCGAGGAGCTCGGCAAGCGCAACGGCGTCATCGCCTCCATCGAGACCGGCTTCCGGCGCGCCTACACGACCATCATGGACGCCAACCTCACGACACTCATCAAGATGCTGATCCTGTTCATCGTCGGCGTCGGTGCGATCCGCGGCTTTGCCGTCACGATCAGCCTCGGCATCATGGTGTCGATGTTCACGGCCATCGTGCTGGTGCGGCTGCTGACGTCATGGTGGCTGAAGCGGAACAAGCCCAAGACCCTGACCATCGGCACGCGCCTCCGCTTCTTCCCCGACCACACGGCAATTCCGTTCATGCGCGCACGCTATTCGGGATTGATCGTGTCGGCGATGATCAGCCTCGCGTCCGTCGCTCTGGCCTTTCATCCCGGCCTCAAGATGGGCATCGATTTCGCGGGCGGCGTGGTGATTGAAGCCAAGACGCCGGCGCCTGCCGATGCCCCGGCGCTGCAAAGCGCACTGAGGGACGCCGGCCTCGGCCCTGTCCAGGTCCAGCGCTTCGGCGCCGAGAACGACGTGCTCCTGCGCTTCGAGCATCCGCAAGGCACGCCGGCCGAGCAGCAGGCCGCCCTCACCAAGGCACGCGAGACCGTACAGAAAGCAGCGCCCGGCGCGGAGATCCGCCGCGTCGAGGTGGTCGGTCCCTCGGTGGGTGCCGAACTCCTGAGCGACGGCATGTGGGCCCTGGGCCTCGCCGCCGTCGCCATGTTCGCCTACATCACCTTCCGCTTCGAATGGCCGTTCGCCGTCGGCGCGGTGGTGACCATGTTCCTCGACCTCACCAAGACCGTGGGCTTCCTGGCCTTGACCGGCTTCGAGTTCAACCTGACGTCGATCGCGGCCATCCTCACCATCATGGGCTTTTCGATCAACGACAAGGTCGTGGTCTACGACCGCGTGCGCGAAAACCTCGTACGCTCCAAGAAAGCGCCGCTGCGGGAGGTCATCGACCGCAGCATCAACGAGACCTTGTCGAGAACCATCGGCACGTCGGTGGCGTTGTTCCTGGCCATCGCACCGCTGGCACTGTTCGGCGGACCGGCCTTGCGCGAGTTTGCCCTCACGCTGCTGTTCGGTCTCGTGCTCGCCACCAGTTCGTCGATCTTCATCGCCGCGCCGATCCTCTTGAACATCGGCGAACGCTACCTGCGCCGCGGCGCACCGGCGGTCCCGGCCGCAGAGCCCGCGCAGGCCAGCCTGAAACGGGCCTAGAGCACTCTCAACGCGCGCGGAACCCCCGGGATCCGCGCGCGTTGCTTCGGCACGGACCATGCGAGTGCGAGGGCTCGCCGACCGGAACGGGACCCGATTGGTCCTTCCGGGCCGCCGATCCCACCGGACGCGCAAACCGGGATCAGGAGCAACCCACAAGGGGAACAAAAAGCAAGGCGGATGAGCGGTCACAGAGGGCCGCCGCGTCCACGGCAGAAGGAAGGAGGAAAGCCAATGATCGACGCAAACGAGATCAGAGAGCACATGGAGGTCGTCGGCTCCGACGGCCAGCACGTTGGCACCGTCGACCACTGCGAAGGCCCCAACATCATCAAGCTGACGAAGAGCGACCCGGCCGCAGGCGGTGAGCATCACTACATACCGATGGCCTGGGTCGACCGGATCGACCAGCGCGTCCACCTCGCCCAGCCGGCCGAAGAGGCCCGCTCACGCTGGGGTTGATGGCGCGCGTAAGTCACGTGAGCACAAATCGACAGACACGAGCGCGGGGCCATTTGGCCCCGCGTTTTTTCTTGGCTATTTGGGTTGAACGTCCGGATTTCCGCCGGCCTCGCCGGGAGGAGGGATGACGGGAGTTTTCGACTCGAAGTCCTGGGGCGGCTTTTTCTCGATATCGGGATCCGCGCCGCGCGGTGGTTCGATCACGCCTTCACCTTGCTGCAGCTCCTTGGACAGCGGTTCCTTGGGCTTTTCATTGCCCGTGCTCGGATCCGGTGTCGGTGCCGCGCTCTCGCCCGGTGGCTCCATCACCTCCGGCGGCGATGGCGGCAAAGGTTTCGGCGGCGTCTGAGCAAACGCGAT
>NZ_CADEFI010000004.1:28767-151837 GCF_902826555.1 uncultured Hyphomicrobium sp.
TCCTAGCGCAACGTGCGCCGGCGTCGATCGATAGAGCCATAACGACTTGTCGGTGCGCATCACCTACGCCTCCGTTTGCAACGTTCTCCTTTGCAAACAACCGGTCATCCGCGTGGCGCGTTCCATCAATTGCACGCGGCGCGCGTTTTCGGGCCTCGGAACAAACATCAGCGTTCGGAATTCTTAAGACAAGAAGAACAACAAAACCGGAGCCGTCTGATGTATGAGCTCATTTTCACGGTCTGCTCGGTTGTAGCCGGCGCCGCGTGTCGCGAAGCCAACCCCATTCCTCTCGAACAGCATGTCGGATTGATGGGGTGCCTCATCGCCTCTCAAGTCGAAGGCGCGAAATGGGTCGAGACGCATCCAAACTTCTACGTCTCGAAATATACCTGCCAGCCGGCCAGGACATTCGCCCGCATTTGATGTCCGCGCGCTTCGCGAAGACCCGGGTTACCCGTCCACCTCGGTAATCGGTTCCCGGGAACTGGTCCCGGACGGTAGCGTTTCAGCGCCAAGCTCCTCTCTTAGAAAAGGACGCCGCGAATGAAACATCACACGACTAAGCACCACGCCGTTCGTTCGGCTGTAGCCGCAGGATGTCTCGCACTCCTCCCGCTGCCGGCGGCGGCTGGAGGCGCTGCTCCGACTGACAACGGCGAAGACGCCGGGCAGGTCGCATTCAACACCCACTGCCGCAGCTGCCACTCCGTGAAACCCGAAGACAATCGCCTGGGTCCAACGCTGCATGGCATTTTCGGCGCATCCGCGGGACAAGTAAAAGGTTTTGCCAATTACTCCGGAGGCCTGACGCCCGAGATCAAATGGGACGAGGCAACCCTCGACAAATTCCTGACCGACCCCAAGGCCCTAGCGTCGAATACCACCATGACGCCGTTCGGCGGTATCAAGGACGCCGATCAGAGAAAACTGATCATCGACTATTTGAAGACACAGGGCGCATCCTGACCTCGAAGGTCCGCGTCCCCGCTCGGGTGAATTCCGTCGCCTGTTGATGCTTACCGCAATTGTAAGGAAGCGGACATGCGCAGGTAATCTTGCGTGCCTAGGGTGCGACTCGGACAGTCAATGAGAGTGTGCGTCGCTCGCGGCGCTCACAGCCAGCTCCTGAACAATGGTCCCCCCTCAAGGGCTGTCCCTGGTTGGTACCCACCCCTTGCTGGGTATCTGGAGCCCGAACGCCTCGTGCGTTCGGGCTCTTTTCACCTTCGCCATCCGATCTCGGGGCGTGATTTTGGTGCTATAGACCGATAAACCGGATCATGGGCCTGAAGGGAGCCAAGGCATGCGCCTGCTGCTCGTCGAGGACGACAAGGAGACCGCGAAATTCATCGCCAAAGGCCTCGTCCAAGCCGGGCATACCATCGACGTCGTGGCGGATGGTAAAGACGGGCTCGCCCTCGCGATCCGCGAGGACTACGACATCGTCATTCTCGACCGCATGCTGCCCGGATTGGACGGGCTTTCCCTTGCACGCACGCTGAGGACCGCCGGCAGCCGCGTTTCGATCCTCTTCCTGACGTCGCTCGGCGGCGTCAACGACCGCGTGCAAGGCCTCGACGTCGGCGGCGACGACTACCTCGTAAAGCCGTTCGCCTTCGCCGAGCTTCTGGCGCGCGTCAACGCGCTCGGCCGCCGCTCGCCTCTGCGTTCGGACGGCGACATCCTGCGCGCCGGCGATCTCGAGCTCGACATCGAGAACCGCAAGGTCACCCGCGGGCACGAGCGCATAGAGCTGCAACCCAAGGAATTCGTCCTCCTCGAAACGCTGATGCGCAACAAGGGCCGCATCGTCACCCGCACCATGCTGCTCGAGCGCGTCTGGGGATTTCACTTCGATCCGCGGACCAGCGTCGTCGAAACGCACATCTCGCGCCTGCGCGCAAAAATAGACCGGCCATTTGCAAAGGCGCTGATCCATACGGTTCGCGGCAGCGGCTACTCCATCCATGACAGTCCGTGACCTGTTCAGGCGCACGCAGGTCCGCTCTGCGCTCGCATTCACGCTAATCATCACGGTGGCCGTCTCTGCGCTCTTCGCTGTCCTCATCGTACGCCTTGCAGATGGCATCGAGGACGGCGCACGCGCCCGCGTCATCAACACGCGTGACGCGCTCCTCGCCATCGACCGCCGCTATGGCTTCGACGAGCTCGTAAGCGTCGTCACCGACGAGGCCGAATCCGTGCGCGATGCCGACAGCATCTTCGCCGTCGTCGATGCGAAAGGTGCCTTTGTGGCCGGCAACATCCGCACCGAGCACCCCTTTGAAGGATGGCGGGAGCTGAAGCGGTCCAAGCTGCCGGACATTGCCGACGACGGCACCGGCCGCGACCGCTTTTTCGCCGTTTGGACTCCCGTCTCCAAAGGCATGCTGCTGATCGGCCGTTCGGATCGCGAGGTGCGTCAGGCGCGCCTCATCCTCACGCGCTCGCTGGGATGGGGACTTCTTGCAACGGCCATTCTTGGCGTAGGATCGGGCATCTACCTCGCCCGCGGCGCCCAGAGGCGCATCGACGACATCGCCGGCACATTGTCGGCCGTCTCCGCCGGAGAGCTCGACCGCCGCATTCCCGTTGTCCAGCTCCCCCATCACGACCTCGACGAGGTGGCCGAGCGCATCAATGCCATGCTGACTCAGCTCGAACGGCTGGTCCAGAACGCCAACCAATCCTCGACCGACATCGCCCACGATTTGAAACGCCCCATGACGCGCTTGCGCCAGCAGCTCGAAAGCGCAAACGAGATCGCCGATAAAAATCCGGACATCAAGGAGGTGCTTGAGGACGCCATCGGGGAGGTCGACAGCATCGTATCGACGTTCGAAGCGCTGCTCAATATCGGCCAGCTCGAGGCCGGCGACAGACGCGCCCGCTTCGTCGATATCGATCTCGCCAAGGCCCTGTCCGACACCGTCGAAGCCTATGCCCCCGTCATAGAGGACAGCGGCTTTTCGCTGGTCTGGAACGCAACGCAGGCATCCTCACTCGTCGTGCGCGGCGATCACGAGCTTCTGGTGCAGCTCTTCGCCAATCTCATCGAGAACGCGCTCCAGCATTGTCCGGCCGGCACATCGATCGAGCTGACGCTCTCCGGATCGACGCGTGGCCCCGTCGCCAGCATCGCCGACAACGGTCCCGGGATCCCCGAGCACGAGCGCGAGAACGTATTCCGCAGGTTCTATCGCCTCGAACGCGAACGTTCGAGCCCCGGGCACGGCCTCGGCTTGAGCCTCGTACGCGCCATCGCCGATCTTCACGGCGCGAGCGCCACCCTGGCGGACAACCAGCCGGGCCTTAAAGTATCGATCGGGTTTCCGCAGCGCCTCGCCGTTCCCCGTCACAGCGCCTGAGCGTCCGATGAAGAATATCGACGATGTGCTGACGGCACTTTCCAGATCGGCGTTTCGTCGTCGTTTCACGCTCTCGGAAAATGACCGCGCCTACGTGGCGGCGAAGGGTTTGGACACGGTTCTCGCCCACGCCCGCGGATTTATCGGCCAGCGCCTTGGTCCAGCCGAACCCGCACGCGATGGCAAGCAGACTCCGTTTCGCGGTCACCCGGTGTTCGTCGCCCAACACGCCACCGCCACCTGCTGCCGCGGATGCCTCTCGAAATGGCATGGAATCGCCCGTGGCGCGCCCCTCGACTCGGCCGAGCAGGATTACGTCGCAGCCGTCATCGAGCGCTGGTTGAGGCGCGAGATCGGTACCGACGACATTGACCCTCAGGAGCCGCGCCTTTTTTGAAGCGCAATTGCTTGTTTGTCTCAAAGCGAGCGATGCAGAAAGGCAACAGTTATTAACCGTCTCGTCGCGTTACGGAACAGCCCGAGCTTGCGCGGGACGGGCGTCGAATGCACCTTACCGCCAACGACGCAATCGAAAATTCTGGGGGCTTCTCGCATGACGATCGAGCGTTCCATCAAGCGCAGTGCGCGTAAGCTGGAGCCTAGTCGCGGGATCGCGCTCGCCCTTTTGGCGACGATTTTTGCCGCGATTGCTCCGCTCAAGGCGTGCGCACAGGAAGACCTCTTCTCCTTCCTGTGGGATGGCGGATCGCGCTCCGTGATCAGCTTCAGCTCGAAATATACCCCGCGCCAGATCATCGTCTCGTTCGGTGACCGCAAGCTCTACTGGATTCATAAGAAAGGCGAAGCGATCAGCTATCCCATCGCCGTGCCGAGAGAGCAAAGCCGCTGGGCCGGCGTGACGAGCGTCTCCGACAAGCGCGTCAACCCGGCTTGGACCCCGACGCCGACCATGTTGCGCGAGAACCCGCGGCTCCCAAGCTGGGTGCCGGGTGGCCATCCCATGAACCCGCTCGGCGTGCGCGCCCTCTACCTCGGCTCGTCGGCGTACCGCATCCACGGCACCGACGCCCCCTGGACCATCGGCACCGCCGCCTCCAAGGGCTGCATCCGCATGTATAACGAGGATGTGCTAGACCTTTATCCGCGCGTTCCGGTGGGCACCAAGGTGACCGTCACCTGGCAGCGTTTCAGCTAATCCGAAGCTCGCCGCGCACCCCGAGCCGTGAAGCTCGTCCGCAATCATCGCGACAAACTGCAGCGCAGAGGTGCGGCTGGCGAACGCGCATTGCACACATGCAGCATCCGAAACGTCCGATCATCGAAAAGGAGGCGGTAAGCGACCTGCCTCGCTGAGAATGTCGAAAACCTTCTTCGCGCCGTCGTAGCTGAGATGACCGCTGTCTCGATAGAGAATGACGCCATCAATGAGAGTGTGGCAGACCGTCTCGTTACACGTAACGTCGGAAAGCCTGACAACCGCGGCTCCGGCTTTCGAAGCCGAATCCATGAGGCGGCCGACTCCGACTGAGCCGGCGAAATACAATTCGGCCGACTGCTCGCATTGATTGGCGTAGGACGCCACTCGCTTCGTCGCCAGACGTTCGTTGCAGACAAGGTTCTCCTCATCGACTCCGGGCGGAGGCGCAACAACGACCACGTGCTTGCCCGCAAGGCGCAAGCGATGAATCTCGTCGACCAGAATTCTTTCCGTCGTATCGAGATCGGATGCTTCAACACGCGCGGTTCCGGCGCCGTCGCGGCGCATCATCTTGAAGCCGGGAACGGTGTATTGCCAGAAGGAAGCAGCGATGATCACGGTTCGGATCGAGCGCTCCTGAAGCACGAACTTCTCGACGCCATCGTTGAAGGCAATGCAATATTTCGAGACGAGATCGGCGTCATCGCGCGCTGGCGCGTACGGCGCATATCCAATGAACGGCGGGCATGCGCTATATGTCGCCTGCACGAGTCCGTCGGGCAGATGATACCTCGCGCCGGAGGCGACCGCCATCGCGTATGAATCGCCCCAGATCAGCGCCGTCGGCGCGGCCGATGTTCGACACTCATTTCGGTTTTCAAAGATGTAATTGTCGCACGCAATATCAAGCCCGTAATTGGGTCGCTTGAGGTGCGCCAGATCTACGCGTCCACGGGCATATGCTTGCGCCGCAATCTGGACAGCCGCCGCCATCAAGCCAATCAGCATGGCCGTAGAAGCAAGGCGCAGTCGCCGCAGACTCAGCCGTCTGCCTGGCTCCTCAACTGCCAAATGGAGGCCGGTCGCCAGCGCGATCGACACCACCAGGCCCGAGGCTCGAATTGCAATCGGGGGCTCCATGCCAAACGCGTTGTTCAGGAAAGCGACAACCGGCCAATGAACGAGATAGAGCGAGTATGAGATGTCGCCCAGCTTCTGGAGGGTCATTCTGCTCGGATAGGTCTCGACGATTTTCCCCCTCTCCGCCAGGATGATGACCAGGGTCGCGAGGCATACGAGAGCGGCGTCGATGCCCGGGTGCGGCATGCCTGTGCCGACGATCGGCACCGCAACAAGGACACCGAGGGCTGGCCAGTAGGCCACGGACGTCCACCTGGGCCGCGTGGCAATGAGGGCGCCGAATGCACCCAGCATCAATTCCCATGCTCGCGTCGGGAGCAGATAGAACGCGGTCGTTGGACTGAACGATACGACGCAGAGGCAGGCGATGAAGCTCAAGGCTGCCGCAAGCGCAATCGCGCGGTGCCGATGCCTCTTGGGAACCAGAACCAGGAAAGCTGGAAATATGATGTAAAACTGCTCTTCGACCGCGAGCGACCAGAGATGGAGCAGTGGCTTGAGACCGGCGGCAACGTCGAAGTAGCCGACCTGGCTCCAGAGCACGAAGTTGATAGTGTATGTGATCGCGCCCCATGTTTGAGCCGTGAGAGACGCCATCTCGACGGAATCGAGAAACCAGATCGAGGCGACGGACGTCAGGATGATCGTGACATACACCGCGGGCAGAAGGCGTTTGGCACGGCGGCTATAGAACTCCGCGAACGAAAATTTACCGGCGTCGATCTCGCTCGTGACAATCCTGGTGATCAAGAATCCGGATATGACAAAGAATATATCGACGCCGAGAAAGCCCTGGTGAAACGGGCCGATCTTGAAATGGTCCAGCACGACGAGGCCGACCGCGATCCCGCGGAGCGCCTGAATATCTGCGCGAATTTTGGTCCTCGCCCCCATTTGGCTGAGCATAAAATCTCAACCTGCGCCGGCCCGCAAGTGGACCGCCGGCGCGGCAGCCGTCAAGGTTATTCTCGGATCGCCCCCTATTGCACGGCGGAAGCTGGAGTTCCGCATCGATGACCTTCGACGGATGCCATATGCATAGTGCCATAATGGCTTTTCGGCAAAAGGCCCACCCGTGCGCTCAGGCACCACTGAAATAGGATCGTTTGCGATGCACTTGGCCAAGGCACGGAAGAGATCAACCGATCTATCCCTGCTCATTTGCGTGTGCGCATCCGCATGTGCGATGGCAAGCGCTGCACCTCTCGCCGATGACATCGAACGTCGTCTCGAGCCGGCCATTCTCGGTGTCGGTAACGAGCAGATCCCGCTCCGAGCTATTTCAGAGACGCTCGCAGCAAGGCAATAGGCAAATACTTCTCGCGTACACAGGAGTTGAGTGGCGACCTTGCCGAACATTGATCACCGATCTGTATTCTGTGGATTTGTCGCTCGGGACATTTGCCGATCAGTCGCTGCGGCGCCAATCTCTAAGCTGACGAAAACCATGGATCGCGCGATGTTCAGATTCTTGCGGGAAGCCAAGTGCCGGATGCAGATCCGGCCATTGATCGAACAGGCAAAATATCTCCTGGCCCACCATGCGATCCAAGCGTCACCAGGCGACTGGGACGATCCCTATTTGCTGGGCTACTACAATGGGGCAACGTTAGGCCTGCTTCAGGCAGGGTCTGAAGGCCTCGTGGACGCCAAAAGCATCGGAGTCGTTCAAGCTTGGGGTTGGGAAGAGCTGACGACTTTGCCGAGAGACCGGTTCCTCGTGCTCACCGCGAGTTTGTTCCGTACGCACCCCGATGAATGGAACGCCGGGTTTCAGGCTGGCATTCTGTGGTCGACGCTATCGACCGAAGGCATTGACCAATCGGCTCCGAAGGTTCGGGAAGCACTCGAAGCGAGCCGGACATTGGCAATTCTATCCAGAGCGGGTGGCGATGAACTGCGCAACGCCGCAGCCTTCGTGTTTCAGAGAGATTGGTTTGGTTACCTTGCAAACAAGGTGGGGGAGTCGGCTCTCTCCGTAGACCTGTTCAAGGGCGAACGGGGCCACGCTCCAATTCCGTTGCCCAGGCCTGCGGCTCGCGCTTAGGGGTGGTGGCGGCCACGGTTTGTACCTGGCAACCTGTGAAGTATTCCGTCGCCGGTCAAGCGGCGCCGACACCGCCGAAAGCAGCCGACACAAGATCCTTTCGTGGCGTCACAACCCATGTGATGGGTCCGCATCTCCGATGCTCAAGACGAGCGGTCGCGCTCACTAAGTGCCTTGAGATACTTTTCCTCTGCGTTTGAACGCTTTTCTTCCAGCGTTCGGTTCTCTTGCATGAGTTGCGCAATGCGCAGCTCATAGTCTGAACGACGCGCCTCGAGATCTTCGCTCAGCGCCAGTAAGTCGGCAATGCGTGCTCCATCACTCTGTTGACGGGCCTCATAAGATCCGACTTGCTGCTCCAGCCGAAAAATTTGCTCTTCGTGAGACGCGCGACACGTTTCAAGCCTTTGGGTCAAAGCCAGCAACTCGTGGATGCGCCGCTCGCCAGCGGCCCTCGCCGTCTCCAGGGACTCATTTGTCTCTAGCAGCTCGCCGGTGCGCGTTTCAGCCCGAGCACGCTTTTCCTCGAGCAAGTTCGCAAGCTCGCTCAGCGATTCAACACGCATGACTTCTTGCGCCCCTATAGAAGCGGAAGGTTTGGCGAGCCTTCTCCAGACCGCGTCTCCTTCTCCTTCAAGTTCGACCTGCTTGATGTCGTGCAGGGGAGAGTGAACACGAACAGCAAAGCCGAATTTCGCCGGAGCGAGCGCGGGCAGGGTGGCCCAGCCATCGTCGTCCCATCGCAGAGCAATGCTCTCCTGCGAAAGAAAATCGTACGCAGCAGCATCAGCGTTGGGCGTCACGCGAAATCTTCGTGGTAGCCGCGGAAGCAGGAAGACTGTCGAGCCTGATGGCTCCGAGATTACGCGCACGTCACGCCCATAAGCGTCAGGATCGACGAGTACGGGCAAAGCAGAGACCGCCAACGCTTGCTGGGGCTCATGCGGTGGAGCCGAAGCGTCCTCTTCCGCCAACATTGGCGCCCGGGACGACAACTGCTTGTCGAACAGCACGACAATCTCGGAACGCTTCGGCCACTTGATGCGTCCTTCGATTGCAAGACCATAGTGCATGGCCTCGAACAGGCGCTCTATCGCGCCATCCATGCGGGCCGGAGAAGGGCGATGGGCAGTTCCGCAACGCGGACATAGTGCATGCTCAAAGGCATAGTTTCGTCCATTGGCGAGATGAAGCAGCGCAACCACTTGCTCCGAGCTGAAGACCCATCGTCTGCCGCAGAATGCGTGAGCTGCCACACCGGCACGCCCTTCCCACAAGCGGGCGACGCTGGCCGCGGAGAATGCGCGCTGATGCCAGTGGACGTGATAGCAATGACCGCAACCCGAACACTCGACGGTCGCTACGTCGAGGATTTCATCGTACGGAACCGCGACCAGCAGCCAACGCGAAGAAACCCTGAACAGTTCATCGAGAGCCTTCCCGTACATGGCGTCCGGAAGGTGCTCCAGCACGTCGGTTGCCAACACCAAGTCGAATTCTTCATCTTCAAATGGAAGATCATGCAGGCTTGATATGCGCGTCTCGCGGCGGACGTGCTTGAGGGCTTCTTCTGAGATGTCGCAGCCGACCACGCGGCGATCGGAGGGAAGGATATTCGTTATGAAGCCGTTGCCGCAGCCCGCGTCGAGAATGCTTTGAGCGCCTGCCGGCAGAAGGCCGATCACCTTGTCGCGCATCTCCACGCTGGAGGAGTCGACCTGGGCGTCGTCCCACAGACTGGACTGCTCATAGTAGGTGCTCGAGTTCATTCAGGAAAGTCGCCTCCAGTTGGCCTCGTGCAAGTAATCGCCGGTCTCCGTGAAAAAATCCGGCGGCTGGACAACTTTCAAACGAAATCGCCGATCCAAAACGTGCAATGGCTCTGTTCCGTTTCGATGTTCGTTTTGCAGATTACGGAAGATGCCAACCGAAATAATATAGTCTTTCGGACCGAGGCGTACAGGCTTGAGATCGACCCGATCGAGATGGGGCCCGCGGTCTCTCGATGACACCGGACTGATGAGTTGTGCGGCACAGCGGCCGTCCATTGTGTAGATGGCGACCACCAGGCGGCAATGGACAATCCGTTCCTCGGCCGTCCACTGAACCTCGATTGACAGAGGTTCGCCACAAACAACAACTCTTTGCTCGCTCTTACTCGCATCATCCGGCGCGAAGAACCGGACACTTCCGATCTGAACCGCCCCCTCTCCGTAAGCATCGCCTTCGACCAAATTGTCTTCAGGGTGTGGGGAAGGAGCATGGGGAGGCCCAAACACCTCAGCCAATTGCTCAGGGAGATGGAACGTCTCGACCCGCCAATTCCCGGCCTCCGTAGGCGCCAGGACGCCAGCGCAAAAATACGCCTCGCCCGTCGAGAATTCTATGCGAACTTGATCATCGATCGTGGCGCCGTGCTCAATTTCGACTGTCAATGCCCTGTAGTTGTTGAGCAGCTTCGGCAACCTTATGGCAAACGGTGCGTGATGGTACGCGCCCCCCTCATCCCTAAATTCTCTCCACGACGGGCTGTCGTTCGAGGACTGGGACGCAGACCAATTTGTGTAACCTGACACGGCTATCGCGTGGAGGTCCTCCTCGGGATCGTTGTCGCGGGCATCGCCTAAGCGAACGCTCGCTCTTTCCTCGTCGTTGTGCAGCAGCCTCAGCGACCTGATCGGATGCCTTCCCTTCGGCGGAGAAGGTGCGCCCGTCACAAGCCGCCCGGTAAGGGTTATGAATTCTCCATCTGATTGAGGTATGCCATGCCCAAAACCCGTTTCCGATGCTTGAAGGCGAATGTTCTCCTGTTTCCGCGTGGCGGCGACGTACGCCTTGCACACGCTCAACGTATCGCCCTCATCGACAATTCGACCCCGATCAATCCATATCGCGCGATCGCACATCATCTGGACTGAGGCCAGATCATGGGAAACGAACAGCAGCGTTATTCCATTGTCGGTCAAGGCCCTCATCCGGGCCACGGCCTTGAGTGAAAAATACGCGTCACCGGCACCAAGTATCTCGTCGACGATGAGGATCTCAGGCTCAATAGTCGTGGCAACGGTAAAGGCCAATCGGGCCTGCATGCCCGAGGAATACGTGCGGAACGGCTGCTCGATGAACTCGCCCAACTCCGCGAACTCCAGCACCTCCCGGGTTTTGACCTGCGCTGCAGCCCCGGTTACGCCCAGATAAGCCAGCGCTGCCCTTACATTCTGCAGTCCCGTAAGATCGGGATGGAAACCCGTTCCCAGTTCCATCAGGGCTGTCACGCGGCCATTGGCCTGAAACTCGCCGCAAGTTGGACGCACCAAACCTGCGACAATCTTCAGTAGCGTGCTTTTGCCGGCGCCGTTGCGCCCGATGAGGCCGACGCGCTCTCCCCGCCGGACCACCAGATCAATGTCCTTGAGAGCCCAGAAATCCGAGCTCACGTTGTTGGGTACTGGCAAGCCCAACGCTTCCGCAACGCGCCAGCCCTGAGATCGAAACAAGCGGTATCGCTTGCCCAAGCCGCGCATCGCTATGGCATTGTCAGACATAATCTGCCGCCAGCGTCTTCAATCGGGAAATGAGATGGAAGCCGGCAACAAATAATAGCAGTGAGAATGACCCAAACAGGAAGCCGTACTCCCAAGGTATGACCCCGTGGTGGATCACGTCGCGATAAATCGAAATCATGTAATATAAGGGATTCACCGCAAGAATAGGCATCATGCTGTCCGGCACCATGTCCTTGGTATAGCCGATAGGGGACACGAGCATCAAAAACAGGATGAGCGGCGACACCAGATTGCCGAGATCGCGAAAAAATACGTTCAAGATCGACAGCGCCCACACCAGACCTATCGAAAAGAGCCATTGTATTGCAATGGCAAAAGGCAGCGCGACGATCGAAAGGTGCAACTCGCCGCGAACGCCCAAAATCAAGATCAAAATGCAAAGACCGACCACCATCGTCACGGAGGACACGATCACCGTTTTTACTGCGATGAGCTCGACAGGGAATATCGCGCCCTTCAAGAACGACCTATTCTCTATCAGGCTGCCTACGCCCGAGGAAAGAGACTCCGTAAACCCAAGAAACGGAATGAGTCCCGAGAAAATAATAAGAGTGTACTCGAATGAGCTCTTTTCCGGCACGCGAACTTGCAGAATGAGCGTAAAAACCAGACTATAAAGTCCCAAAAAAATCAGCGGAAAGAGGAACGTCCACAGCAATCCGAACGTGCTGGCTTGATACCTTTGGCGCAAGTCGTGAAGACTTGTGGCGACCACAACTCCGCGCTTGTCCCAAATGAGCCGAAAGGGCATCGCGATCGCCATAATCATATGCCGCATCAGTGCACCCGCTCGCCACGCCGAATATTGCCGTACGCCGTAACAAGCTTTCGACCTTCCACGCCCCAATTTAACAGCTCTGCCGCACGCCGGGCGGCGGCACGCAGCTCGGAAATGCGCTGATCGTCCCTCACCACATTGACGATCGCGGCCGCCGCTGATTCAGGCGTGCTGAGATCAGCGATAGCTCCGAAGCCGTACGTATCGACGACTTCTCTCAGGTAGGGCAGATCGTTGGCCAGGAACGGAAGCTCGGCGACCGCATATTCGAAAAGCTTGTTGGGACTGCAATAGAGATGGTTCAGATCGACGGCTTTGTAGGGAATGATCCCCAGATCGGCCTGCGCCGTGAGAACCGACAACTCCTTCGGTTCCATTCGCCCCAAAAATAGAACGCGCCCGTCGTCCGTTCCTTGTTGTCGACTGATCGACACCAAATCCGCTTCGCAAGCACCGTAGCCGACAAGCACCAATCGGACGTCATCGGGAAAATGCCTGGCCGACTTCACGAGAACGTCGATACCGCGCTCAGGTGACATCCAGCCCTGATAGAGCACGACACGATCGGTAGACCGAATTCCGAAGTGCTGCCTCAACTCGGCATCTCGCTTGCCGATTTTGGGAGCTTGAGGAGCCGCGTTTAAAATGACCATCGGCGCCTTGCATGCATAGTCGCGCGCCATGATGCCCGCAATGTAGGGGTTCACCGTTATCGATAGGTCCGCAGCCCCTATGAACTTGCGCTCCAAGCGCCGATACCGTCGGCGGATGGCAGATGGAAGCTGGGCTTGCGCATGATAAAGTTCGTGAGCATCGTAGACAAGGGCACACCCACGCCGCTTTTTGACCTCCGCCCCAACGCGCAACAACGGAAAATCATGCACGTGGAGAATGTCGAACTCTCGCCGCATGACGTGGCTCAGGACAAAGTGTTCAAAGCTTGAGATGCCCGTCGCCAACGAGACCGCCCGACGCGTACCGCGCCAGAGATATGGCCACCACCAAGCGGTTCGCGCGGTAATAGAGTGTAAGATGCGGGCGACGCGGGCATCGCTCCAATCGAACACAAAGCGGGAGATTGGGATGCCGTGATGGTCATAGCCGGAACTCTGCGCGCATTCGAAGCCAGCAAGAATCTCGACAACGAAACCCGCGTCTCGCAGGCTTTCTGCTTCTTGAAGGATTCGCCGATCGATCATGAGGTGATCGGTCGTGATCATTAGGACCTTCAAGCGACACCTATCGGACCGTTCTGCAGACCGTGGCATTACGACAATAACAACTCAGCGTAGATCTGGAATAGACGCTCAGCAACCGCGTCCCAAGTGCGACTCTGCAAGACCTCCTCTGCGATCGAGCGCCCATCATAGCCAGAATAGGTCTGGCTCATTCTTAGTATTCCGTCGAGCAGGCCGCCTTCGGTGTTGCCGACAATCATGCCGTTGTGCCCTGACACCACGTAATCCTCGGGGCCCCCGCAAGTCGTTGTCAACACAGGGCGCCCGCACGCCAGAGACTCGAGCCCGGACAAGCTGAAGGTTTCCTTGTAGCTCGCCACAACGATAAAATCGTGATCGGAAATCGCCGCTGAAATACCTTTCCTATCAGCCATGGGAAGGAAATGAATGGTACCCGCGGCTCCTCCCAGCTTTTCAAATTCGACAGCGACCTCCCGATGCACGGACGGCGATCCAAGAACACTTAATTCAACCGATGCTCCTTGTTTGAGTGCAGCAGCGAAAGCTGCAACCAGCCTTTTCCCGCCCTTGACTTCGCCTCCCGCGCCGGCGAGCCAAAGCATCTGTGCCGGGCGATGGACCCGGACGGGATGAGTCCGGAGTTGAAAAATCTGCGGGTCGAACCCGTTGCCGAGAATTTGCACCTGCTCGGCGTCCGATCCAAGCTCGGCCAGCATGTCCCTTTTGAGGGCGTGGCTCACTGCGAGAACACGGTCGGCTGAACGAACAGACTTTCTCGTGAAATGTTTCAGGATCCCATTGCGCGTGAGTAGAGAAAATGGGCCCATGTGCTCGGTCAAGACAACCCTGCGGCCGAATTTCTTCCCGAGTTTTATTGCCGAGTACCCGTCCAGAAAAGATGTGTGGGCGTGAACGATATCGAACGGAAATCGAGCCCTTATCATCTCGATGACGCGTCGGACCCCGTGCCAATAACTCAGCGCATGAAGGGGATGACGAAAGTAACCGCCTACGCAGTAAGGGAAGTAGACGATTGGAACGCCCTCTCTCACCCGCCAACGAAATGGTTCTTCCAAATAAGCTTGAAGAGCCCGCGACACCTTCCGGAAATCATATGTCGATATCCAGAACGGCTCGCCACTCAGAACTGCAACACTTGCGCCTCGCCTTATGAGAGCTTTGGCTTGTTCTTGAACAAAAACCCCACCCGCTGGGTAATATTCGCGCGGATACATGTGCGAAAGCACGAGCACTCGCAGGCCGTCCATCTAATACTCCACGTCCCCCGTCCCCGCGCCAATCCGCACAGAATGGTTTGGCCAGCGAGAGTCGCCGCTTGCCCACAGCCTTTCCTTCAAGACCAATGGTTGCAAGTGCAGCGCACTGACGAAGTCCTATTAGGTGAGATGCAGGAATGTCAACTAGTTGAATGAAACTGTAAAGGTTCGCTACGAGGACGGTCAGACTCGCGCGTCCTGCCCCGGAAAGTATTCGCTCCATGGCCGATTTTAGCTGCCAAGATTAGACGCCGGGTCAAACGCGATAGTAGTCGCGATACCATTTGACGAACCGGCGCACGCCCTCCTCGATCGGCGTTTGCGGCTTGAAGCCCACGTCGCGCACGAGATCGTCCACATCTGCGCACGTTTCCGGCACATCTCCCGGCTGCAACGGCAGCATGACTTTCTGCGCCTCCCGGCCGAGCTCCGCCTCGAGGCAGCCGATCAGGCTCATGAGTTCGACGGAGTTGTTGTTGCCGATGTTGTAGATCCGATAAGGCGCGGAGCTCGTGCCCGGATCGGGCTCTTCACCATCCCAATGCGGGTTCGCATCCGGGATCGTATCGCTCGTCCTCAGCACGCCCTCGACGATGTCATCGATGTACGTGAAATCCCGCCGCATCTTGCCGTGATTGAAGACGTCGATCGGCTTCCCTTCGAGGATCGCTTTCGTGAACAGGAAAAGCGCCATATCCGGACGACCCCAGGGGCCATAGACAGTAAAAAACCTGAGACCGGTGGTCGGCAGTCCGTAGAGGTGGCTGTAGCTATGCGCCATCAGCTCGTTGGCTTTCTTTGACGCCGCATAGAGGCTGACGGGATGATCGACGTTCTGGTGCACCGAGAACGGCATGCTCGTATTGGCGCCGTAGACGGAACTCGAAGAAGCGTATGTGAGATGCCGGACACCGTTGTGCCGGCACCCCTCCAGAACGTTCAGAAACCCGACGAGATTGGCATCTGCATAGGAATGCGGATTGATGATCGAGTAGCGCACACCGGCTTGAGCAGCGAGGTGGATGACGTAAGCCGGCTTCAGCCGCGCGAACAGCTCGGACATGTCGTCCCGCGCGGCGATATCGATCTTTTCGAAGGAGAACCCGTTGCGCCCCGAAAGCTGCGCGAGACGCGCCTCCTTGAGCGCCAGGTCGTAATAGTCGTTGAGGTTATCGATGCCGTAGACTTGGCTCCCGCGGTCCAGGAGAGCGCAAACCACATGAAAGCCGATAAACCCGGCAACGCCTGTTACGAGAACGGGACCGGAGCCCGGCGATTGCGCCATGTCTGTCAAAACCATCCACCCGGATCATCGGGTTCGATGATCCCCGCTGCACGGATGTGAAGACAAACCGGTGCGAGCCGCTGAAGATCAAGTCGCATCCGCCGGTCCCATCAGGACAGCGGCCACTTGGCATCGGCCGTACGCCGGCCGCGCAAAGATGCAACATCCTCCGCACGGATTGCAAACGCTTTATCGGGCAGGCGACCCGCCGGAGCAGCTCAGGCCCGGCTGGTCTTTTTGACTCTGATCATCTCGTTGGCGCGATCCACGAACAAACGGAAGCCGTTCTCCTCCGCCCATCGATCGAGCACAGCAGCGCCGGAATCGCTATCGACATTAATCAAAGTAAACATCTGCAGATCTTCGAAGGACAGCACGCCGACTCCAGCGTCGTTGATCAATTGCTCCAATTCGATGAGATCCATCTTTACCCCCCAAAACATCGCACAACTGAAACACGGTCTTTTTTGGCGGATCGTAGTGTCAATCTGACTCGAGGAAACTGACGACGAGCAGCCTCCGTCACATGGGAAAAAGAAAATTACATCCGCACAATTCTTCAAAATGATCTCGCGAGAGTACAACTTCTGCCGACGAACAGCTGATGGCGTCGTGCTGGCGAAGCCAATTGAACTCCCACTGTGTCGTCCGGAGCACACGCCACGGACGATGTCTTTCAAGCTACGTCGACGACGTACGACTCTCGGCCTCAGTATTATCAGAATACGGCCGAGAATATATGGGCAGCATCCAGCCTCGTCCCCAAAAGAATGGGATATGGGTTCGTCACCAATCACGGCTGCAGTTTGCTCGGCGCATCGTGAGCGGTTCGGATCTTCCGGCGACACCAAACCGACGCCGGCCACCGATTCCCCAGGCCGCACGCAGGGTTACGGCAAAGGGGCTGGATCGCGGCCCACGCCCTTGCTATGAAGCCCTGCCGCAACGGGAAATTGCGCTCGGAGGCGGGCTTGGGGACCCAAGCGGGAGGACCGCGATATCGTCATGAATTTGGACAAAGAAGTAATTTCCGTCATTGGCCTCGGCTATGTCGGACTGCCCCTGGCTGTTGAGTTCGGCAAAAAACGCCCTGTCGTAGGATTCGACATCAACACGGCACGCGTCGCAGAGCTTAAGAGCGGTCACGATCGCACGCTCGAAGTGGAGGACGCCGAGCTGTCCGCCGCCGGTCAGCTCACCTATACGAGCGACCCCAAAGACCTCGGCCGCTGCAAGGTGTTCATCGTCACCGTGCCGACGCCGATTGACGAGGCGAACCGGCCGGATCTCACGCCCCTCATCAAGGCTTCCGAAGCCATCGGATCCGTGATGCCCAAGGGATCGGTCGTGATCTACGAATCGACGGTTTACCCCGGCGCAACCGAGGAAGTCTGCGTGCCCGCCCTCGCTCGGGCATCGGGCCTCACCTTCAACAAGGACTTCTTCTGCGGCTACAGCCCGGAGCGCATCAATCCTGCCGACAAACAGCACAAGCTGCCGACCATCAAGAAGGTGACGAGCGGTTCGACGCCTGATGTGGCAGAAGCAGTCGACAAGCTCTACCGCGAGATCATCACCGCCGGCACCCACAAGGCCAGCAGCATCAAGGTCGCCGAAGCCTCGAAGGTGATCGAGAATACCCAGCGCGATCTCAACATCGCACTGATGAACGAGCTGGCGGTCGTATTCGCCCGCATCGGCATCGATACGGCCGAAGTGCTGGCAGCCGCCGGCACCAAATGGAACTTCCTGAACTTCCGGCCCGGCCTCGTCGGCGGCCACTGCATTGGCGTCGACCCCTACTATCTGACCCACAAGGCCGAGCAGCTTGGCTACATCCCGCAGGTCATCCTCGCCGGACGGCGCATCAACGACAACATGGGCCGCTACGTGGCGCGCAACACCGTGAAGCTCATGCTGAAGCAGGGCATTGACGTCGCGCGCAGCCGCATCGGCGTCATGGGCATCACCTTCAAGGAGAACTGCCCGGACATCCGCAATTCCAAAGCCGTCGACATCGTGAAGGAGCTTCGCGACCACGGCGCCGAGGTGTGCGTCACCGACCCGAAGGCAGATCCCGACGAAGTAAAGCACGAGTACGACATCGCCCTTGGTGAGATTTCCGCCAAGGCGCCAGTCGATGCGCTCATCGTCGCCGTCGGCCACGACGAATATCGCCGCATGACGCCTGACGAGCTGCGCCGGCTGGTTCAGGGCGAAAAGCCGCTGCTCGTCGACGTGAAAAGTCTGTTCGATCGCCATGCCTGCACCGACGCGGGCTTCAAGGTCTTCCGGCTATAGAGGCAACAACCATGACCCATCCGGCCATCAGTGGACGAAAGGTGAGGTTTGCATTGGTCGGCGCCGGCCGAATTGCAGCCAACCATTTCGGGGCCATCGAGAAGCATGCGGACCGCTGCGAGCTTGTCGACGTCTGCGATGTTGTGCCCGACGCTCTCAAGGCCGCCACAGAGCGCACGAAAGCGACCGCTCACACGTCGCTCGCCGGGTTGCTTGAGAAGACCACCGCCGACTGCGTCATCCTGACGACCCCCAGCGGCTTGCACCCGAGCCAGGCCGTTCAGGTCGCGAGAAGCGGGCGCCACGTGATGACTGAAAAGCCGATGGCGACCCGCTGGAAAGACGGTCTCGCCATGGTGGAAGCCTGCGACGCCGCGGGCGTGCACCTCTTCGTCGTCAAGCAGAACCGCCGCAACGCCACGCTACAGCTCGTCAAGCGCGCCATCGAGCAGGGCCGCTTCGGCCGCATCTATTCCGTCGCCATCAACGTCTTCTGGACGCGCCCACAGGACTACTACGACAGCGCCAAGTGGCGCGGCACATGGGAGTTCGACGGCGGCGCCTTCATGAACCAGGCCAGCCACTACATCGATCTGCTCGATTGGCTGATCGGCCCCGTGGAAAGCGTGATGGCCTTCACCGCCACGTTGGCGCGCAATATCGAGGTTGAGGACACGGGCGTGGCGGCGTTGCGCTGGCGCAGCGGAGCGGTGGGAACGCTCAACGTGACCATGCTCACCTATCCGAAGAACCTCGAGGGCAGCGTCACCATCCTCGGTGAAAAAGGCACCGTCCGCATCGGCGGCCTCGCTGTCAACGAGATCCAGCATTGGGAGTTCGCCGACAAGCGCCCCGAGGACGAAAGCGTAAAGCAGGCCAACTACGAGACGACCAGCGTCTATGGTTTCGGCCACCCGCTCTACTACGACAACGTCATCAAGACGCTGCGGGGCGAGGCGGAAGCCGAAACCGACGGCCGTGAAGGCTTGAAGTCGCTCGAGTTGCTGATCGCCATGTATCTCTCGGCGCGAGACGGCACGCGCATCTCTCTTCCGTTGGAGTATTGAGGTCGTGACCGCCGCAACCGTTCACCCGACCGCGATCGTCGATGCTGGCGCCACGATCGGCGACGGCACGCGCATCTGGCATTGGGTCCACGTAAGCGGCGGCGCTCGCATCGGACGCGACTGCTCGCTCGGACAGAACGTTTTCGTGGGCAACAAGGTCACCATCGGCAACAACGTCAAGATCCAGAACAACGTCTCCGTCTACGACAACGTCACGCTCGAGGACGACGTGTTTTGCGGCCCGAGCATGGTCTTCACCAACGTCTACAATCCGCGCTCTCACGTCTCGCGCAAGAGCGAGTACCGGGACACGCTTGTGAAACGCGGTGCCACGCTCGGCGCCAACAGCACCATCGTTTGCGGCGTCACCATCGGCGAGTTTGCCTTCATCGGCGCCGGCTCCGTCGTCAATCGCGACGTTCCCGCCTACGCGCTGATGATCGGCGTTCCAGCTCAACGCATCGGCTGGATGAGCGAGCACGGCGAGCGCTTGAACCTGCCCGCTGAGGGCAACGGCGAAGCCACCTGCCCGGCCACCGGCCGGCGCTACGTTCTCGAAAACGACATCTGCCGTCCCCATTCGGACTAGGGATCCAATGCAGTTCATCGATCTGAAGGTGCAGCAAGCGGCCATCAAGCCGGATCTGGACAGGCGCATCGCTGCCGTGCTCGCACACGGCCAGTACATCATGGGGCCGGAGGTCGCCGAGCTCGAGGCGGCACTCGCCGCCTATGTCGGCGCCAGGCACTGCGTCACGGTCGCGAGCGGAACCGAAGCACTTCTCATAGCGCTGATGGCGCTCGGCGTCGGACCAGGTGACGAGATCATCACCACGCCCTTCACGTTCGTCGCCACCGTCGAGGTCATCGCACTGCTCGGTGCCACGCCCGTGTTCGTCGATATCGAGCCCGCAACGACCAACATCGATCCGGCCCTGATCGAGGCCCGGATTACACCGCGCACGAAGGCCATCATTCCGGTCAGCCTTTACGGTCAGGTAGCGGATATCGAGGCCATCAATGCGGTCGCAGCCCGCCACGGCAACATTCCCGTGATCGAGGACGGCGCACAGAGCTTCGGCGCCACGGCCGATGGGCGGCAGAGCTGCGGGCTCTCGACCTTCGGCTGCACGAGCTTCTTCCCGTCGAAGCCCCTCGGCTGCTACGGCGACGGCGGCGCGCTCTTCACCAACGACGATGATCTGGCGCGCGCCTGCCGCGAGATCCGCGTGCACGGCCAGAGCAAGCGCTACGTGCACACGCGCATCGGCGTCGGTGGGCGTATGGACACGCTCCAGTGCGCGATCGTGCTCGCCAAGCTGACGCGCTTCCCTTGGGAAGCCACCCAGCGCAGCGCAATCGGCGGCCGCTATACGACGCTCATCCATGAACGCGTTCCCGGCGCGAAGCCGGTCGAGACCCGCGATGTCGGCCAGCCTCTCAGCGGCGTGAGAACGCTCATCCTCAGGCCGGAACGAACGAGTGTATACGCCCAGTACACCGTGCTCGTGCCGCAGCGGGAGAATGTGCAGGCCAAGCTGCAAGCAGCCGGCATCCCGACCGCTGTTCACTACCCTGTGCCGCTCAACCAGCAGCCTGCCTACAAGGATCTGGCGCCGGGCGACGCCACCCCGATCTCCGCATGGGCGGCAGAGCACGTCATGAGCCTGCCCATGGGACCTGATCTCTCGGAGAGCGACCAGGACCGCGTCGTCGCCGCCTTGGCGACCGCCGTCGCCTAGACCCGAACGACCGCAACATCGGCGATCAGTTTCGGATGATGGACAACGCCTTCATCGCATCCCTGTAGGTCGATCGATGATGGGCCGGGATATGGCCCTTCGTCGCCTTGAGCGAGATCGCCCCGGCGTCCGTGGAGAAGGACACGCGAACGAAACGCGCGAAGGGAAGAGATACGGTGCCGCTACCCTTGATGGTGCCGATTTGGCGCCAATCGCCGAAACGATCGGACACGGACACATCGAGCGCACCCGGGCCTGTGGCCGAGAACGCCACCTCCGTGGCGGTTCCGCGCGCGAAAATGAGCCAGCCGTCGCAGGACACGCGAAATTCGCCCTCGCCCCTGACCGCGGCGACATGTGTAAGCGCGCTTCCGAGATTGCAGCGGTTCACGATCGGCGCGTATCGCGCCGAATCCGACCTGTTGATCGGATCGATGAGATTGAACAGGAAGCGCGAAGCCCACTTGACGAAGATCTCGTCGCCGGTCGTATCCGCGAGCCACAAGAGCTGGTTGATGTGCCCGAAATGGTAGCTGTCGCGACGCGCACGCAACGGCGCGTGCACATATCCCAGCGCATAGAGCGACGTATAGCCGATATCGAAGTCGGCGATATCCTGGCGGACCGCCTCGACGCCACGATCGAAGATATCCTTCCACACGGCAGCGCCGGTGATCTGATAGAAATCGAGGATACCGGCCAGTCCCGAGATATGGCCGTTCAGGATCTTGAACGAATGGCCTGAGGGATCCGGCGCCTCCTCGATCCAGATCGTATGGCCGACCGGCGTGGCCACGCCGCCCTGCTCGAGAGGCTTGAGATACACGCCCATCGCCTTTTCGGCAGCGTCGCGGAACTCCTCGCGGCCCGTCAAGGCATGCGCCCGCGCCAGCACACCGGCAATCCACGATTGGCCAATCCCCGAAATCCATCCCTCCGCCAGGTCGTACTCCTTGTTACGAAAGGGATAGGTCCAAACTAGCGTATCCCCGCGCTTGGTCGCGGAATGCAGCAGAAAATCCGCCTGAATGAGAAAGAGGCGCTTCTTGTCGTCGTCCTTGCTTCTCAGCCATTCGCCGTAAAGAAAATGCGCATACTTGGAAATGAAATACGGATTAGGCCACTTGCCGAGGCCGCCGTATTTTTTTCCGTAGTCATAGACAAGGACGCCATCCTCACGCACGGAAAAGCTTTTCGATTTCGCGAAGGCTTCGGCGGATTGCTGCCCGAGATAGGGATGAACACCAATATCGGCAGCGCTGGCGCATTCGGTCAACATGCATAGAGAGAGCAAGAGGGCGGAGATATGACGCCAAGCCACTGCAAATACCTTCTGCTGAGAATGACGCCCCATCATTCAGGACCGCCATGGAAAAATCAACGACAACCCGTCCCTCGGGCTCCCACGCCGGGAACACCTAATACCTAGGGCGCATGAGCAAACGCCCTTGTGACGGCATGACGTTTTCGGATACCCATCGGCAGCGGAGGCCCGGAGCCGAGCGGCACCGCAAGCTAACGAGCACGGAATGCGCACACCTCAACCCTTCGTTCACGTGACGACCGTCCATCAGCGACGCGACGTCCGGATCTTTCACAAGGAAGCCCAATCGCTGCGCGCGCTCGGCCAGCGTGTGATTCTTGTCGTTGCCGACGGCATGGGCGACGAGACCGACGCGCCCGACGGCGTAAGCTTTATCGATATAGGACCCTTTCGGGGGCGCTTGGCGCGTGCCGTGCTCGGAAACTGGCGCGCGATGAGAACCGCGCTGCGGATCGATCCGGAGATCGTCCACTTCCACGATCCGGAGTTGATCCCCATGGGGTTGCTCCTCAAGCTCCTCGGCCGCAAGGTCGTCTACGACGTGCACGAGGACCTTCCGCGCCAGATCATGAACAAGCACTGGATCGCGCCGCCGCTGAGGTTCGCTGTTTCCCGGGCCGTCTCGGCGGTCGAGCGCATTGCGAAATGGTCGTTCGACGCCTTCGTCGTCGCCACGCCTTACATCGGCACGAACTTTCCCCCAGGCTCCACTGCAGTCGTCCAGAACTTTCCGATCCCGTCGGAGATGATCTCGCCGCAACAGACCACCTACGCGAGCCGACCCCAGAGCTTCGCTTATGTTGGAGGGCTCTCCGAGGCGCGCGGCGCACGCGAGATGGTCGCCGCCGTGGCCCTGCTTACCGATCGACCGGACGCGCGCTTGCACATCGCCGGCAGCATCTCACCGAGCGCCCTCGAGACCGAGCTCAAACGGCGGCCGGCCTGGTCCCGCGTCGTCTTTCACGGCCAGGTCGGAAGGCCGGCGGTGGCCCAGCTTCTGGGATCTGCCCGCGCCGGAATGGTGGTCTTCGGTCCGGCGCCCAACCACTTGGAAGCCCAGCCCAACAAACTGTTCGAATACATGGCGGCAGGCCTTCCGGTCATCGCATCGGATTTTCCGCTGTGGCGGGAGATCGTCGCGAAAGCGCAATGCGGACTGCTGGTCGACCCGCGCGACCCGGCTGCCATCGCCGATGCCATGCGATGGATCCTCGATCACCCCGAGGACGCCCAAGCCATGGGGACCGCTGGACAGCACGCAGTCGCCACCACCTATTCCTGGCAGAGCGAAGCCGAAAAACTTCTAAAGCTCTATAGGACGCTGCAATCCACGCCGTGAGAGCAACAGCGCCCTAGCGCACGGCGCGTCGCATGACGGCGCGCAATGCGGCGCACGTGCGCGAAATGTGCTCGGCCTCGAGCGAAGGGTGCACCAGAAATGCGAGACTGGTCTCTCCGAGTTCCTTGGCAACGGGCAAGCGCTGTACCGGCCGCCATGGCGTGCCATCGAACGCCTTCTCGAGATAGATCTCACTGCACGACCCGACGAAGCACGGCACTCCCTCCGCTCGGATCTCATGAATGATGCGGTCACGCGTCCAGCCCTCGGCGAGTGCGTCCGGCTGTACGAAGACGTACGAGCGATAGGCGGCCGGCTCTGCCCAGTTCGGCACGCCCGGCACACGCAACCCGGAAATGTCGCGCGCCGCCGCGCTGATCTCGTCGGCATGGCGGCGTCGCAACGCCGTCCACGCCTCGATCTTGCCGAGCTGAATGCGGCCGACAATCGCCTGCATCTCCAGCATCCGGCCATTGGTGCCGAACCCCTCGTGCACCCAGCGAAAAGTGGCCTGCGGCTCTTCGAGAGCCATGGCCGCTTCGCTCTTGCCGTGATCCTTGAACGACCACATCCGACGCGCGAGCTCCGGGTCGTTGGTCGTGACCATGCCGCCCTCGCCGCCCGTCGTCATGATCTTGTCCTGACAGAACGACCACGCCCCGATATCGCCGATGACGCCAACCGAGCGGCCCTTATAACGCGCGCCGTGCGCCTGCGCGCAATCCTCGATGATGGCGATCCCATGAGAGCGCGCCAATGCCATCAACGGATCCATATCCGCCGGCATGCCGCCCAGGTGCACGACGACGATCGCTTTGGTTCGGGACGTGACAAGAGGCGCCACCGTATCCGCGGAGAGAGCCTGCGTCTCGCGATCCACGTCGGCGAACACCGGCGTCGCGCCCGCCGTGACCACACTCGACACGGACGCGATAAAGGATCGCGGCGTCACGATCACCTCGTCTCCCGGACCGATATCGAGCGCCCGCAACGCAACCTCGAGCGCAACCGTGCCGTTCGACAGAGCAATGCCATGGTTCGCCCCCGACCACGCCGCGAACTCACGCTCGAAAGCGCGCCCTTCTCCTCCCGTCCAATAGTTCACCTTGTTCGAGGCGAGAACGCGCGCCACGGCCTCCGCTTCCTCCGGCGAAAAGGACGGCCAAATCGGAAACGGCGCGCTCACCACGGCGTCAATCCTTGTCCAATGTGCGCGCCGGATTGCCGGCGACCGTTACACCCGGTAGCACGTCGCGCGTCACCACGGCTCCCATGCCGACCACCGCGCCGCGCCCGATCGTCAGCGGCGCACCCGGCCGCCCCTGGCGCAGCATTGCCCCGGCACCGATGTAGGCGTGATCCTCGATGCGCACGTTTCCATTGCAGATGACGCCGGGCGCGAAGGTCACGAAATCCCCGATGACGCAATCATGCTCGACGATGCTGCCGATGTTGGCGTGAAACTGGCGGCCGATGCGGATGTTGGATGTGATGGTTACGGTCGGACTGAGAAGTGCGCCGTCACCGAGAACGACGTCGTCCATGATGACGACACTGCTCGCACGCACCGACCACGGTTGCACATCGTCCGCTTGGCACTTGTCCGCGAGTTTCTCCCGCACGCCGCTGTCGGCGACGGCGAGCGCCGCGAAGCGCTCCGGCGCCGGAATCGCCAGGAACGCCTGGTACGTCAGAACACGATGGCCATTCAGCACTTCGGCCGGCGGCTTGTCGTCGATGAACACCAGACGATCGGCTGACACGCCGGCCGCGGCAAGCATCTCGCGCGCGAGCGGAAGGATGCCTCGCCCACAACCACTCGCGCCGTAAATGCCATAAAAAGGACCCGTCATGCGGTCGTACCGTCATTTCCCCCGAAGCGCCCCACCGTGGCCTCGCCGTCTCCCGTGATCCCTTTGCGCGACAGGACCGCAAGCACGGTCATGAACAGGATGCGCACGTCCAGCCACAACGACTGATGGTCCACATACCACACATCGTAGCGAAACTTGTCAGCCCATGTCAGCGCGTTGCGGCCGTTAACCTGAGCCCACCCGGTCACGCCGGGCCGCACATCGTGACGGCGCGCCTGCTCGCGCGAATAGAGCGGAAGGTATTCCATCAGCAGTGGACGCGGGCCAACGAGGCTCATGTCGCCCCTGAGGACGTTCCACAGTTCCGGCAGCTCGTCGAGGCTGGTCGATCTCAAGAACCGGCCGAATGCCGTGAGCCGCTCGGCGTCGGGAAGCAGCGCTCCATCGGCACCGGTTGCAGTCGTCATGGTGCGAAATTTGACGAGATCGAACGGAGCGCCGTGGAGACCAGGGCGCGTCTGCACGAAGAAAACGGGAGACCCGAGCTTCGTGCGCACGACAAGCGCAACCAGCGCCAGAAGCGGCAGCCACACGACGGCGCTCACGAGAACGAGCACGATATCGAAAGCACGCTTTACCACGGCTCCCCCGACGAATTGAGCACGCCCGCGAGGCGTCCGGCGAGCGTATCGAAGTCGTAGTGCGCGGACACGTGCTGACGCGCCGCCGCGCCCATACGCACACGCTCGTCATGCGGAAGCCGCGCCATGGCGACGATGGCATCTGCGAGCAGCTCCGGACTTTCAGGCGCCACCGTGAGCCCAGCCCCGGCTTCGGCGACCGGATTGTTGAATGCTGCAGCTGCCATAATGATCGGTCGTCCCGCCGCCATGTAGTCGAACAGCTTGTTCGAGCTGATCCCGTACTTGAACACGGCAACATCAGCGAGATTGAATACGAACGCATCGGCCTCGGCCGCCAGCGCCGGAATGGCCGACTTGGCCACCGGATTCTCGAACTCTACGCTGGAAAGCTGCCAATCGCGCGCCATGGCCTGGAGCGACGCCTTCAACGGACCGTCTCCGATCAGCCGCAGGCGGATGGCGCCGGCTTCGCGGCGGTCCTTGAGGAGGCGCATGGCACGCAGCACGTTCTCGAGCCCGTTCGCCGCGCCATGGGCACCGAAATACATGAGCGTGAAGGTCTCCGACGGCACGGCCGGCCCGACGGACCGGTAGGTATCGAGATCGACTCCGTTGGGAATCCAGATGACCTTGTCCCGCGGAATCCCGAGGCTCTCGATGTAGTCTCCGGCCTTCGGAAGCAGAACCACAATGCTCTTGGCTTCGCGATAGAGCCGGGTCTCGAGACCGCGCAGAGCGCGCGTCACCGTGCTGTTCGGCTTGAGCCGCCCCATATCCACCAGCGTCTCAGGCCAGAGATCGCGCACTTCGAAAAAAAACGGCACGCGATAGCGCCGCGCAAGACGCGCTCCCGCCCAGGCAGCCAGAGGGTGCACGCTCGAGCCGATGATGGCATCGGGCGGCGCAAGCGCCTCCACAGCCGACCGATCCAGCGCACGTCGCGTGTAATCGAGCATGTTACGGACGCGCGCGATGCCATTGCCCGCGTAAGGCGTCGTCCTGAGCCACAGGAAAGGCGTCCCGGCGATCACGTCGAGGCGCTGCTTGACACCTGCGGGCAGCCGGTCTCGTCCGGTTCCGTGTTCGACGCTCGCAGCAATGATGGTCGCCTGCCAACCGTGCTTGGTTAACTTCTGGGCCAGCGAAAAATGCCGTGTCCCGCCCGGACCACCGGGCTCCTGGGCATAATGGTTGAGAATCCAGACAGTGCGCATCATCGGCGGTTTGCGCTTGAAGCGGCCACGGCAAGCCGAGCGGGGCGGGCTGACATGCCCCAGCAGTGACGTTGACCTGCCGTCTTTGTCAAGTCGGACGCCCGCCGAACCTGGATCCGCAAGGATGGCCGCGATCTTGCGGTGGCATGTCCATGACATCGCCCACAAGATGGCAATGCGCGAGCCCCTCGCGCGCCTACCCAGCACCAAGGCGTTGCCCCGCCCGAATGGGTGCAGCAACCATACGGTGGGGGATACCGGCCACAGAACGCCACGGATCGGTGTCCCCAAGTTGTAGCACACCTACATGCACAAGCTTCGCTCAAGGCAAATCGCGGAAGCCTTTAGGCTGGCCTTCAAGCGCAAAAAGCATTGGCAGCACATTGCGTTGTATGGCCCTGAAGCGATTTGAGCGACCGTACGCAGGCGGACCCGGCGACGTCTCCAACAATGGCACCTTGAGCGACGGATGACCCAGGCGCAGGCCGAGAGACGACCGAGCAGGGGCTCGGAGCCGCAAGAGCCGTTGGAGCTGAGCGGCCCCAAGAAGGTGGCCGCGCTCCTCCTCTCCATGGACAAAAAGGTCGCCTCCCGCATTCTGAAGCACTTCGACGAAGACGACATCAAGCTCATCGCACAGACGGCGACCGATCTCGGAGCAGTCACGAAGGACACGCTCGACGGCCTCATCGAGGAATTCGCTCAGCACCTGCGCACCGGCGGTGATCTCGTCGCGACCGCCCATGAGGTTGAGGCGCTTCTCGCCGGCGTCGTGCCGCCCGAGCAGATCGCCGAGATCATGACGCAGGTCCGCTCGAAGTCCCTGCAATCGATCTGGATCAAGCTCGGAGAGGTCCCCGAGCTCAGCACCGCCCAATACCTGACGAAAGAGCACCCACAAGTCTCGGCGCTGGTGTTGTCGCGCACGCCGCCGGCTTACGCCGCCGCAACTCTCAAGATGCTGCCCGCACCGCTGCGCAACGAGATCATGCGCCGCATGCTGGCGCTCAAGGTGGTGCTCGAACGGCCCATCCAGCTGCTGGAAGGCGCCGTCAAGGAGGAGCTGCTTTACAAGAGCGCCAAGAACACCGGCCCGACCATCCACGCGCGCCTCGCCGACATCATCAACAAGATGGAACGCAGGCAGATGGACGAGATCCTGACCGATCTCGATCAGCATCGGCCGAAGGAGGCGGAGCTTGTCCGCAGCCTCCTGTTCACGTTCGACGACCTCCAGCGCCTCTCGCAGCCCGCTCTTGTCACGCTGTTCGACGGCGTGCCGGCAGATCGCACGATCAATGCGCTGTTCGGCGCCGAGCCGAGAATGATCGACTTAATTCTCGAGGCGACCCCGGCCCGCGCGCGGCGCATGATCGAGCAGGAACTCGCGACCGGCAAAAAGCCGAGCACGAAAGAGGTTCAGAAGGCGCGGCGCGCCATTGCCGATGCGGCCATGGAGATGATCGAGAAGGGCATCATCGAGATCGGCAACAACGAGGAGGATGAGGAGTGATGCGCGAGGAGTATGCGGAAATCCGCGACTCCGGCGGACAGCCGGCGACAGACAAGCTCCTCGAGCCCCCGAAGCTCGAGGTGGAGCGCCTTCACGTGCTCAAGGGCGTTCTCGAACGCCTGGTTACAACATTGTCCGAGCGGTTCCGCGACTATTGCAACGTGCCGTCCTCCTTCTTCGTCAACCAGATGGAGAGCGGCAATTCCTGGGATGTGCTTGAGTCGTACGAAGACAGCATCGCCGGCATCTATTATTGCCGCCAATGGGACAGCAAGATCGTCGTCGGCCTCGACCGCCGCTTCATCTTCTCGCTGATCGATGCCGCCTTCGGCGGCGACGGCAGTATGCCGCCGTTCGAATCCGACCGCCCGTTTACATCCCTCGAAGCCCGTTTGGCGCGCAGTGTCTTTAGCATCGTCATTCCCGAGTTCGAAGATCTTCTCACTCCGATCACTCCGGTGAACTTCGATCTGGAAAAACTCGAAACCAAGCTCGATTTCCAGATTCTCGGCCAGACCGATATCCCCGTCATCGCCGTTCAGATTCTGTTTCAGATTCTCGACAACGGCGGACGCATGTTCATGATCATCCCGCAATCCGCGTTGCATCCGATCCGCAAGCAGCTCGAGAGAACGCGCGCTCTGGACGGCACGACCGTCGACCCGGAGTGGCAGAAGAAGATGCAGGATGGCCTCGCGTCATCGGACATGATGCTCAAGGGCACCCTGGAGGGACCCGAGATGACGCTGGACCAGATCGCCGCCCTTGAGCCCGGCCAGATTCTCCGGCTGAACCTCGATACCAAGAGCCTGATTGCTCTTGAATGCCAGGACGAGCGCATCTTCATGTGCCGCTTGGCCCAGTCGAAGAGCCAGTTCGCACTGGTCGTAGAGCATCCTGTCGATCGCCAGAAAGAGCTCGTCGCCGACCTCATATCCGGCTCTCAGACGCGCTGAATTAGGATCTCGTTAAAAATTGCCGCCACAACTCCGCGTCGGCGTCACGCCGAGCGAAGGGCTGTATCTCATCTCAGTCCAGAAGAGCGAGGCGCACCGGAAGTGGCGAAATAGCCAGGGGCTGGTCTTTTGTACCGACCGTAAACTGATTTTTAGCCAACGCCGTAGAGTATCGTCCATTAATTCGACGAAACTTCAAGCGCGGGCGGCAAAAAATGACAACCAATCAAGCGGGTATAGCATCACAAGAAAGCGGCAGCTTGGAAGAGCGTGCGGCGAGCTTGGTGAACCCAGCGTCCGGCATTGCAAACGACTATCTGAATCACTTCAACGAGGTCCTCCTTCTGATCGAGAACCTTCCGACCCTGCTGCCCGAAATGCTCGACGAGCTGCTCGAATAGCGCCCCGTCACCTATCGCGAATACTTCGCAAAGTCACTGTTGCCCGGCAGCGCGGCAGCGCTCGAGATCTACGAAGGCCTCGATGACGGCTTCCGTCGCGACTTCGAAAGCATCATCGACGGCGTCAACGCCATGGCCACCGCCTCGATCGATGTCATCCGCGCCCACCGTGGCCCCGATGGTGAGGTCGACCCGTCCCGCGTTTCCGACTTCTGCGAGAACGCCTCGTGCGCCATCCGGAGTGCTCTCAACCGCGCATCCGATCTCGTCAACAACGGACGGGAAACGGTAGGCGAAACGCCTCAGGGAATGGCCGATCGCCTGATTCCGTGCGTCGCGTAATGAAAGCAACGGACCGCTGGACGCCGAGGGGGACTTCCAATGGATGAGCTGCTGAGAGATTTTCTCACAGAAACGACGGAACATATCGAAGGCGCGGAGACGCAGCTCGTTCATTTCGAGCGCAACCCGAGCGACGCTTCGCTGATCACCAGCATTTTCCGTCTCGTTCACACGATCAAAGGTACATCGAGCTTCTTGGGTCTCGAACGCCTCGAGCGCGTCGGCCACGCGGCCGAATCTGTGATGGGCATGCTGCGCGACGGCGTCCCGCCGACGCAGCATTCGGTCAGCATCATTCTCGCCGCAATCGACCGCATCAAAACCATTATTGAGGAAATCGGCCGCCACGGTTCCGAACCGCCCGGCGACGACAGCGCCATCATCAACGCGCTCGAAGCTTATTACGCGGCGGGCTCTGAAGCCGCGACCGCAGCAGCGGCCGCAGAAGCCAGCGCGAAAGCCCCGGTGGCAGCCGCCCCCAGCCAGCCCGAAGCCCCGGCACCTGCCGTGCCGGCTCCGGCCGCACCTACCGCATCCGCTCCCGCTGTCGAGGCTCCCGCCAAAGCCGAGCCCGTCGCATCCAAAGAGCCTGCCAAATCCGCAGAGCCCGCTCAGCAATCCAAGTCTCAGGGCGGCTCGACCTCGAACCAGGAATCCATTCGCGTCTCGGTCGATACCATCGAGCGCATGATGCAGCTCGTGTCCGAGCTTGTCCTCTCTCGCAATCAGCTGCTCGAGCTTGCGCGCCATCGCGAAGACGACTCCATCAAGACACCGCTTCAGCACCTCTCGACGCTGACCAGCGACCTCCAGGACGCCGTCATGCGCGCCCGCATGCAACCCGTGGGCCGCCTCTACGCCAACCTGCCCCGCCTCGTACGCGAGCTTTCGACGAGCCTCGGCAAGAGCATCGATCTCGTGACCGAAGGCGCCGACACCGAGCTCGATCGCCAGCTCATCGAGGTCATTCGCGATCCGCTGACCCACCTCATCCGCAACTGCGCCGATCACGGCATTGAAAGGCCGGAAGAACGCGTCGCTAAGGGCAAGCCCGAGCGCGGCGAGATCCGCGTCTCTGCCGCCCACGAAGCTGGCCAGATCACCATCGACATCGCCGACGACGGCAAGGGCCTCGACACCGAGCGCATTAAGCAGAAGATCGTCTCCCAGGGGCTTGCAACGGAGCAGGATCTCCGTGCGATGAGCAACGAGGAGATCTATCGCTACATCTTCGAGCCCGGCTTCTCCACGGCCCAGGTCGTGTCCAACGTCTCCGGGCGCGGCGTCGGCATGGACGTCGTCCGCTCCAATATCGAGGCCATCGGTGGTTCCGTTTCGCTCTCCTCCATAGAGGGCAAGGGCAGCCGCTTCTCGCTCCGCATTCCGCTGACACTGGCAATCGCACCCGCCCTCATCATTGAGGTTGCAGGCCAGCGCTTCGCCCTGCCGCAGACGTCCGTTGTCGAGGCGGTGAGCCTCGGCACCAGCTACAAGGATCTCATCCAGAACGTCCAGAACGCCCTTGTCCTCAAGCTTCGCGAGGAGGTCATTCCGGCCGTCGAGCTGCGCGAAATGGTCGGCCTTGCTGCCGAAGGCGACGAGACGAGCGAGAAGCTGGCCGTCGTCATGCGCGTTGGCACGGAATCTTTCTGCATCATCGTCGACGGCGTCGCCGACATCCAGGAAATCGTGGTCAAGCCGCTCTCCGCCTCGCTGGCGCACCTCAAGGTGTTTAGCGGACACACGATCCTCGGCGACGGATCGGTCGTGCTCATCCTCGATCCCTCGGGCCTCGCCGCCAACCTCGGCATCGAGAAATCCACCGACAAGAAGCGCTCCGAGGCCCGCGATCAGAACGCTCTCGAGCGTCGCCGCCTTGTCATGTTCAAAGCCGGCTCCGGCGCCTCGAAGGTTCTGCCGCTGTCCCTCGTCTCGCGCATCGAAATGGTCGAGACCAATCGCATCGAGAGCTCGGATGGCCGCTTGATGGTCCTTCTCCAGGGCCGCCTGATGCCCATCGTTCCGATCTCCCCCGAGATCGACATGTCGCGCCCCGCATATCCGGTGCTCGTCGTTGCCAACGAAAGCCGCGCCATCGGCCTCATGGCCGACGAGATCGTCGACATTCTGGAAGAGAAGCTCGAGATCCAGCTCGCCAGCTCCAATTCCGAGCTGGTCGGCTCCGCGGAAATTCGCGGCGAGGCGGTCGAGCTCATCGACGTTTCGCACTTCATCCGCCTCGCCGATCCCGGCAAGGGCAGCGCGACGCCGCAACGGATCCTTTTCGCCGCCGACGACCAGCTTGTCCGCGATATGTTGTGTCCCGCTCTCTCGGCCGCCAGCTACAACCTGGTCGCTACAGCGATCCCCGACGATATCGGCGAACTGATCACTCAGATCGCATCGTTCGACGCAGTGATCCTCGATGCCGACGCTCCGGCCCTGTCGTCACCCGCCTTCCTTCGCGCTCTGAAGGAGAGAAAGGACGCGGCGCGCATACCCGCTATCGGCGTCAGCAGAAACCCGACACCGCGCACGTCTCGCCTCGCGACGGAGAACGGTATGACTTCGCTCGTCAGCAAGCATGACCGCCATACTCTGCTCGAAACCATCGCCTACGCCCTCGACGCCGCGGCTGACGCCAAAGCCCAGAGCATGGAGCTCGCCGCATGACCAGCATGCCGAACATGAACAGCATGAGCTCTGCGGTTTCCATTCAGTCGGCCTCCGACGTCCCGACCGCCGGCGAGGAAAGCTACTTCACGGTTTTTGCCGGAGGCGAAGCTTTCGGCCTTTCGGTCTTGCACACGCAAACGATTTTCCGCATCGCCAGCGTGACCCCGATTCCGCTCGGACCGGCCGACATCGTCGGCCTGGTTAACCTTCGCGGCAAGATCGTGACGGCAGTCAGCCTGCGCCGTCGTCTCGGCATCCCCGTCGACGAGGTGCAGAACTCTCTCGCCATCGGAATCGAGCACAAGGGCGAGAACTTCGCACTCATCGTCGATGAGGTAGGCGATGTTCTCACGCTTGACGCTTCGATGAAGGTTCCGATCCCGGCCCACTTCGATGCGACGCGCTCGCGTTTCATGGCCGGCCTCTACAAAGTCGGCAATCTTCTCGTCCCTGCTCTCAACATCGGTGCTCTCTTCGACTTTGGTGTCCATTAAGCGTAATAGGTGAGTGACATGAAAAAAGCGCTCGTCGTGGATGACTCTGCTTTCATCCGCAAGATCGCACGGCAGATCCTCGAGAACATGGGCTTCGAGGTCACCGAAGGCAAAGACGGGGCCCACGCGCTCGAGCAGTGCGAGCTCGGCCTCCCGGATCTTGTTCTGCTCGACTGGAACATGCCCGTCATGAGCGGGCTCGAGTTTCTGACCAAGCTTCGAAAGATGCCGGGCGGAGAAGAGCCTCAAGTGGTCTTCTGCACCACCGAGAACACGCGCGACAAGATTATGACCGCGCTTGAGGCCGGTGCCACCGAGTACATCATGAAGCCCTTCGACCAAGAGATCATCCGCTCGAAACTCGAGCAGATCGGAATGGTCTAAGTACTTCGAGGCTCGGCGGGCGTTTTTCGCCGCAATCGGCCCAACCATTTTTAGGTAGTGACCTGTATCATGTCCCAAGCGTTCGATACACTTTGCGAATACCTGCGCCGCAACTCCGGCCTCGTAATGGAGCAAAGCAAGAAATATCTAGTCGAAAGCCGCGTCATGCCGATCGTCAGGCGCGAGAAGCTATCTGGGCTCGAAGAGCTCGTCGCTCTGCTTCAGAAGGGACAGTCCCCGAAGCTCGCCAAGGACGTCATCGAAGCGATGACGATCAACGAGACCTACTTCTTCCGTGACAAGTCGCCCTTCGACCAGTTCCGCACTGTCATGCTGCCGGCTATGCTGGCCGCGCGCCAGAACGAGAAGCGTCTTCGCATCTGGTCGGCCGCTGCCTCGACCGGTCAGGAGGCTTACTCCATCGCCATGATCCTCGACGACTTCGCCGCCCGCATACCGGGGTGGAAAGTCGAGATCGTTGGTACCGATCTTTCCGAGCAAGTGCTCGAGAAGGCGCGCAAAGCCACCTACTCGCAGTTCGAGGTCCAGCGCGGCCTGCCCGCGCCCATGCTGCTTCGCCATTTCAACCAGATCGGCGAAAGCTGGCAGCTCTCGGACCACATCCGCTCCAAGGTCACCTTCCGCCCGCTCAATCTGCTCGCGGACTTCACGACCCTCGGCCGCTTCGACATCATCTTCTGCCGCAACGTGCTGATCTACTTCGACGCCGTCCGCAAGACGGATATCCTCGCGCGCATGACGCGTGTCCTTGCCCCCGATGGCTTCGTGACCCTCGGCGCGTCCGAAAGCCTGATCGGCCTCAAAACCGACCTGGTGGGCCACGGCGAGCACAGGGGCATCTTCATGCGGGCAGGGGCTGCACCCGCGGTTGAGCAATCAGCCATGCGCGTGGCACCACAGCCGAGTGCGACATTGCCGATCGGCTTTGGCGCGGCCGCCATGTCGGCCAGCCGTCTCCGGACGACGGGTTAGCCGGAAAATCTCTATGACCGGGACGGACGCGCGGCGGCTCACACCCGCCGCGTTTCGTTATCCGCCCTATCCCTGTCGGACCGGGCGAGCTCGCTGCCACGCCCGAGTTGGGCCAGCCGCACGACCTCCGCGGCCGCGGCACCCTTGAGATCGGCATCGACGAGAGCAGCCAGCGTTTCGCTCGCCAGCCGGCTGGAGAGCCCGCCGGAGAGTGTGGAGCGCTCCGTTGGCGGTCCCCGCTCGAACACCGCAGCTTCGCGTACGCCAGGCGCATTGACCGATGAGGGTGCCCCGCGCGCACGGATCATCTCGGCCACCTCGCGCACACTCTGATCCCGGTCGACGACAACCGGCGGCATCGCTACCCCGCCACCCTCGGAAGCGGCGGCGACAGCGAAAGTGTTTCCCGATCCGACAGCGTCCGGGTTGCCGATCCACTGCGCTTCCTGCGCACGCCTGTTGACAAGTCCGGGCAGCACCTCGCCACCCGCCTTGTTGTATTTCTGGAAGATGTCGCGGGCGGCATCGATATCGCCCCGCCGGACCGCGTCTCCAAGACCGCTCTCGATCCAGGACGTCCCGGCGTTGTATGTGAGCGATGTCAGCGCCGCCTTGGTACCGTCATCGACGTTTGGCGCCGCCTTCTCCACGATCGAGCGCGCAGCCGAGACCTCGTGCTGAAACCGGCGCTCCGCTTCGACTTGATCGATCACCTCGCCCTGAAAACGGGCTCGCGTGCCATATCCGTTCGAGAACTGCGCATAGTCCCAGGAAGCCTGGGGGGTGAAACCCTCGAAGTTGCGGATCGCATCCAGATAAAAGCTGTGCATGGCAGGGATCAATGGCCTCCGGCCAGCCTTGTTAACGCGAGGCCCTTGCGCAAAGCTGACCCCCGCTCGCCATCCTCGCCACAAGGCTTAAGGCCGCGGGCTTGGCACGCCAGTTGCGTAAAACGGATTGTGTCTTCGTTTGGTGCAACCATGCAGCTTTCCGCTAACCTTCGCGCAAGAATATCCGCCCTCGGCGAGCTTTCACGCCCGCTGGGAGATACCCGCGCAGCGGCGCTCGCCCGCGCGCTTGCCAATGCCGTCGCCGTGGACGTCGCCCAGGGCCGCAATCCCGACGCGACCATCGACGGTTGGATTCGCCGCATCGCCTCTGAGATCGCCGAGAAGGCTCCCGCCGAAGCCGCACCTGCCAGGAAGCCCGCCGGCACCCGCCGCATCGGCGACGTTCTGCCCGAGATCCACTGACCGCCGCCCCAAAGCAGGCCGCAGGACTGTCCAATATCTTGAAAATGGCTTGCGTTCCGTCCCACTGTGGAACGGTGAAACCCGTAAAATTTGAACTTACTTTTCGCAGGCCCTCTAAGCCGCCCTCAAGGCACCCTGCGGTACAAAGGCAATGCTCGCGCTTCCCGAAAAGCGGAGCCTAGAAAAGCAGGGTCAGGGTCAGTTCAGAATGTCGCAGAAATCAAAAGTGTCAGTGCTCCTTCAGCGTCGCGACAACATCCGCGAGTGGCTTGAGGAGGAAGCGCCGTATACCGAGGTCGACCAGCGTCACCTCGATGCCCACACGCCCGAGCGCGCCTATTGGCACCATGGGTATCAGTCTGCCCTGACCGACATCATGGCTATGCTCGCCCTTGAAGACGGAAAAACCGGCACCTCGGGCATTCCCAATTAGTGCCCGCGCTGCGGTCCGGATGCATGCGGTTTCCCGGCGGCTGGAAGTCGTGGAACAACTCGCACTCGGCGTGAAAGGCTGCTTCGCTCGTCGTCACGCATCTATACTTGAACAGATTGCCTGACCCGATGAGCGTTAGAAGCTTGTCTTTCACGTCGCTGTCCGCCCGCCCCACATAGTCGATGTAGAAGCGACCATCGGGGCCTTTGTGGCCGAGCACGAAGGCGCCGGGCGCAACACGCGGAATGGCGTTGCTGATATCGTCGTATGCGAGCCTGAAGGGCCCGAGAAGTCCTGTGCTGGTCATCGCTCTCGCCGCTCGTCTGACAGTCGATAGATAGATCACGCCCATAGCAAACTCACGCACGCGACAACTCTTACCCGGTCTTAGACATAGAGGCCTTCCGCACCTCTGCGAACACCGCCCGCGTTGGTATCCTTAGCATCGGCCGGAGCCCGCTGCCCGGAATATCCGGGCCCGGCATGGCCGGAACGCGCTTGCCCCCCCGCCGAGTTCCCCAGTCCCTGGCCCTGGCTGGCCTGTCCTGAAAGTCCGCCCTGCGTCGCAGAAGAGGAAGAATCCACGCCCGCGATTTGAGATCCGAGAGGCCGGCTCGCGTCGCTCTGCGGTGCCGCCGTGATGCCTTCGACAGAATAGCCGGCCGACCGCAACGCCCCCACAAGCGCTTCCCGCTCGCGCTCGATGACGGCAAGAGTGTCATGCCGCTGAGCTTCGAGATGAACGGTTACCGCGTCGTTCTTGAGGGCGATGCGAACCGTCACGCTGCCGAGATTGGCCGGCTTGAGCTCGATCTTGAGCACCTTGACGACACCGTCGGACGAGACCTCGCCGATACCGTCGGCCCGGAGCTCGGCCCTCACGTGCGCTGCGATTTGATCGCTGACCGGCTCGGCACCGAAACCGGCGTCCGCCACACCGGGCATGGTACCGGCGGCCTGAGACGACGCACCGGCAAGCATCGACATGAACGTTGCCGTACCCTGCTGCTGCGATCCGCCGCCGGACGAGCCTCGGCCTTCCGATTGCCGCCCATCCTGCCCGGCAATGCCCTGGTCGGCGAACGCAGCCCCGCCACGTTGGCTCCACTGGTCGCCGATGGACCCTGCGCGCCCGGCACCCGGTGCGTCGCCCTTGGCATTGGCCTCGACGCCGGAGATTCCATCGCGCGTCCGCTGGTGCGGCTTGGCGGGCTCGTTGGCGGCTTGCGAGAGCGCAGCGCTGAGAGCAACCACCTTTTCTTCGCCCTCGACCGGAGCCGAAACGGGGGCCGCGTCCTGGGCCCCAGCGAACATCGTCGCGACATCCGCCCGCGCGGGTGCGAGAGCAAGATGTGTCTCCTGGCCGGCAACGGTGACCTTGACGTCGACTTTGTCGATACCGGCACCTTGAGCGGCAGCTCTACCTGACTTCAGCAGAAGCATGAGCTTGTCTGTATCCAGCGGCGCGCTATCCGTGTCTGTCTGTCCGGGGAGAACCGGCCCTGCCTCGACAACCACCTCTGCGGGAGAGACATCGGAAGATGCCGTCCGCGCCGGAACCATGAATGGTGCTTCTTCCTCGGCGCTCGCGGACGCACCGCTGAGCTGAGCGAGAATCTGCGAAAGCTCGGCCGCTCCCGTGACGTCCGCCGCCGGCTGCCGGACGCGCTCGCCGTCGCCCGATCGGCCTTCGTCGCGATCGCCGTCAGACGTCTCTTCTTTGCCGGCGCCGCTGTGCTCCCCAACCCTCTCGGCCGAAGAATCGCGTGACTCCCGTTCCGGCGATTCATTGGAGCGCGAGGCCTCGTCGAGCGTATCCCGGAACGACGTATCGCTGCGCTCCGCCGCCGACGCTCCGCTGGAAGAGCGCACGCTGGGCGAAGCAGACAACAATCCCGAAGCCAAGGCCTGTGCAGCGCTCATTGCGACGGTTCTCCCAGCAGGGCGTTTACCTTTGTTAGAAGCTCCTGCGCGCGGCCGACGGATTCCGGCTCAGGCTCCTCGTTCTTTGCGGGCGGCACCGGCCATCGGCCGACGGCACCAGCAACCGCGAGCGCAGACTCGCGAATGTCGCGATCGGAAGTATCGATCTTCGAGGAATCGACTTCATTGAGCAGCGCGAGACCTTGCTCGAAATCCGGCGTTACCGCGAGCGCTGCACCCTCAAACAGCTTGGCCCGCTGCAGCGTCCGGCTGTCGGCACGAGAGAGTTCCCGTGCCTTGCCGGCCGCATAGCGCGCGATGTCGATGTTTCCGCCCCGCGTCGCTTCTTCCGCGATCGCCAAATAAAGCCCCACACGCTCCGCCACCGGCACCTTCATCAGCTCCGTCTCGGTCCGGGAGATCCATTCGGACGCTCGCTTGAAGTTCTGCCGTGCGACACCGGCGAAGAACTGACGCCGGAAGCTGCGCGCAAACAGCGAATTGGGGAACCGGCGGGAATATTGGGCTGTCAGCAGATCGAAGCGTTCGAGCTCTCCTTCCCGCGCCAACAGCAGGATCTGCTGTCTTAAAGCCGATTCCTCGATCAACGTTCCGGGTGCAAGAAGACGCGCTTCGTCAAAGAAGCGAATGGCCTTTACGGGATCTTTCTTGGTGATAAGCGTTCCTTGTATCAGCGCCACGATACCCCCGAGCAGCGGATCAAGCGACCGCGCGTCGAGCTTCTGCAACAGCCCGAGCGCATCGACGACACGCCCCTCGCCATAGGCCAGCGCCCCGCGAACCGCGCGCCGCTCCACCGTGGGCAGCATGGCACGCTCGGTAATCGGGCGGAGGACAGTCGGGTTGCCGCCGGACAGCACGAAGAAGATTGCCGCCCGCACGTTGCGCACATCGTCCCACACGGCCACCGGCATCGCGACCATCTGCGCGCCAAGATCCCGCATGAGGTCCCGCTGCTGCTCGTGTGCGCTCGTGCTGCCTCTCGCGACCTGGTCCTGCACCGATCGCAGCGACCGGACCAGTATGTACGGCTGCTTATCCGCCTCGACCGCCGGCATTTCCGGCCAAAGCTTTAGGGGTGCGGGCGCTTCACCCTCGGCACTCTCCGCACTTTCTGCAGGCTTGGGCGCTTCCGCAGCGTGCCCATGCGCATCCGCGGGCGTGTCAGCGGCAGCCACGTTGATCAGCGCTATCCCGTCATGGAGTTCTCCCGCGAGCACCGTTCCGGGCGCCCCGGCCGCAAAAGCGGCAGCGATGACCAGCGCGCGGGATGGCAGGAGCGCGATCACGGCTTCGGCCTCAGCATGATCTCGATGCGGCGGTTCTCAGCCGCATTCGGGTCCGCGGGCATCTTGAGGTCGCGATCGGCGCGACCCTCGATGCTATCGAAGCGCTTCTCGTCAATTCCTCCACGGGTCAGCATGTAGTAGGCCATCTGCGCACGCGACATCGAGAGCCGCCAATTGTTGTTGCGCTCGGATTTGAACGGACGCGCATCCGTATGGCCCCGGACGACGATCTTGCCTTCGTGCGAGGCGAGCACTTTGGCGATCTTGTCCATCACCACCACCGTTTCCGGTCTGGGCTCGGCCGACGAGAGGTCGAACATGCCGAAGCGGAAATCGTCCGTAAGGCTGATCAGAACGCCTTCGCTGACACGCTTGACCTCGATATTGGGTTTCTTGTCCGGAGAGATGGCAGCGAGCGCTTTGGCAAGCTCGCCTTCGAGATTCTGGATCTCCTTGTCGCCCTTTTCGGTTTGTGCCGCCTCGTTCGGCTTCTCTGTCGGTCCAGGCTTCACCTCCGCAACGGCCGGTGGCATATCGGCGGCCGTATCCGGCTTGATCTCGAGCGGCTTTTCGATTGCAGGCGGTTGCGGATGCGCGCCGGGCTCGTCGAGCGTCATCTGCTCGTGGTCGCTCTGCGCCGTCTTGGGCTGCGCGACCTTCTGGTCGGCGAACGGCTCGAAGGGATTGCTGTAGCTGTCGCCACCCGGCAACGCACTGTCGCTCGTCGGCGCGTCGGGTTGCTGCGACATGGAGGTCTCAGCTTGCGTAGCGAGCCGCGACAGCACGCCATAGGGATCGTTGAACAGCTCCTCTTCGGCGGTTTTCTCCACGCCTTCGGGGAGGTCGCCATCACCACCGCGCTTGGAGAAACCATGCCGCTTTCCATCGCTGTCGATATCGCTGGGCTCCGCGCCGTCGACGGGACCGTCGCTCTTTTTTGCAGCTTTTGGGGTCTCATTCTCCTCTTCCACGCCCTTCACGGTCGGCCGCTTGGAATTGAGCTTGAGCGGATTGAAGTAGGTGGCGATCTGCTGGATCTTCTCTTTGTCAGAGACGTTGAGCAGCCACATCACGAGAAAGAACGCCATCATGGCCGTCATCAGATCGGCGAATGCGATCTTCCAGGCACCACCATGATGTCCGTCGTCGCCCTCACCCCCGCGTCTGCGGACGATGACGACCTCATGCGGCGTTGTGACTTCGCCGTCCGAGCTCACGGGCCTGCTCCCTTGATGACATCGATCCAGGCGCCGATCCGTGTGGCGAGAATTGTCTCATCGGCACTCACGGTGAGATCGCTTCCGGAAGACGCGACGAACGACACGCCGCCGTGACCTGTGTCGATCTGCTTCTCCATCGCCTCGAGAAGATCCGCGGGTCCGGAAACGACGATTTTCGCGTAGTCGCCCTTGGACACCATCTCACGCAGCGATTGCGCGAGTTCGGTGACGGCCTTGTCCTTTGCCTGCTCGCTCAGGAATGATTTCAACACCTCGCCCACGACATTCGAGATCCGCTGCTCGAGATCGTCGAGTCCCGCGGAGATCAATCCACCGAGACGTTGGCCTTCGTCGCTTGCCCATGTCTGCCGCTCGGACGCAAGCTTTTGCTCCGAGGCGGCCGCCTGAGCCTCGGCGGCGGCGCTGAATTCGGCTTGAGCCGCAGCGCGGCCTTCGAGCACGCCTCGCGCGTGCGCCTCTTCAAGCTGCGCTTCGATGTCCGACGCCCCATCGTGGCCGAACGCACCAAGAGCACGTCCACCGCGACGCGATACCTCTCCCGAAAGCTCCTTGAGATAGTAGGCGACCGGAAGCGCCGTCATGCGACTCGCTCCCGCATCCATTGCTTAAGGATGTTGGCGGCCTGCTCCTCATCGAGAGCAACCATCTGCTCGAGCCGCTTCTGCGAGAGGCGCAGCACATCGCCGGTGATGTCCTCGATCAGATTCGGTTCGCGCCGCTGCTTGATGCCGAGAAGCTCGGCCGTCGCAGCAGATTCTATGGCGGCCACGTCGCCGTCGTCGCTCGACGCCAGCAGCGAGCCGTCGTCGGCCGCGCCCACGCCTGCGGCGGCCGAGGCGGAGGCGAGCGCTCCGCCCGCAACCTGCTCCTCGCGCTGATCGAGCAGTACGCGCGTCACAGGCCTCAAGCCGAATGTCACGACGATGAACACGAGACCGAGCACCGTCAGGGCCTTGATCAAACCCGTGGCGAGACCGATCAGCGGACCCATCAGGCTGGCCGAGGAAAAGCCTTCGCCAGCTTGCGAATTCTCGGCAAATTCCACAGCAACGACACTGATCTGATCGCCGCGTTTCGTGTCCACGCCCGCCGCCGTGCCGGCCAGGCGCTCGACCTCTTTCACACGCGCCTGCACCGCCTCGGGAGTGGCGGACTCGCCGAGCGTCTCGAGCAGCCGCTTGCGATTCAACACCACGGCGATCGTCAGCGCCTCGATACGGTAGCCCTCGCTGGTGGTTGAGACGGTCTTCGTATTGAGCTCGTAGTTCGAGAGGTCTTCGCGCTTCTCGTTGGTCCGCTTGGACTGGTCTCCACCCGAGCCCTCCGCCCCCTGGTCCGGCACGTTTTGTTCGACACCGACCGGGCTACGGCTTGCCGAATTCTCCTGCTTACCCGACTCCTTCACCACGCGCAGCGAGCGCTCGACCTTCGAATCCGGGTCGAACGTCGTCTCGTTGGTCTGCCGCTTGTCGAGGTTCAGGCTGGCCGCAACGCTGACCTCGAAGTTGTCGAGACCGAGGTAAGGCGCCAGCGTCTTCCTGACGTTGTCGCCGAGGTCCTTGCTGACGGTCTTCTCGAGCTCGATCTTGCGACTGGAGGTCGACGAGCTCGCGTCCCCCGCCGAGGCGAGAACCGTACCGTCCGTATTGAGAACGCTGATATCGTCCACCGTCAACCCGGGAACGGCCGCCGAGACCAGGTGCCGGATGGCTTGGGCGGTCGAGGCGTCTGCCGCCATTTCGGTGCGGATGACGACGGAAGCGGTGGCCGGCTGGCGGCCGCGGCGGAAGGAACCCGTCTCCGGCAGCACGATATGAACTCGCGCCGCCTTGATCCCCTTCATCGCCTGGATCGTGCGAGCGAGCTCGCCCTCGATGGCGCGGACGCGCGTCACTTCCTGCATGAAGGAGGTAAGGCCGATCGGACCCAGCTTGTCGAATAGCTCGTAGCCCGCACTCGAGCTGGAAGGCAGGCCCTTCTCGGCCAGGAGCATGCGGGCTTCGGCCGTCTGCTCGCGGCGGACCATGACCTTGGTCCCCTCCGCGTTGACGTCGAAGCCGATGCCGGCGTCCTTGAGCACAGCGCCGATTCGGCTGACGTCCTGTCCGCTGAGACCGGCATAGAGCGTGTCGTAGTCGGACCGGCTGAGGTAGTAGCTCCCGAAGCCAACCGACGCGAACACGGCAGCACCGACAAGACCGAGCGCAGCGAGCCGCTTGGTCCCGAGGGCCAGCAGATTGCTCCAAAGTTTTTCGAGCTGTTCGAGACCGAGCATCGCCAACTGCTTTGCGCCTGTTTGGAATTGTGCCGATAGGAGTCTGGAAAATTAAGCTTGCGCGGGTATTGCCGCGCTCGAGGGAAAGCCGGAATTTGGACGAAAAAACAAAAGGCCACGCCGAGGGCGTGGCCTGCTTGCTACTCGGGTCTTCCCGAGGCCTAGTTCTGGAACAGTCTCAGAATCATCTGCGCCGACTGGTTGGCGATGCCGAGGGCTTGGACGCCGAGCTGCTGGCGAACCTGCAAGGCCTGTAGCCGCGTCGATTCCTCGTTCATGTCCGCATCGACGAGCTGACCGATACCGGTGTCGATCGAATCCATCAGCTTGTTCACGAAATCCTTCTGCAGGCTGGTTCGTGACTTCGCCGCGCCGAGCAATGTGGCCGCGTCCGTCATCGTCTCCATGGCCGCGTCGACGCCATCGACAAGGTCCTCGAGACCGGCAAGGTCGAGGGGATCGTCGGTGATCGAGGCGATGTTGATGCCTGTCGACAATCCGGCAATGGAGAAGGATTGCGTGCCACTGGCAAACGCATAGCCGGTGACGGTGTCGAGAATGCCGGCAGCACTACCCGTTCCCGTGTCGAACAGCATCGTTCCGGTGGGCCCGATGTTGACTTCGATCGTGCCGATTGTGATCGACCCCGTGCTGTCGCGCGAGAACGAGGCCACGATGGTCTTCGTGAGCGGCCCGGCCGAATCGCCTTGCAGCCAGTTTTCACCGGAGAACACCGCCGAACCCGCGGTATTCCGCAACTCAGCCTGCAACTCGTTGATCTCACTCTGGATCTTGGTGCGATCCAGGCCCGGCGCACGCGCCGCCACCAGCTTCGCCTTGATCTTGCCGATGGTCTCGATCGCGCTATTCAATGCAGTAACCGCCACCTCGATGGTGGCGGCGCCCAGGCCCAGCGCATCTTCGACCGTCGAGACGGCCATCCGATCGCTTCGCATTGTCGTTGCAATCGACCAGTAGGCGGCGTTGTCGGAAGCATCCTTGACCTTGAGACCCGTCGAAACACGGTTCTGCGTGACCAACATCTCTTTGTTGGTCTGGTTGAGGGTCTGCAGCGCGGTCATGGCCGCAATGTTGGTATTTAAGCTGCTCATCCCAGCGCCCTTCTACCGATTCGAAGGACATTCTTTATGTCGAACCTTGTGTGGGGATTACGGAAGGAGGACGCGGCCAAAAGGGCGCTCGAAAGCAGCCCAGCGAATCAAAAAAGCAAAGCCGCGATCCCGAGCGGGATCGCGGCTTCGCCTTTGGAAGCGGGAAGTGAAGCGCGGCTTACTGGAAGAGCCGGAGGATGAGCTGCGCCGACTGGTTGGCCATGCTGAGCGCCTGCACACCGAGCTGCGAGCGGACCTGCAGGGCCTGGAGCCGTGTCGATTCCTCGTTCATGTCCGCGTCGACCAGCTGTCCGACGCCCGTATCGATGGCATCCATCAGGCTCTTTGCGAAGTCCTTCTGGATATCGATGCGCGTCTTGACCGCGCCGAGGCTGGTGGCCGCGTCGGTCATATCCTCGATCGCCGCATCGACCGTGTTCACCATGTCCACGATGAGGGCCAGATCGGCGGTATCGTCCGTTAGCGCGGAAATGTCGAGGCTCAACACCGTGTAGGTGGTGGAGCCGGTCGTCGTCGGCGTGTCGAGAATGCCGCTGGCGCTGCCGCTCGCGGCGGTATCGACGAGCCGCATGGCGTCGAGGTCGACAGTGATGGTGCCGATCTCGATCGTGCCGTCTGCCAGGCGCGAGAAAGCCGAAACCAGCGTACGGGTCGTCGTCGCTGCCGTCGCATCCGTGCTCAGCCAGTTCTGGCCGTTGAAGGTTGCGCCATCAACCGTGCTCTGCAGCGAGGCCTGCAGCTCTTCGATTTCGCTCTGGATCTTGCTGCGATCGACGCCCGGCGTGCGTGCGGCGAGGAGCTTGTCCTTGATCTTGCCCGCGATCTCGATCGCGCTTTCGATGCCCTTGGCGGCGATCTCCGCGGTGGCCGACCCGAGGCCGAGCGCGTCAGCAACCGTAGAAAGCGAAGAGCGGTCCCCGCGCATCGTGGTGGCGATCGACCAGTAAGCAGCGTTGTCCGAGGCGTCGTTAACCCGGAAACCGGTCGAAACGCGGTTCTGCGTGATCAGCGTTTCTTTGTTCGTCATGCTGAGGCTCTGCAGCGCAGTCATCGCCGCAATGTTGGTATTGATACTTGCGCCCATCGTAAAATCCCCTTCCGACTCGTCTGACCCGCTCCAAGTCGGGCTTCCATGGTCGAAATTAGGATGTGTTGCTTACCGAACAGTTAAGCTGTGTTTCAAAATCACCAAACGGGGGGTCGTCCGCCTAGGGAACGGGCATCGATCAGCTTCACACAAGCCTGACGTAAGCTTCGGACGGGAAATGAAAAAAGGCCGCGCCCGTGGGGCGCGGCCTCGTGACCTGAAAGTCGGAAGAAAAACTCGACTATCTGAACAGCGACAGGATCGACTGAGCCTGCTGGTTGGCGATGCTGAGCGCCTGGATGCCCAGCTGCTGGCGAACCTGCAGGGCCTGCAGCTTCGTCGATTCTTCGTTCATGTCCGCGTCGACCAGCTGTCCGACACCCTTGTCGATGGCGGACTTCATGGCGTCTGCGAACTCTTTCTGGATATCGATTCGCGTCTTGATGGCGCCGAGGCTGGTAGCGGCGTCCGTCATGTCGCTGATGGCCGTATCGACCGTCGACAGCATGTCATCGATCACGTCCAGGTCGGCCGTGTCGTCGGTCAGCGACGAGATATCGAGGCTGAGAACCGTATACGACGTGGAACCGCTCGTCTGCGACGTGTTGAGGATGCCGCTGGCGCTGCCGCTCACCGAATCAACGAGACGGGTGTCGTCGAGGTCGACGGTGATCGTACCGACCGAGATCGAGCCGTCCGAGCCGCGCGTAAACGACGACACGATCGAGCGCGTCGTGGTGGCGTCCGTGCTGTCGCCCGTCAGCCAGTTCTGGCCGTTGAAGCTTGCACCGTCGACGACGCTCTGCAGAGAGGACTGCAGCTCTTCGATTTCGCTCTGGATCTTGGCGCGGTCAACGCCAGGAGTACGTGCGGCAAGCAGCTTGTCCTTGATCTTGCCGGCAACGTCGATAGCAGTTTCGATGCCCTTGGCAGCGATCTCGGCAGTGGCCGAGCCGAGTCCGAGAGCGTCCGAAACCGTCGAGATCGAGCTTTTGTCGCCACGCATGGTGGTGGCGATGGACCAGTAGGCAGCGTTGTCGGAGGCGTTGGCAACTCGCAGACCCGTCGAAATGCGGTTCTGCGTGGTGAGCATTTCGGAATTGGTGTTCCGAAGAGTCTGCAACGCGGTCATTGCCGCGACGTTCGTATTCAGGCTACTCATTGTGATACTACCCTTACGCTACGCGATAACGGCCGTTACACCGGCCTAGCTACACCGCGGCAGCGCGCCCGGGCTTACTCCCCCCGAAACCCTATCTGCCACTCCGCAACACATTAGCCCCGATATATTGATCCCGAGTTAAACGGGGCTTGCCGGGCTCGATAAAATCGTCCGCGTCGTGAGGACCGGTCGGAAGTATCTGCATCTCGATGCCGAGAAGCCGTCCAGCGCCTATGGGAACGACCGCACCAGCCCTCCAATGAGGAGGTTCCAGCCGTCGATGAGCACGAAGAACAACACCTTGAACGGCAAGCTCATCACTGTCGGCGGCAGCATCATCATGCCCATCGACATAGTGAGTGTCGCCACGATGAGATCGATGACCAGGAACGGCAACACGACCAAAAAGCCCATCTCGAAGCCGCGCCTCAGTTCCGAGATCATGAACGCGGGAATCAACACCCTGAGCTCGATCTGCGCGTCCGCCGGCCGCGGCCCGAAGCGCTCCTCGGCGAGATCCTGGAACAGCTCGAGATCTTTCGGCCGCGTATTGGCCTGCATGAACTCACGCAACGGCTGCGTGATTTGCGTATAGGCCTCCTCCTCGCTGATCTTGTTCTCGGCAAACGGCTTGAGCCCGTTCTGCCAGACGCGGTCGAAGGTCGGTGCCATGACGTAGAAGGTCATGAAGAGCGCTAGGCTGACGAGGATCATGTTGGCGGGCGTCGTCTGCAACCCGAGTCCCGAGCGCAAGAGCGACAGCACGATCACGAAGCGGGTGAAGCAGGTGACCATCATTAGCAGGCCCGGCGCCACCGACAGCATGGTGATCAATATCACCAGCTGAACCATGCGCCCGGTCACGGTCTGCTCTCCCGCGGGCAACAGCCCCTCGAGATTGAACCCCTGCGCCAAGGCCGCGCTTGGAAGCAGGACGAGCAGCATCAGCAATGAAAGGCCGGCCAGCCGCTTCATTCGACCACGATCCCGTGAATGACGACGTCCTTGATGTGCTCGCGATCGCGAATAGCCGCGCGGTCGAGGAAGTCCTCACGCAAGTTCTGGAACCCGCTCGGCCCCTCGAACTCGGAGAGTGATGCGGTCCTGAGATAGGCAACGAAATCTTCGGCAAGCTGCGCTGCCAGAGAGTCCGTGCCCTGCACCATTCCCTCCACCAGCATTGAAGCCTCGATGCGAATCCAAGCATCGCGCGGATCGGCGAGATTGACGACGATCGGTGTCAGAGCGACGAGCTTGGCATCCGCACCTATTGCCTTCTCGCCGGCCTTTGCCGCCGTGGCCTCTTTGTCTTTCGCTTCCGCGACTGCTTCGGCGGGCGCAGGCGCCGTATCGACGAACATGCCGAAGCCTGCGCCCAGGCCCAAGGCGAGAAGCGTAACGACGACGAACCCGATCAGTCCGCCGCCGCCGCCACCTTTTTTCCCCTCGGTTTCGCCATCGCCGGCCACGGGATTGCTCCTAGAAGGGCGTCAGCAGATCGAACAGTTGCTGGCCCACGGCCGGCTGCTGCACTTCCGTGATGCGCCCCCGCCCGCCGTATGAAATGCGCGCCTCGGCCACTTTGTCGTAGTCCACGGAGTTGTCGGTCGAGATATCGCGCGGCCGCACGATACCGGCGACGCTGAGCTCGCGAACCTCGAAGTTGACACGCACCTCTTGGCTGCCGCTGACGATCAGGTTGCCGTTCGGCAGCACGCCCGTCACGATGGCGGCGATCAGCAGCTCGATCTTCTCACTCCGCGTGATGCCGCCCTTGCTGTCGGTCGAGGTCTCGCCTTCCGCCTCCACATCGACGGAAAGATCACCCGTATGATTGAGTCCGCCCGAGGTCTGGAAATCATAACCGAGCTTCGGCTTGAGCTTGGTCGTCGAGTCCCGTGAGCGCTTGGAATTGTTATCCAGTGTCGCCTTGTCCTTGATCGAGATCTTGACCGTGACCACGTCGCCAATCTTACGCGCCCTGGGATCGCGGAAGAGATCCGCACTGGCATCCTGCCAGATCGAATTGCCCGGACGATAGGCAGGCTGCGGCAACGGTTCGGCCGGCAGAGGCACACGATCGGCGAGCAGGCCCGAACCGACGGCGCTGAGTGCCGGCTGGCGGTTGAAATCCGTGATCTCGTTGGCGCAGCCGCCGGCGGCGAGCGCAAGGCCCGCAATAACGGCAAATGCCGACGCCTTCCAATGCGCCGGCTCGGTCCGGAGGCTGAGCGTCCGGTTGGTCCATCTCATGATCGCGGGCCCTCCGGAGCTGGCGCATCGCCCTGCGGCTGAGACGCCGCGTTGGCTGGCGCATCGGCAGGCGCGGCCGGAGGAGCCGGCGACCTCTTGTTGGCCGGAACGTGTCCCGCGCCCGAGATGATCTCGGCAATTTTCGCGGCACGCTCGGGATCCATCTCTCCCATGATCGCGCTCGCCACCTTGGTCTGCAATTTCATCACCACCGCCGCTGCCATCTCCTCGTCAACGGTCGCGAGTTGCACCGCCGCCGCATCAGGACGCATGCGGGTATAAAACCCCACCAGCTTTTCGTGAGCCTTACGCGAGAAGTCGTCGCGCCGTTCCAGCCAGCGCTTGTATTCCTCGGTTTTGGATTCCAGTTCCCGCGCCTTTTGATCGAGCGCGGCTTCCATGTCCTGGATTTTCTTGGCCTGCCACGCGAAACGCGCATCCGCCGCGCTGTCCGCCGTATTGAAGCAGTATTGCTGCGCAGCGCTTGCGTTCGGCGGCAGCGCATCCAGCGGTCCTGGCTTCTTGAACAGCGGCTCGTCCTCCGAAACGGCAGGCGAGGCGCCCGGCGTCGCGCCCGCTTTGACCGCTTCAGCCTTTTCCGGTTCACCTGCAGCTGGGGCAGCAGCCTGGCGTGGCATCGGTCGCACCGGACTGAGGTCGAGCGGCGCCACAGGGACCCCGGGCCCCCGGGCAGCCGGCCTTTGGGCAGCATCCGCGCCATCGCCCGCCTTCGGCAATGCCCCCGTCACGATCGGTGACCAAGCGCCTTGGGGAAGAGTATGGCGCACGGGCGGGACTGCTGACCGCGGCGAGGGAAAGTAGCGGGGATCGATCTTGGTCGGAGCGCGGTTGAGCGCGCCCGGCATCGGCTCGTTAAGCGTCCCGCCCGGCGAAGTCGCAACCGTCGGCATCCAGTCCTGCTGTGCGACGACCGGCGAAACGAGAGGCCCCACAGTGAACGCGGCCAGCGCCGCGGCAAGACCCGAAATTTGTATTAGCGATTTGCAGCCCTGAGCTGTCATTGCACGACCAGCTCCGCCTGCAAGGCCCCTGACGTCTTGATCGCCTGCAGGATGGCGATGATCCCCGTCGGTTTGAGGCCCATCATGTTGAGCCCGCGCACCAGCGTTTCGAGGTTGGTTCCCCCCATGATTGCGAGGTTGGCGCCTTCCTGGTTCACAGTGACGAAGCTTTCCGGAACCACCACGGTCTCACCGTCCGAGAACGGCTCGGGTTGCGAGACTTTGGCGCCTTCCGTGATGCGCACCGTGAGGCTGCCGTGCGAAACCGCGACGGTCTGGATCTGCACATCCCGGCCGATGACCACCGTCCCCGTCCGCTCGTCGATGACCACCCGCGCCGGACCATCGGCTTCCGTGTAAAGCTCGCCGATCTCGGCCAGGAACCGGGCAGCGCTGACATCGACGGGCCGTTGCAGCGACACGCTTCTGAGATCTTGCTCCCGCGCGACGGGACGCCCGAAGCGCTGCTTCGCGAACGCATTGATGGTATCGGTGATGCGCACCGCCGTGCCGAAATCCGGATTGCGCAGTTCGAGCACCAGCGCGCCCTCGTCATCGAGGGCTCCTGCGACTTCCCTCTCGACCAGCGCGCCGTTAGGAATGCGTCCCGTCGTCGGCACGTTCTGGCTGACGGATTCCGCCCGCCCCTGCACGCCGAAGCCGCTCACAGCGACCGGACCCTGACCGACCGCATAGACCGCTCCATCCGCGCCGGACAGCGGCGTCATGACGAGTGATCCGCCGGCGAGAGACGACGCATCGCCAAGCGAGGATACCGTGATATCGATCCGCGAGCCCGCCCCCGCAAACGGCGGCAGATCCGCGGTGACGAGCACCGCCGCGATGTTGCGCGTACGCGGATTCGCCGTGCGAATATTGACGCCCATCTGATCGAGCATCGATTGCAAGGATTGCTGGGTGAACGGCGAGTTGCGAAGGCTGTCGCCCGTGCCGTTGAGACCGACCACGAGGCCATAACCCACGAGCTGGTTGGCCCGCACGCCTTGCACGGCCGTGATGTCCTTGATGCGAACGCCGGTGCTACCGCCGGCGAGTGCCGGCAGGCTTGCCGCAATCGAAATAAGGAGCAACGCGAGGGCGCGGTTCATGGCAGCCCCACCCGTACCGTACCATCGGATTGCACGGTGCCGCGGATCGTCGTCCCGCTTTCCGTGTTGCGCAGACTGATTAAGTCACCGGCCGACCCGGCCTGCAACGGAACTGCCGTAGCGGAGATGATGAGCGCTCCCGACTGGAAGTAGACGACCGCCGGCTGACCTTGCTGAATAATGAACGCATCCCGGACAGCGCCTGGATTCACGGGCACGTTGGGCAGCAGCGTTGACCGGGCGACCTTCCCGAGCAAGGCCTCGCGCGTCGCGGCAATACCCGCCTTCTCGTAATCGCGGCCACGAAACACTTTTTCGACGAGCATGCTCTCTGTGATGACATCGCCGGGATAGACGGTGACGCGCGGCACGGGCAGCACGACATCGCGCGCCAGCGCGGCCGCCACCGGCAGAAGCGCGGCAAACACCGTCGCCGCTAGCACCCCACACGTCAGAAGCGCGAGCCGTCTCAGCATTTTCATCGTGACGGGCCCCGTCCCGTGTGCCATCGGCATCACACTCCCAAGCTAACCGAGCTGCTTTACCGCATATTGTTGGCAACCGTGCCGTACATCGCATCGACGGTCTGGATCACCTTTGAGTTCATCTCGTAGGCACGCTGCGCGGAGATCAGCTGCGTGATTTCCTTCACCGCGTCGACGTTGGAGTTCTCAAGATAACCCTGATGGATGCGCCCGAATCCGGGATCTCCCGGCACGCCCGTCACCGGATCACCGGACGACTGCGTCTGCCGGTAGAGATTGCCGCCCATGGGTTCGAGACCGACTTCGTTCACGAAGTTAGCCAGCGTGATCTGACCCAGGAGCTGCGGATCGACCTGGCCCGGGATCGTGGCGTACACTTCACCCGTCTCGTTGATGGTGACCTTGGTCGCGTCTTGCGGCACCGTCATCGCTGGCTGCACTTCGTAGCCATCGAGCGTGACGATCACGCCCTGGTCATTCTTGTTGAAGGCGCCGGCGCGCGTATAGAACGTCTCGCCATCCGCGCCCGTGATCTGGAAGAAGCCGCGACCGTTGATCGCGAGGTCGTAATCGTTGGTCGTTTGCGCAAGCGAGCCCTGCTGGTGCAGGTTGCGGATGGCGGCCGTGCGCACACCGAGACCGACATAAGCGCCTTCCGGCACGTTGGCTTCGCCACCTCGGGACGGCGCACCGACGGCCCGCTCCGCCTGATAGAGCAGGTCCGTGAACTCCGCGCGAGCGCGCTTGAAGCCGGTTGTGTTGATGTTCGCGATGTTATTCGCGGTCACCTCAAGGTTGGTCTGCTGCGCATTCATACCCGTCGCAGCTATCGAAAGCGCTCTCATGGATTTGCCCTGCCTGCCGCTAGATGCTCATGCGGCTGATTTCGAGATACGCGGAAACCACCTTGTCGCGAATGGCGATGCTGGCCTGCAGCGTCTGCTCCGAGGCCATGACCGCTTCAACCACCTGCTGCGTCGTCGCCTGCCCGCGCACGCCTGCGATAGCTGTTTGCTCGCCCTGCTTGAGCGTGCTGATGGCTTCTAGAGTCATCCGGCCCAGCACAGTGCCGAAATCGGTGGGCAGCGGCTCGGTTCGCAAGGCATTCGGCGTACTGGTGACCGGCGCCGGCTGCGAAAGCGCGTCGGCACCGCCGACGCCACCGACGGAACCATAGGGCGAAACCTTGTTGACGCCGTCGAGCATCACGAGCTCCTCAGAAGATCGATGGTCATCGACGACAGCGCCCGGGCCTGCTTCACCACCTGCAGGTTGGCCTCATAGGAGCGGTTCGATTCGCGCATGTCCGCGAGCTCGACCAGCATGTCGACGTTCGGCAGCTTGACATTGCCGTTCGCATCCGCAGCCGGATGGCTCGGATCGTATTCGATGCGATAGGGCTTCTTGTCCGTGTCGACCCGGTCGACCTTGACGAGATTTGCCCCCGACATATCGTCGATGACCGACTCGAAGCTCACCGTCTTGCGCGTGTAGGGCTCGGCGCCCGGCGTGTTGCCCGTCGATGTCGCGTTGGCGAGGTTCTCGGACACGACGAGCATGCGCCGCGACTGCGCCTCGAGTCCCGAGGAGGCCACCTGGATCGCGACTTTGATCGGATCGATCATGGATTATCCCCGAGACGATGCCAGAAGCATGCGATGGAACGTCTTCATCACGCCGGTATTGCGGGCATAGGCACCGGAAACCTCACTCGCCTTCAGCATCTGCTCTTCGAGGCTGACGCTGTTGCCCGAGTGCACGACCTGCCATTTCCCTTTTTCTTCGGTCTCGGCATCGCTTCCCGCTCCGCTGACCGGGCTCATGTGCTGAGCCTCGGTCTTGCTCATCTCGACGCCGGTCGAGTTGAGCACCGCCTCGAAAGGCTCAACGTCGAGCGCCTTGTAGCCGGGCGTGTTGACGTTCGCGACGTTCTGCGCCACCACCGACTGACGTACCGAAAGCCAGCGGTTCTGCTGCGAAGCGAGCGAGAAGAAATTGATCGGTTCCATGGAAGCGGAGGCTCCACCTAGGCCGCGATCGCTTCTCACCCTAAGGGTTCGAAGTGGGAATCGCCGACCCCATCAAAACTCTTGTGCCTCCATCGGTTGTAGGTCTGTTGCCTTGTCCGAAGCTTGTGATTGTCGCCCTGGATGCGCCAAGGCGAGGCGAGAAAGCAACGGTTCCTGAAAGTGTTAACGCGACGCCGCTTCCGGTAGGCTCACGCGCCGGGCCCGATCAGTCCGCTCGCCCCGATGCCGTCGAACAGCGCCTGCACCGCGATCGCCGCCAGCAGAATGCCGAACACGCGCATCAGGACGCGTTGTGCCGTCACCCCGAGAAAGCGGGTGAGGTCATGGGCGACGAGCAGAAGCACGAGCGTCAGCGCCATGACGGTGGCGAGCGCCGCGACCGTCGCCGAGAGCTCGAGCGCATTGCCGTGCGCGTTGGCGGCGAGCAGGATGCCGGCGCTCATGGCGCCCGGCCCGGCCAGAAGCGGCGTCGCCAGCGGAAACACGGCAAGGTCGTCCTTGCGCTGCGCCTCGGCACCCTCCGAGGGCGTGAGCTTGAAGGCGCTCGTCGGCCTGGCGAACACCATGTCGAGCGCGATCACGAGCAGGATGATCCCGCCGGCCGTTTGCAGCGCCGGAATCGACACCCCGAGTTGCTTCAGCAGCGGACCGCCGGCAAGTGTCGAGCCGAGCAGGATCGTGCTTGCGATCAGCGTCGCCCTCAAAGCAATGCGCTGCCGCTCCTGAGACGAGACACCGGGCGTGAGCGTCGCGAAGATCACCGCCGCCTCGATGGGGCCGACGGTCGCGAAAAATGTCGTGAAGCTCGTGAGCGCAGCACCCAGCATCGTCCCCGCTCCGATTGATCGTTGAGCAATCTAAGGAGAGCCGCTGCCCATCCGCCAGTCAACTTGTTAGCAACGAATGGATATTGCTGCTAAGCATATGATTTTAATGGAAATATTGAAATTTTTCGCGGCTCGCTATACGCTCTTCTTGTCAACATTGCAACCCTCGGAGCCACCTTTGAGCACCGCCGACACCGATTTCGTCCGCATGCTTGCGGGCTACAGCTTGACCACCGCAGAGATCATCTATCGCCTGCCCGATCATCCTCATCTGATGCAGAGCTACATCTGGCAGGACTATGACCTCCACCCACGTCTTCCCAAGCTCAAAGGCTTTCTCGATTTCTGGGCGCAGAACCTCGAGGGCAAGCTGCATCAGGTGCTGGTCGCGCATGCCGGTCTGATCAAGCCTCGCGAGCTGCGCCTGATCGGTGCGGAATTCAAACTGCACTGAAGCCACCGCTACGGGGTTTCGCCGCCCCTAGCCGCGGGCGTCCGCGCCCTTCTCGGTCTTGGAGCGCTTTTTGCGCGAGACCGGAATGATGCGCGCGTCGTCGATGGCCTCCACCAATCGGGCCGTATTCCGGTCGGGATCCTGCGCGCCGCCCTCGAACGAAAAGTAGCTGATCTCGATACCGGCATCCAGCGACCGCAGCACCAGCCTGAAGTAGGCCGAGACGTTGAGGTGATGAAACTCCATATCGAGCGCGATCGTCGGCGCGCATCCCCATGGCAGATCGACCTCGCCGGACAGGCCGAACGTGATCGTGCCCGGCTTGAAGAACATCTCCGTCGACGAATTGACGAGCGTGCGCAGGTTGCCGAATTGCTCGGTTCGGATATAGGCGATGAAATCGGCGGGATCGATCAGCCTCAATTCCGATGCGACGTCCCGCAAGCCTTCGGCCAGCGCTTTTTCTCGCTCGCGAGAATAGTCTCTGCCCTGCTTCAGCATATCTCGATCCTCACATGGCCCGTCGCGATTGCTGCCCGCGCTGCGCGAGGAACAGAATGATTCCGGCGACGGCCTTGTAGAACTCCGGTGGAATCATCTTATCCACCTCGACGCTTGCGTAGAGCGAACGTGCTAGAGAACGGTCCTCGTAGATCGGTATTCCGTTCTGCTCGGCAATGAACCTAATTTTTAGCGCGATCAGGTCTTTACCCTTGGCAACAACTACCGGTGCGCCACCCTCCTCGCGCACGTAGCGCAACGCCACGGAATAGTGGGTCGGATTGGCGACGATCAGTGTCGCCTGCGGAACGGCCGCGATCATGCGTCGCCGAGCACGATCCCTCTGCAGCGATCTCAAGCGCATTTTGATCAGCGGATCGCCTTCGACCTGCTTGTGCTCGTCCTTGACCTCTTGCTTGGTCATGCGCAGATCGCGCCGCCAGGAGAACCGGCTCCACGCAAGATCGGCCGCGACCAGCACCGCCGTGGCCGCCACCACCGCGCTGAGAAACCGCACGCTGAGATTCTTCATCAGCTGCGGAATGGCGCCCGGTTCCATGAACAACGCGTTGTAGATGTCCATGTAGGAGCTGCTGAGCGCGAGATAGCCGGCGAAGGCGACGATCGACAGCTTGAAGAAGCTTTTCAGGAACTCGACCTGTCCCTGCAGGCCGAAAATGCGGCTCCATCCCTTGATGATCGAGATGCGATCGAACTTCGGTTCGATGCGATCGAACACGAATTGGGGCTGATGCTGCAGCACGGACCCGGCGATGCCGGCCGCGCCGAGCACGACGACGATCGGCGCAATGAACTTCGCACTCTCCAGCGCGACAACCAGCAACAGCGCCATCGCGTCGGCGCCGTTGGAAACGGAGAAGCTCTCGGGTCGATCGATGAAGCTCTCGAGCGTGAAACTGAGGTTGGCGACGCTGTCGGTGAGCATGAACACGACGGCGATCAGGATGGCAAGCATCGACGCCAGCGTCCCGGCCTCGCGCGAATGCGGGACCTGACCCTTGTCCAGCGAGTCGCGGATTTTCTTCTCTGTTGCCTCTTCTGTTTTACTCTCTTTGTCCGGCGTGTCTGCCATTTCGGTAAGACCTGCTCAGAAGGAGTAAACCAAGTCTTGGGCAACAGAAGATCGATTGAACGCTCGGGCGGGGCGAGACGCTAGGCGACGCGCGTCGGCGCAGCGCCGGCGCCGAGAACCTCCGTGAGCGAGACGCCGAAGCGAGAGTTGTCCTCGTCGAGCACGACCACCTCACCTCTTGCGATGATGCGCCCGTTGACCACCACGTCCACCGGCTCGCCGACCTTGCGATCGAGAGGTACCACCGCGCCGCGGCCGAGCTTCAGCACGCTCGCGACCGGCATCGTCGCCGATCCGAGGACGACCTTCACCGACACGGGAATCTGCAGCACGGTCTCCAGATGGCGCGGCTTCTGCCCCGCCTTGGCTCCGCCGTCTGTGGGAGCGGTCTCGCCCTGGATTGCATCGCCGATCGTCTGCAATTCGGCTGCGGCAGGGCGGATATCTTCTTGGCTCATCTGGGCTGACCTGGTTCGCTGCGAATGGGGCTCTGTGTTCCTGAAACGGGCGTTTTAAGCGGCTTTCTTGGCCTCGCCGCCTCCGCCGCCGACTGTCTCGGCTTCCACCTCGTCGATGGTCGGCCGCTCGTAGGCCGAAATCGTCTTGCGTCCATACTCCACGGCCACCTGCGGCATGGCCCCGTTCATGAAGGCGAGCAGCGTCTGCTTTGCGACGATGTATAAACGCATCTGCTTTTCGCGGCCGGATTTCACCTTGGTAGCGATCGGGCCGAACACGCCGTAGGAGAAGAAGATGCCCGCGAACGTGCCGACGAGAGCAGCGCCGATCAGGTGCCCTAGCACCTCCGGCGGCTCCGTGATGGCACCCATCGCCTTCACGACGCCGAGCACGGCGGCGATGATGCCAATCGCGGGAAGTCCATCTGCGATGTTGGTAATGGCGTGATAGGCCTTGAGCTTGTCGTGCCGTAGGGTCTGAATCTCCTCGTCCATCAGCGCCTCGACCTCGTGCGTGCGCGCGTTGCCGATAATAATCAGGCGGCAGTAGTCGCAGATGAAGACCATGAGGTCCTTGTTCTTCAGCACGGTCGCGAACTTCTGGAAGATCGGCGACTCCTCCGGCAAGTCGATGTGCTTCTCGACCTCGTTGCGCGGCTTACTCCTGAGCTCGCGCATCAGCGAATAGAGAAGCCCCATGACGTCGAGATAATGCCGCGACGTCGGCGCCGCATTGCCGAACGCCTCACCGAACCCCTTGCCCGTGTCCTTGATCACCTTCATCGGGTTGGCAACGATAAACGTGCCGAGCGAAGTGCCGAGAATGATCACGAACTCCCACGGCTGCCACAACACCTCGACGTGCCCGCCCATGGCCATGAAGCCGCCGAGCATGCAGCCGAGCATTACGACAAGGCCGAGAATGATCGTCACGAGCTTACCTCGCGTTAAAGGTTGTTAACGCATTTCTAGCGGCGAACGCCTTGCGCGAGCCTGATCTGCAGCCCAACCGCCACCAACTGTTTCCGGCCTCCCACAGCTCAGTTGCAGAACGAAGTGACGTCAGCCTGAGACAAGCCGGTCCGGCCAAACTGGCCACATGCGGCGGGCGTGCTGAAGCGCCGCCGAAAACTCATCCCACCGCCCCGAACGCCAGAGGCGCTCATGCAGCCAAGCTTGTATGTCTCCTTGTCCGGCCAGATGGCCCTGATGCGCCGCTTGGATACCGTCGCCCATAACGTCGCCAACGTCTCGACGGCCGGCTTCCGGGCCGAGGAGATCAAGTTTGACGAACTCCTGTCCGAAAAGACGGATTCGCCGACCGCATTCGTGTCCGCCGGAAGCACATACATCTCGCGCAAGGCTGGCGAGATCACACGTACGGAAAACCCCTTCGACGTCGCCGTCACCGGCGACGCCTGGCTCGCCTTTCAAGGTCCGGGCGGCCCCGTGTATACACGCGACGGCCGCATGACGATGACGCCCGAGGGCGAGCTGAGAACGCTCAACGGCTATCCTGTTCTGGACGTCGGCGGCGCTCCCATTCAGCTCAACCCCACCGCTGGTGCCCCCGCCATCGCCAGTGACGGAACGATCTCCCAAGGCCAGACCCGCGCCGGCGCCCTCGGCCTCTTCACGATTCCCGACCAGGCGAAGCTCGCGCGCTTCGAGAATTCAGGCGTCCTTCCCGATGTGGCCGCACAGCCGGCCTTGGATTTCAATCGCGTCGGGGTGATGCAGGGGTTCATGGAGCAGGCCAACGTCAATCCCGTCTCGGAAATCTCGCGCCTGATCCAGATCCAGCGCTCGTTCGATTCCATCAGCAACACGCTGACCCGTTCCGAGGAAACACTGTCGTCGGCCGTACGCGCCCTCGGCGAAACGAGCTGAGCGTGGATACGTTCGTGGTCGTTGGCCGGCCTGAGGACATGCGATGAGCGAGGCTTTGGCCAAGGTCGACGATCAACGACGCGACGCACTGCGGCCTCCAACCGCGCTCGAGCTGCTCGAGCAGCGCGTGGCCCATGCAGCATCCGCGCTCCCTTTGACCCGGATCGGCGGCACCGTGACCCACGTTACGCCCGCCTACGTTCAGGTCTCCGGTCTCTCCCGCCACTTGAAGCTTGGCGACTCCATTGCCTTCGGCCTCACCGCACAACCGCCGCTCGGCGAGGTCGTGCGGATAGACGAAAATGGCGCCACCATCAAGCCTTTCGATGCCAACCTCAAGATCGGCCCGGGAGAGATCGCCTGGCTGCAGGGCGGGCAATCCCTGCGCCCCGACACGTCGTGGAAGGGTCGCGTTTTGAACGCGCTCGGAGCGGCGATCGACAGCCAGGGTCCACTGCGCGAAGGCGCGCGCACCTACGACTTCGATGCCGAGCCTCCGGCCGCCATGAACCGCCAGCGCGTCCGCACGCCCTTGAAATCCGGGGTGCGCGTCATGGACCTTTTCACACCCCTCTGCGCCGGACAGCGCATCGGCATTTTCGCCGGCTCCGGCGTCGGAAAATCGACGCTCCTGTCCATGCTCGCCCGCTCCCACGGCTTCGATACCGTGGTACTCGCCCTCGTCGGCGAACGCGGCCGCGAGGTGCGTGAGTTTCTCGAGGATGCGCTCGCACAGAACAAGAGCCGCGCCGTGACGGTCGTCTCGACCGGCGACGAAAGCCCCATGATGCGCCGCCTCGCTCCCAAGACCGCGCTCGCCATCGCCGAATTTTTCCGCGACCAGGGCGACAGCGTGCTGCTCATCGTCGACTCCGTGACCCGCTTCGCCCACGCCACGCGTGAGGTCGCCCTCGCCGCGGGAGAAGCCCCCGTCGCACGCGGCTATACGCCCTCCGTCTTCAGCGAGCTCCCGAAGCTGCTTGAGCGCGCTGGTCCCGGCGCCGAGGGCGCGGGCTCGATCACGGGTGTCTTTTCAGTTCTCGTCGACGGCGACGACCACAACGACCCCATCGCCGATAGCATCCGCGGCACGCTCGACGGCCACATCGTCTTGGACCGAAAGATTGCTGATCAGGGTCGCTATCCCGCCGTCAATGTCCTGCAATCGGTTTCACGCCTCGCGAACTCTGTCTGGTCGGCGGAGCAGCGAAAGCTCGTCATGATGCTGCGCGCCATGATCTCCCATTTCGAGGACACGCGCGACCTCCGCCTCATGGGCGGCTACCAGAAAGGCGCGGACGCCGAGCTCGACAAGGCGATCGACATCGTGCCGAAGCTGTACGAGGTTATGAAGCAAACGCTGACCGACCCCCAGAGCGCCGATCCCTTCCAGGAAATTGCCCGCGCTCTGACCGAGACCAAGGACGACGGCCAGAAGGCGCCGCAACAGCGCTAGAGTTTCCACGGCCGCGCGGCTATATTCCACGGCTTCGATTTCGATGACGACTGGTGGCCCGCATGCGCGGACGAATGACCGTCCTGATGATCCTCGCAACCTCGGTCCAAGCCGGCGCCGAACCTGCATACTGCCCGGCCGACGAGACGGTTGAGGTGAGCGGCTACATCAACGAGATCGCGCTTACGGACCCCGCCGTCCCCGAGATCATTTTGGAGCAAGCATCGAGCAAATGCACGGTGGACGCCATTCGTATCGAAGGCGCGGTACCGGGAAATTGTGCCGAAGGTGGCAAAGTTGCAGCGCAAGGCATGATTCAGCAGTCCGGAGACGGCACGTGGACCTGGCTAAACGCCGATGGCGTCAAATGCGAGTAGAGATGTCGCGAGAGGCGACGTCCGCGTAGGCTTCAGCTCTTCCCGCCGCGCATATCCTTTTTTGGAATGTAGGAGAGCTGGTCGATGAGAACCTCCTTCACGACCTGCACGCCGAGGCGTTTGTTGACGTTCTCGCCAAGCTTTTTGGCCAACACCGGCAGATCCTGCTTTTTCATGTTCTGGAAGTTGACTTGCTCGCCCGCATAGATGGTCTTGAACGCCTCGTCGAGGACGTACACTTCGGGGTTCACCTGCATCTTCTTCATCGCTTCTGCATCGACGGTGAACACGAACTGCGCCACCATGTAGCCCTGAATGGTGCCTGCGCCGATGATCGGCACGTTGATGGCTTTCGTCCGATACTCCTCGAGTTTCGTTTCGCCGCCCCCCTCCGCGCCGACATCGCTGTGCTTATTCCATTGCAGCATCCCGAACGCCGCGCCGAGCGAGACGATCGAAGCCCATATTCCGACCATGAGAAACTTGATCATGAGCGCCGAGCAGCCGACGAGATGGCCTGCGTATAGGTCCCGTCAGACTCGGCATTCCGCATCGCATCCGAGATCGTCGTAGAAATCTCGCGCACGGCTTCGAGGTGGACCTTGAGCACCGCCTGGTTGATCGCCAGCTTGACCTTCAGGTTACCGACCCGAGCTGCCAGCTCCGGATCCGAGCCCGCGCCTTGCATATGACGCAGCGAGCGGGTGAGCTCCAGCAGCGCCTGGCTCTTGCGATCGTTGAATTCCTTGAGATTGACCGCTGTGCGGGTTCTGAGCGCCAGCGTCTCCTGGTCGACGATCTCCTCGAGCCTCTGAATCGCCACTTCGAGCATCGGCGCCGCGGCGCTGCGCTGTGCGGCTGAGGGTGGCAGTGAGGACGGCTGCAACATGGCTTACTCTCCGTTTACAGGTTTGACGTCGAGCATACCCGCGACGTCGTTCGTCGCCGTGGTGTGGCTCATCACATCGAGCGGGTTGAACCCGCCGGGCCGAACGGGCACCGCGTGGCCAGCTCGTATGGTGTCGGCGATGCCGATGTTTCCGCGTGCGGCAACCTGATCGGCAATCTTTTCCGCCATCATGGACTTCCAGAAATCACCCGAGATTCCCGCCCCGAACACGCTTTCCTGTGTCTCCGGCATCATTTCTTGAATGAAGCTCTGCAGCACGAAGGCTTCGAATTTCTGCGCCGCGTCCCCTGTCTTGCGCGCAGGCGCCGCGCGGCTTGCAAGCGCTGAGGCACTTGGCGCCTGCGCATCGGAAACGGGACGGACTGTCAGATCTGCGGGCAAAATGTGCCCTCCGCAGGATTTCTATGCATGCGATTAATGACTCAGCGGTCTTGCTTGGAGCTTGCGCCCTGCTGCGCGAATCCCGCTTCGAGCAGGTACTCGAGCTCCCGCCGCTCGTCGTCGCGGCGCACCTCCACCGCAAGCTCCTCCGCCAAGCGCTCCGAGTTGCGCATGCGCCCCCCGTGCTCGACTAAAATCCGCGCCTGCGCCTCGATCAACGGCCCGAGCCGGGCCTCTTCCAGCCGCAACGCCTTTAAACGCCGGACCGTCACATCCATAAACAAGCCGGCGAGCGCACCTTCCGCGGAAAGCGCCTCCGCAATCTCCCGCTGCTCGGTCTGGCAGACGGTAAGATCCTGCTTGAGGCGCGCGAACTTGAGCTCCTCGAGGCTATGCAGGTGCCGCTGGACCTCGAGAATGCGTTTGAGGCTACGGGCGCGGTCGCGCATGCAGGATCACCCGTTGGCTAGAAACATCTGAAACCCGGTCATGAACAGCGTCAGTGCCTCGCCGAACGTGAAGTAGAGGAGGAACAGCCCTCCCGCCATGACGAACGGCGCCGAGATGAAATAGACGGGGATCACCGGCGTCATCTTGTTCATGATCCCGAACAGGAAGTTCACGATCATCGAATAGGCGATGAACGGAGCCATGAGCTGCGCGATCAGAATGAACGAATTCGACGCCGCGTCTGTCACTTTTGCGAGGGCGAACTGCGGATTGAAAAGATCCGTAACCGAGAGAACGGCATACGACGCCAAAAGCGCGCGCATGACCTCGATGTGGAGACCGGTGGAAAAAATCAGCACCGTCGCGGTGAGCGTCAGCAGGGTCGCAATCGCGGGCGCGGGCTCGTTTTCCTCGATCGGTGCGTCCGCCATGCCGCTGAAGCCGGTAAACATGGTCGCCGCCGTACCCATGAACTGCAGCGCCAGAAAGAAGAGTCGCGCCATGACGCCGATCATCGCCCCGATCAGCGTTTCCGACGCGATGAGCTGAGCGACTGTCGGAGGTGTGGCCTTGGCAAGATCACCCTCGACCTGCGGGATCACTAGCGGCGCCAGTGCGAGCGTAATCGAAACCGCGAGAAACAAGCGCACCTGCATCGGAATACGCTGACTGCCGAAGCCCGGCATCAGCATCAGACATCCGCCGATGCGGCAAAACACGAGGAAGGTCAGAAGGACCATTCCTGGCGTTATGACGGTCATGAGATGTTTCCTAGCGCCTTCACCTGCACGCCTCGCGCGATCTCGAGGTGCGACAGCACCGGCAGCGTCGGGAACAGCCGCTCGGTCACCATACGCACGTAAGGCCGCGCATCCGGGGCCGAAACGAGCACGAACTGATGCCCTTGATCCAAAAGACCGCGGATGACCTTCGAAGCATCGGCGCCGAACTGCTCGATAAGCCGCGGGTCGATATCGAACTCAACCACCTCGCCTTTTGCGTCTCGCTTGAGGCTTTGATGGAACGCCAGATCCCAGCGGTTTCCGAGCCGGAGCACCTTGAGCACGCCGGCGTCCGAAAGATCGCCGCAGATCTGCTGCGCCATGCGCATGCGCACATGCTCGGCAAGCTGCTCCGCGCGGCGCACATGAGGCGCGATCTCGGCAATGCTTTCCAGGATGAGATGCAGGTTGCGGATCGAGATGCGCTCGGCGAGCAGCAGCTTGAGCACGGCCTGCAGGCCCGAATAGGAAAGCTGCGACGGGATGATCTCGTCCACCAGCCGCTTGTACTCGGGTTCCAGCCTGTCGATCAGCGAGCGCATGTCCTTATACGACAGGAGTTGCGCCAGATTTCCGCGGATCACCTCGCGCAGATGCGTCAGCATCACCGACATCGGATCGACGGGATTGAAGCCCTCGCGCTTCACCGCGTTGGCAAACATCTCCGAGACCCACAGCGCCTTCATGCCGAACGCCGGCTCGCGCGCCTCGTCGCCGGGGACATCGGGCACCGGTCCATCGCCCGTGATGACGAGCACGTCGCCGATCCGCAGTTCCTCCGATGCCACCACCGTCCCGTGGATCTTGATCTGGTAGGTCTTGCTCTGGATCCCGAGGTCGTCCGAAATGCGGATGTCCGGGACCACGAAGCCGTATTGCTTGGCGAACGCCCGACGCATGCGCCCGACGCGATGGGCAAGCTCGCCTTGCGAAGCAAGCAGGCCGGTCGAGAGTTGCTTGCCGAGCGCGATCTCGACTTCGGCGGTCTTGAGCTGCTCCTTGACCGAGTCCCGCGTCTCCTCCTGGGTCAGCCGATCGGCTTCCGCCTTGAGGGCTTCCTCGGCGGCCTTGGCCTCCGCGAGCTTCTTCGGGATCGAGATGGCGATGAACATCAATCCGCCCGACAGGATCGCGAACGGCAGGAACGGCAATCCCGGTGCCACGGCCAGCGCAAGCAGCACCGCGCTTGCGACGCCGAGAGCGCGCGGATAGTTGCCGAGCTGAGAAAACACCGTCATTTCCGCCGAGCCGCGCGTACCGCCCTTGGAGACGAGCAGGCCCGCGGCCAGCGAGATGATCAACGCCGGGATCTGCGTGACCAGACCGTCACCAACCGACAGCCGCACGAACACGTCAGCCGCGTGTGCAAGGTCCATCTCGTGGCGCGTCACGCCGATGATGATGCCGCCGAAAATGTTGACGGCCGTGATGATTAGGCCCGCGATAGCATCGCCGCGCACGAATTTCGACGCGCCGTCCATCGAGCCGAAGAAGGCGCTTTCCTCCTCGAGCTCGCGCCGGCGCCGCATGGCCTCCTTCTCGTCGATGTTACCCGCGTTGAGATCGGCATCGATGGCCATCTGCTTGCCGGGAATCGCGTCGAGGGTGAAGCGCGCGCCGACTTCCGCGATACGCGTCGCGCCCTTGGTGATGACGAGAAAGTTCACCGTGATCAGGATCACGAACACGACGACGCCGATGACGAAGTCGCCGCCCATGACGAAATTGGCGAAGCCCGCAATCACGTGCCCGGCCGCCGTATGCCCTTCCGCGCCGTTCGAAAGGATGAGGCGCGTCGTCGCCACGTTGAGCGACAATCTCAGCATGGTGGCGATGAGGAGCACGGTCGGGAAGGCAGAGAACTCGAGCGGCCGGTGGATCCACAGCGACACCATGAGGATCAGCACGGCGAACGCGATCGAAAACGCGAGGCCGATGTCGATCATGATCGCCGGCAGCGGCAGGAACAGCACCGTCAGGATGATGACGATGCCGATCGCGAAGCCGATATCGCGCGTGTAGCTTGTTCCTACCCCACCCTGAACCGCAACGCTCGTAGCCATCGATCCTCTCCAGGGCGCAACAGCCCTTGAGGAGTTTCAACGATCAAGCTTGCGCGAGGATCACCGCAGCCGCGCGGAAGCTCGAAAAAATCGAGCGCGGCATCATTTGAAAAAGCCAACCCGCCCAATCCTTAGGGGCGCTCAGAACCCGTTTGGAATGCGCGCATAGGTCTGCTCGGCGAAGGCAAAGATCACCGCCCCGACGAACGGAGCCGTCAGCGCCGTCACGAGCAGGATGGCGAGAATCTTCGGCACGAAGGTCAGCGTGATCTCCTGCACCTGCGTCAACGCCTGCAAAAGCGCGATCAGGATGCCGACCAGCATGGCGGTGATAACGCCCGGCGAGGATGCGACCACCACTGTCCAGATGGCCGCCTGCCCGATATCGAGAGCGTCGGCTGGATTCATGACGTGGTCCCTGTGGTCTCGGGCGGCGTCGCGGAGAGTTTGACGCCCGCGTCGAGCAGAAGCTCCGTGCCGTCGTTGAGCGCGACCACTGTGCCGTTTGAATAGATATGCACCTCCTTGACCTGGCCGGTGATCTTGCCGTCCATGGAAGTGACATACTTGCCGATCAACCCGTCCACCTGGCCGAGCGCTTGAGAGACCAGCAAGGAATCGAGCTTGCTATTGGTCTTGATGGCCTGCTCAACGTTGGAGAACGAGGCGAGCTGCGCCACGAACTGCGTCGCATCCATTGGCTTGGTCGGATCCTGGTACTGCATCTGTGCCGTCAAAAGTTTCAGGAACGAGTCGTAGTTCATCCCTGTGCTCTGTGACGTCGAGGACTGGCCCGTGTTCTGCGTGCCGGTGGCGCTCGTAACCGAAGGAACTGTCGTCATGCGCCGCCTCCAACAACCTTGAGTTCCGTCTCCGACGACCCGCCGAGGATCGAATCTTCTATCGGAATGAGGATTCTGAGCGTTTTCAGCGCCGCAAAAGGCGAACCTGCCTCAACCTGATTGTGAACCATTGTCAGCCCTTCGAGCACAGCGATGTTGGAGAAGGCCTTTGACAGCCCCCGCATGGAGTCCTCGAAGACCTTGCGCGCAACCGCCATAGCGGACGGTTCGATGATCATGGTCTGCAGGACATAATAAAGCTGGCGCAGCGGCGTCACCGTCTGCTGCGCATGCATGATTTCGTGCTCGATCAGGTATGGCACGTCGTTCAGGATCTCGAACGACATGCGGCCGTCCGCCTTCAGCACCGCGCCGTTGATGAAAATGCGCTCGCCCGGGCGAAGCGAGACACGCGTTGTCATGCTCATCTCAGTCCCTCTGATATCGTTCGCGACACATCGATCAACGCGTTGAAATTCTTGGAACGCCCCTGCCGGATTTCCTCGGTCTCGCGCATGACCCATAAGCCGACCGACACCAGATCCGCCCTGAGCTTCTGCGGCAAACCGTTGTCCGCCTTGGCGAGATCCTCGATGAAGATGCCCCAAAGCCTGCGCACGAAGTAGATCGCCTCGATGGCCTCGCGGGAGCCTGCGCCGCTCTTTTCCGCCTGCTGCAAGAGGTCGATCGAACGTTCGAGCGCGGTGCGCTCGTTCTCTCTCGCCGTCTTGGGCGATTCGTCGAGAACCTCGTTGTAGTAGAACTTGTACATTCGTCTTCCCAGGTTTGGGCGCGCAAAGCGCTCGCTAGATGTGGTTGAGCAGGGTCAAATTCTGAAGGCGCGCGGTCAGCGCGTACGCGGTTTCGATCTGCACAAGAAGACCGTTCACCTTGGCGGTCGCCTCGTACGGATCGACATTCTCGAGTTGTCCAATGTGCTCCTTGAGCAGGTTCATCTGCAGGTCCATGCGGTTGTTCGCATCGGAGATGCGCTCTTCCGCCGTACCGAGCCCTGCGCGTAGCTGCGTCAGGTCCGCTGAGGCCTGCCCGACGATCTCAATCGCCTTGTTGACCACCGCCTGATAGGCCTCCGAATTCAGATTCTGGACGCCCAGGTCGGCAATCATCGTGTAGGCCTGCGCGAGCGCGCGGAACGGCCCTTCATTGGCGTTCGTCGAGGTCTCGATCCGCTCGTTGGTCGAGATTCGGCTGGTTATGTTCTGGTCGGAGGCGGAGGACCAGTTGGCCCAATTCGGATCGGCAAACAGGTTGGCGAAGTCACCGTTGAGGAACGCATCCATCTGCGCCCCGGTCATGTCCCCGATGCTGGGGATCGATTGCGCCGTCATATAATTGGAAAGCGCGGTGGACGTCGCCGTCTGAGCCGCCGACGGCGGCGTGGTGAAGTACGAGGAGATCGGCTTTACGTCGGTGTTCACACCCGAAAAGATGTGCGTTCCGTTGACGGTGGTATTGAGGGCAGCTTCGAACGACGTGAGCTTGTTCTTGGCATCGGTGATGGCAGTACCCGCCGCCGTCGGCGAGGCGCGGGCCGCCATCAGCGTGGTAAGAAATTCCTGCGCAGAGCTTGCCATTCCGTCGAGCGTCGTCTGCGTCAGATCGAGACGCGACGAGGCGACGATATTGCTGTCCTTGAAGGTCTGCGCCCGATCGTAGTCCTGCCTGAGCGACACGGTTCTCTGCGTGAGATAGCCGAGCGTAAGTCCCACGTCCGCATAGCGGCCAGTCGACGATTCCTTCTGCGCCTCTACCAGTTTCGCCTGCAGGTTCGTACGCGTTTCGCGCGTCGCGTTGACGATGGCCAGAGTCGAGATGGACGATGTTTTCATGAGCGTCTCACCTAAATGGCCCCGAGAAGTGTGTTGTACATTTCATCGACGACGCCGATCAGCTTCGATGACGTTGCGAAACTGCGCTCGATCTCGAGCATCAGTGAAAGCTCTTCGTCGAGATTGACCCCCGTCGTCTTGGTGTAGGATTCGAACGATCGCTGGTAGAGCGTGCTCTGATAGGTATTGTTGTCGTCGGCGACCTTGCGCTGCTCCTGCAGCCAGCCGGCGGAGATCGCGGAGTAGTTTCCAAGCGTTCCGGTCGTCGCCAGCTTCGCCGCCGGATCGTAGGTATAGCTCTGCCCCATCTTGTCGATGAGTTCGTCGATGCGATCCGTGAAGCTCGCCTCGCTACCGGCATTATAGGCGTAGTCCGGGTCGCCCGAGATGGCGCCGTCCCTCAAAAGGTTTGCGTTGCCGCCTTGATCGGGATCGACGCTGGCATTGACTCTCAAAGCCGCAGCGAGGCCGGGAATGAGCGTGCCGGCCGGCGGAATGCCCGTAGCGCCGGAATAGGTGAAGAGCCCCGGCAGATCCGCTCCTCCACCGCCCGACTGATCGGATTCGGCGAACGTGGTGACCAGCACACGTGCCATCTCGTCGAGCTGGGCTTCGTAGGTCAGCGAAAAGTCGTCGCGCGCCTGCATCAGACCGACGATCCGGCCCGACTGCAACGGCATCGTCGCGTTGGCGCCCGTCACCTGCACGCCGTCGATGTAGAGCGCATTGCCCGGAACGCCCGGCGTGAGATTGAGCGTGCGATTGAACACGAGCGTGCGCGGCGATTTATCGAAAAGCGTCACACCGCTGTCGGTGTAGATCGCCATGTCGTTGTTCTCGCGCGTGACCGTACGAATGCCGATCTCGTTCGAGAGATCATGCAGGACCTGGTCGCGCTGATCGAGATAATCGGTAACGTCCCGCCCCGTGAGCGTTCCCTTCACGATCTCCTGGTTCGCGGCCTGAAACTGCGCGAGCAGGGAGTTCACGCGATCGACGGAGGATTGGATACCGGTATCCGCCTCGTTGCGCACGGATTGCACGGTCGCCGCCGCGGTATTGATGCCGGTTGCGAGGTTGCGCGCCGATCGTACGGCCGCCTCCGCCGCGAGCTGGTTGTGCGGCTGAGCGGAATAGCTCTGCAGCGCGCTCATCAGCTTGTTGATCAGCGCCGCGGGCGAAGAGTCGAGCTCGACGTCGTTGATGGTGCCGTTGAGAGTATCGAGGGAATCGAGTGCGGCCGAATACTTCGCGCCCTGCGAGTTGGCGCCCAGGATCTTCTTGAAGAGAACCGGCTCTTCGACGCGAACGACCGCCGAGCTCCGGACGCCGGATCCCGGCACAGTGATAATCTCGATGGACTTGCGCGAGTAGAACGCCTTGTCGGCGTTGGCGATATTGCGCGATACGAGGCTCGTCCGCTCGCTGGATACGAAGAGGGACGAATTCGCGTTTGACAATGTGGCCGTAAGGCTCATCGCGCGTCATCCCCCCAGGCCTCGAAGCGCATTACCGCTTGAGGTTGACGAGGACCTCCATCAGCTCACCGCCCGTCTGAAACACCTTGGAGTTCGCCGTGAAGGCGAACTGGGACTCGATCATCGTCGTCAGCTCGTTCGCCGTGTCGACGGTCGACTTCTCGAGCTGCGAGGAGCGGATTTCGCCGAACAGCGACGATCCGGCAAATCCGATCTGCAGGTTGCCCGAGTCGGCGCTGATTGAGTAAACGTTGCCGGGTTGCGGCGTGAGGTTGTCAGGGCTGGGCACGGTCGCCAGCGGGATCTGGAAGATCGGAATGCGCGCGCCGTTGCCATACACGGCATAGAGCACGCCCGTCTTGTCGAACTCCTGCCCCTCGACCGCACTCGGCTTGTTGCCGTTGATGGTCGGGGCCAGCACCTGGAAATCTTCCGCAAGCTCGGTCGACTGCGAAACGTCGATGTCGACGGCCTGGCCGTTCGGCACCGGAATGGTGATGGAGGTCGGGCTCGCCGGGATGACGGGCGGCCCCACCGGATCACCCGGATGCAGCTTGCCGGTCGACGGATCGAAGGTCAGCGTCGTCGTCACGAGCGCGCCGCTGCTGTACGGGAAGGGATCCGTCGATGAGTTGGCGCCGGCAGCATTGAAAACAGAGACTTCCCACGTGTTGGTGGCGGTCTTCGTGTAGTAGACGTCGAGCGTCACCTCGCGGCCGACGTTGTCGACTGCGGTCATCGAAGACTTTGCCGTATAGGTCGTGGAGTTGAGGTTGTCCGCCGGCGTATCGCCGGTTATGGCCGTGGCATCCTCCGGCAAGTTCGCGTGGAAGGTGCCGTTCGTAGACGGCGTCGCCTCGAGCGACATGGTGGCGATGTTGACCTCGGCCAGACCCGCGGTCCCGTTCGAGGCAGCGGCGGCTGAGCCGTTGATGATCGGATAGCCCAGCAGCTTGAACCCGGCCGCGTTGACCAGAAAGCCTTCGCTATCCTTCACGAACGAGCCCGCGCGCGTAAGGTAGGTCGCATCGCTGCCGTCGCTCACCAGGAAGAACCCATTGCCGCTGACGGCAAGATCGGTCTTCGAGGTCGTATAGTCGAAGCCGCCCTGCTGCGAGATGCCGTAGCGGATCGTGGTGTCGACACTGCCCGGCACGTAGGCGCCGTTACCGGACTCGAGCACCACCGTAGAGAATTCCGTGAAAGCCCGCTTGTAGCCATGCGTACTGGCATTGGCGATGTTGTCGGAAACGGTGCCAAGGCGGGCCGATTGTGCAGCCATGCCGGACGCACTCGTCCGCATCATGCCGGAAATGCTCATACGACAGGGTCCTTCTCGAAAAGCTCTGACCTTTCGAGTAGACCATCTGCATCTTGCGTGAGGCTGGACGGAGCACAAGTTTCGCCCTGCCGTTCGGACGTTACGTCGACCACAAGCCGGTAGCCGAGATAGCGCTTGGAATCGATCGGGTCGTAGCCCATTCGATGGCGAAGCCGCTTCCTGAGCTTGCTGATGTGGCTCTCGACGACGTTCTCGTCGATGTCCTCGCTGAAGAGCCCGTACACCGAGTTGAAGATCTGCGTCTTGTTGATTCGGCAACCGCGGTTCGAGACGAGATACTCGAGAATGCGCCTCTCGCGCCTCGGGAGCTGCAGAACCTCGCCCTTCACCTCGGGATCGCGCCCGTCGAAGAAGACGCGCATCTCGCCGACGTCCGTATAGTCCGGCGCCCCGCTCGCCCGGCGTCGGATCGCCTTGACGCGGGCGATGATCTCCCGCACGTGAATCGGCTTGCGGACCACATCGTCGACACCGGCCGCGAACAGATCGAGCGTCTCCTCGAGCGACCGGTTCTCATTCATGGCGATGACGGCGGCCGTTGCCGAACGTCGCCGAATGATCTTGGCTAGCGCACTGCGGTTCCCGCAGTCACCGAGCAGGAACGCCTCCACGGACCTCATGTCCGCCTCGGAAACGGCGCTCACCCAGCTTTCGAACTCCCCCGGCGCCAGTCCGCAGGCGGAGATTCCCTCTCTATCGAACCAGGACGCATAGCCCTCGGTAACGGTCGCGCGCTCGTCCACGACGACGATCATGTGATAGTCCCCCGCCCATCGGCACCCCCGAATCACAAACGCAACCCCACCTAACCGGGATGCAGTGCGTCGCCATTTCGATCAACGATTTGTTGAGGATTTCTCGGGCGATGCTCCGATTCGCTCTTGAAGTGTTGCGTAAAGAGATCACCTCGCAGGCGCGAGCGGACTTGCCAAACGGCGGATACCGATGGGTTACGCCGTCAGAACCCCCTCAAGCCTGGCGCAAGCCGGTCCGGCTCTAATTCCTCACGTTTTACCTACGCCCCTGGATTTGCAGACAAACGCCTTTGAATTGGGACGGCAATTGACATGCGGCCTCGCGTGCCAGCCCGGATAGGAAGCCTGAGCCTTGCATTGGCTCTGGTTGCGGCTATCTGCGGAACACCAAACGAATCGCTGAGCCGATCGAGGTCCTTCACCATCGACGAGCAGGCACCGTTCGCCATCGCGCTCGTGGGACCGGGCATGAACCGCACCGAGCTCACCGCTGTCCTAGGCCCGCCGAGCTACATCCAGGCCAACGGCCTTCGCGAAGCATGGCAATATTGCCCCGGACGCTCCTTGATCCGCTTTCTGAAGGACATTCTCCGCCAGGAAACGCTCCCCCCTCTCTACGTCACCGTGTGGTTCAACGAGGGGCGCGTCGAGCACATGCGCGCCTACCCGACCCGGGTCATGGGAAGCTGCGAGGACTTTCTCGCGGCGTTCAGCTGGCAGGACGTCATCGAAGGCGGCGATTTTGAAGGCGGCTATAGAATAAAGTAGGCCGTTCAAACGGGCGGGGCGCGCTTCAAGGCCCGGTCGATCACGGCATTCACGTCCGCCATGGCGGCAACGGCCTCCGTGCGTAGATCCTCGGCAACGCTATCCGGGTGGTGCAGGGCTGCAAAACGGCGCCGCAGCGCCTTGAGCTCTTTCGCCGAGTGCTCACGCTCCACGAGCGCCGCCTTGAGCTTTTCCGCCGCCTCCGCCGGCCTCTGACGGACAACCTCCTCCGCCGGCCCCGTAACGGATCCGTACGCACGCGCCAGCGATGCCGGGGCCACGTAGCCGGAGGCGACCGTTATATCGCCGAGGCTCCCGACAGCCGGGGCCACGAGCGACGGCTCGTCGAACAGCGGCCCCCCGCCATCCGGATCGAGACGGGCATCGTCCAGCGCCTCCTCGAAGGCATGCTTGCGTTCCGGGTGCCGAACCCGTGTTGGCCACACCACGATAGATCTCCCTGCGGAATCGATCCCGCATCGGAAGTGTGTTGCCGATACCTTGTTCGGGCCTTGTGCGAGCGCGCCGACGCTGGACCTTTAACGGTCGGAGCCGCGGCCGCCTTGCGTCGTCTCGACGGCCGCCGTCTCCCGCGCCGGCTGCGGCGCAAGACGCACGGCGATCACGGTCGCATTGTCCTGATGCGGGTCCTTGATGGCCTCGACGGCACGGATCAACGCATTGGCAACAGCAACCGCACCATCGTCGGCATAGGCCGCGACGATGCGCTGAATCTCCGCCGACTCGAGGGTCTGCAACCCGTCGCTGGCAAGAATGATGTAGTCGCCGGGCTCGATCTTGAGCGGCCGCGCCGAGAGATCGATGAGATCGATCTCGTCTCCCGTCACCGCCGAGCGCAGCATGTGCCGCCGGGGGTCGCGCCGCGCCTCGTCCTCCGTGATGGCACCCATCGCCGCCAGCCGGTCGAGTTCCGGCGCCAGCGAATGGTCGTCGTTGAGAAGAGCGATTTCCCCGCGCCGGTAGAGCATCAAGGGACTGTCGCCAACACTGACCCATTCGATGCCTTCGGCCCCGAACGTGACGCCTACCAGGGTCGAGCCCATGCCCGCGAGCATGGGGTTGGTGCTCACCGTATCCGCGATGGACTTGTTGGCGGCCTCAAGCGACTCCATGAGCCGATCCTGCGTGGACCCGTGTTGGGTCGCATAGGCCTTGATGAAGCTCTCGCACGCCATGCGGCTCGCAAGTGCGCCGCCGGCGTGCCCGCCCATGCCGTCGGCAAGCACAGCCACCACGGCAGCGGACCCGTTCGCCTCGGCGGAGGAGGGCTGCGGCGCAGCCTGTCCGCTCCAGAAGAGGGCCGTGTCCTCCTGATAACTCCGCGCCCCCTTTGTGGCGCGGCTGGCGTGCTCGAAAACTTGCATACGTGTTTGGATCTTACGCCTGTTCCTGGAGAGCTGCCCAATCGAAATCCGGGCCGCAGAACGGCACGAACACGAGTTGCGTCCGGCCCATGGTGATGACGTCCATCTGGGCGAGCTCGACAGCGCCCGTCGGCCGCTTTTCGTTGAGGGAAACGACGTTGGTCTTAGCAAGGTTCGGCACGAAAAGGAAAGACCGTTCCGCCGAATCGTACCGGATGTAGGCTTGCTCCTCTGCGGAGATGGCATCGTCGCCGAAATCGATGGCGATGCGATTGCTGGGCGCGCGCCCCATCGAGTTGTTGCCTTCGAAGATGGGACGGTACTGACCGATGCCGGGACCGCCCACCACCACGAGCCATCCTACGACCGGGTCCTGCTCGAACGCGCCCCGCGTCACTTGCGACTTTCCGCGCACCAGCGTCGTGCGCGAGGCGGAGGGCTCGGGCTGCTTGCCTGCCGAGGCGCGCACGACGCGCGTCGTCGGCGGAGCGTCTGCCTCGAGATGCTTGCTCTCGGCCGTAACACGTGGAGTGCGTGCTTCCCGTGCCGCTTCCGCCGCGGAAGGCGTTCCGCCCTCGGCGCGCGGAGGCGGCAACTGTGCCGCAGTCTCCGGCGCAGGCACCGCGATCACAGCGTCGCTGGCGGCCGCTGAAGCGGCAGCCACACGCTGCGCGACAACCGCCTCCTGTCGCCCGGTATCCTCGCGGCTGGCTGCGACGAGCGCATCCTTGAGAGAGCCGAGAAACCGGCCTGAACGCTGCCCTTGTCCTCCACCGCTCGCTGACATGTTCGTTCTCCTCTGCTCTGCTCTGTTCGTTCGGGCGGAACCGTGCGCCCCGTGTCAAGGACCGCCCTCAGGGAGAGGTGGCGGAAAATTTCAATCGCGCATTGCCGAGCTCGATCATGTCACCGCTCGCGAGCCGCGCCTCCGCGACCGCCCGGCCATTCACCACCACGCCGTTGCCGCCCGCACTTGAAAGATCGGTGATGACGAACTCGGCGTCCTCGGTCCGGTGTATGGCCGCATGATAGCGATGCACGGTGATGTCCTGCAGGCAAATGTCGTTATCTGTTTCGCGCCCGATCCGAAGCAGCGTACGCGCTAGACTGTAGCGCTGGTCCGGAGCGTCCGACACAACCTCGCCGACAACCTCGACCCAAGCCTCGAGCGGCCTCAGCGGAATATGGCCGGTGCGGACCCCGTCGCGAGGCTCGGCGGTCGATGTCGTGCGCCGTACGCGTTGCACGCGCGTTTGCGCTTCCGAGATTTCCGCCGTGACGTCCGCCTCGCGGCCCCGCGCCCAAAGCCCGATCAGCGCCAGGGGCGGCACGAGCAGCAGCGCCGCGAGCCCCAGCACGAGCGCCGGCGCCCGTGCATAGCTCGCCGCCACCCAATCCGTGAACCCGGCCCACGAATCTCCGACGACACCCGCTGCGGCGACGGACTCGCCTGCCACCGCCGGCACCACTGAGCTCAACACGGCAAATGTCAGCGCGCCGCCGAAAATCCGCATCGTCGGACCTTGCACAAGCGGCCTCCGGAACGCATCCGGTGAGAAAAGTTGCATGGATATGCTCAGGCTCGAATCTGCCGTACTTTTGGTGGCGTTCTGCGGCAGCAACATGGCCACGCGCGGAGTTCCCCGGTGAATTGCAGCAAAGTTGACCACAACGCGCACGCGCCCGCCACATTCCTGCTTCACAAGAGACACCGGAGGTGATTTGCACACAGAGCCAGGATCAGGAAAGTTGAGCGACCGTAACGACTCGACACATGCCCCGAGCTAACCTAGAGCCCGAGAGCTGATGACCAATTTGATTGCGCTAAAGAACGGGACCGAGCTCGTCGGTGATTACCGGATCGAGCGCGTGCTTGGCGCCGGCGGGTTCGGGATCACCTACCTCGCCGAGGAGGTCGCGCTCGACCGCAGCGTCACCATCAAGGAGTATTTCCCGTCCGATTTTGCCGCCCGCACCTCGACGGCGGACGCCGCCCCCCGCTCGCAGGACTGCGCCAGCGACTACCGGTGGGGCCTGGATCGTTTCATCGAGGAAGCGCAGACGCTTGCCCGCTTCTCGCACCCGAACATCGTCCGCGTCTACCGCTACTTCAAGGCCAACAACACGGCCTATATGGTGCTCCATTTCGAAGAGGGGCAAAGCCTCAAATCCTGGCTTAAGGGCCTCGGCCGCGCCCCCCGCCAGAAAGAGCTCGACGCCATCGTCGCTCCGCTTCTGGACGCCCTCGAGCTGATCCACAAGCAGGACTTCCTGCACCGCGACATCGCCCCCGACAACATCATCATCCGCAAGGACGGCTCGCCTGTCCTGATCGATTTCGGCTCCGCCCGGGGCGAGATCGTGGCCCACTCGAAAACGGTGTCCGCGCTCGTGAAGCCTGGCTACTCGCCCTACGAGCAGTACGCCGAGACGAGCCGGCAGCAGGGCCCCTGGACCGACATCTACGCCCTCGCCGCCACGCTCTATCATGCCGTAACGGGCAAGCGGCCTGCCGACAGCCCCTCGCGTATGGTCAAGGACGACTTGATCCCGGCCCGGGACGCAGCGCTCTCGGCCTACCGCGCAGGCTTCCTCAAGGCCATCGACCACGCGCTGACGTTGCAGATCGAGCAGCGTCCGCAGTCGATCGCCGCCTGGCGCGGCGCCTTGCTGGCGCCCGACCCCGCCAAGCCGGGCTGGTTCGCCAAGACACCGCACAAATCCGACGACGCTGCAAACGCCAAGCCCGAGAAGGCCGCTGCGAAAAAACCTGCAGCCACCGTGAACCCGCCGCCGCCCGACGCGCCGGGCCCGAAGGGCGGCATGCTCGATTTCCTCGACGGCTTGAAGAAGAAGCCTGCCTCGTCCGAGCCGTCGCCCGCAAAAGAGGCGGCCAAAGCTGCACCGCCCCAGGCCGCAGCACCGGCCGGCTCTCAGGCCGGGACGCAGAAAGTCCTCGAGCCGCCCGATCCGATCAAGCTCCCCCGAGTCCTGCGCAAGAAGGAGCCCGGCAAGGAACTTGTCGTCGTCAAGGAGCCGAAGAAGGCTGACGCCAAGGAAAAGCGCAAGCCGGCGAGCCGCCCGCGCCCCATTCGCACGCGGCGCGGCGTCGGCTGGCGGCCGATCTTGTTCAAGCTGCTCGTCGGCGTCGGCGTTGCCAGTGCCGCCGTTGCCATGCAGGAGCGCTTCCCGCAGTTCGAGAGCCGCGGCAGCGGCGAGACGTCGGCCGGCACCTCGACATCCTCGGCAATCCGCACCGCGTCCCTGCAAGAGGTGCCCGTCATTCGCCCGCTCGCCGAGCTGGCGGGCCACGTCGGCCCTGTGACGGGCGTCGCCTATGCGACAGACGGCGCGTCGCTTGCCACTATCGGGGCCGACGCGCGCCTCAAAATCTGGAACACCGCCTCCGGCACGCTCACGCGCACCATCGAGCTCGACAACGGCCCGGCAACCGCGCTTGCCGTTTTCGGCAACAACGCACTGACCGGCCACGCTACAGGCGACGTCGTGCTCTGGGACTGGCAGCGCGCGGAAAAGGTTGCCGCCTTCAAGCGCAACGACGCCCAGATCTGGTCGCTGGCCTTCGCCGGGCGCGCCGATCGCTTCGTCGCCGCGAGCCATGACTGGAAGGTCACGCTGTGGGACACGGCGACGCCGTCCGGCCCGGTCCAGGTCATCGATGCGCATGAGAATGCCGCACAAGCGGTCGCCTATGTCACGACCGAAAAAGGCCCGCGCCTCGCCTCCGGCGGCGCCGACAAGACCATCAAGCTCTGGAATCTCGACACCCTCGACCGCATCCGCACCTATCGCGGCCACAGGGACTTCATCACCGCCTTGAGCTTCTCGCCCAACGGCAAGCTGCTCGCGTCTGCGAGCCTCGACGGCAATATTCGCATCTGGTCGTCGTCTTCCGGCCGGCTGTTGAGGCGTCTCTATGGCCATCGCGGCCGCGTCGGCAGCCTGTCGTTCGCCCCGGACGGAAAGACTCTGGCCTCGAGCGGAGCCGACGGCCAGCTTCGCATCTGGGATGTCGAGCGCAGCCGCACACTGCGCACCATCACCGGCCACGCAGGCGCGGTGAACGCGGTAAGCTTCGCTCCTGACGGCGAGCGCCTCGCCTCAGCAGGCGAGGACGGCGTCGTGCGCATCTGGGCCAACCCCGCCGCCCATCCGGCCACAAACTGATCTCATGCAAAGACAATGGCCGGGCGACAGCCCGGCCACGATCGATTCCACTGCTTTGGAGACTGCCGGGTCAGCCCTTCGAGGCGGCCGCCTCGTAGTCGGCGATGTGGCTCTTGAGATCGACGTAGGCCGGACAGCTTGCCCCGCACCGCTGCGCGATCTCGTCGAGCTCCGCCCGCGCCCTGCCCGGCTCGCCCTTGGTGAGGAACGCTTCACCGAGATAGGCCCGCGCCACCACATAATTGGGGTTGATCGCCAGCGCGCGGCTGTAAAGCGGTAGCGCCTCATCCACACGGCCGAGCTTGCGCGTCGCAAAACCGATGTACGTGAGAACCCGCTCGTCTTTCGTCTGCGCCAGCGTGAGATATCCGAGAGCCTGTTCGTACTGACCGTTCTTTGCCAGCCAGTAGCCGGCATAGAACCGCTCCTCGTCCGACATCTTGGCGCTTGCTGCACCCACGCAAGCCGTCCAGGCCACCGAGCCCTTGGCATGCGCATCGCACGCCGCACTCGTCGGCCCCGTATCCTTGGATAGGCGTTGATCCGCCCGCAGCGGCGAGCTTGCAAGCGCGGCAGCCAAGCCGGAAACCGCGAGCAGCGCGGCCATCTTGGATACGAAGTTCGTCATGCGTAGGTCCCCTTGGGGGCGGCGCGAGACGCCACCCCATTCCGTCATCCACTTTTTGCGGGCAAAGGCGTCAGCCGCGCACCGCGCTCTTGACCTCGAACGCCGTGATCTCGCGCTTGAGGTTCGCAAACGACACCGAGCCGGCCCCGGCACGCCGCTCGATCTCACCGAGCTGCGCACGCGCGCTCGCCAGATCGCCCTTGGCCAGGAACGCCTCACCCAGGTATTCGCGGGCCTGAACATAGTTGGGTTCGAGAGCGAGTGCACGCGCGTAGTAGGGCAGCGCACCATCCACATCGCCGAGCTTGCGCGTAGTGAAACCCATGGCGTTGAGCGCGCGAGGATTTTCCTTGTCGGCGAGCGTCGCGAGCAGCGCCTGTGCGTCCGTGTACTTCCCGGCGTGTGCCAGCCAATAGGCGCCGTTGATGATCTCGTTGTCCGCGGCGCTGTGACTGTCTTTGCACTCCGGCTTGCTCTTGTTCTTGGGTTTGCTGCAGTCGACGCGAGGTTTCGGCGGACCATCGTCGGCCAAGGCCTGCAGCGGAGCCGCGAGCAACGCCACGGCGCCAAACGACAGGACGAGAGACCTCACAAGGCGCGTTTGTACCTGTGTCATGAAACCCTCCTTAAGGTGCGCCCGGCACGCAACACGAGGGAAATCTAGCCGCCGGAAATGTGGAAGTCCATCCAGGCGTCCCTGGGGATTCTTTACATTTTTGTCTCAGTCGGCCAAAGCCCTGCCATCATTCGAGTACATGGGTCCGACGGGTATCTCGTGCCGCATAGGCGCAAGAGAGACGCCCCCCTTTCGAAACATGTGAAGCAACACCGCGCGGGGAAGCACGTGTTCTGGCGGCGAAAACGCAATGAAGGGTTCGAATGGCGTGACTACGTGCGCACCACGATTCTGGTGCGTCGGGAGCAACGCCGTCAGCGGATCAAGGACGTGCAGGCCGCCGCCGCGGAAAAGGTGAAGGATGCGGGCAAGCGCGGCCTCGATGCCGGTCTTGCAGGAGCCAAGAGTGCTGGAGCGGGGCTTGGGCACGGCGCCAAAAGCTTGGGCTCGACGATCTTACACGCGTCCGTCAGCTTCGGCAGCACCGCGGCGGCCGCGATCGCACGCGGGGCCGCGGCCTTGGGATACGCGACGGCGAACGCAGCTGGCATCCTTTGGTCCGCATTGAGCGCGTTCACCCAGCGCATCGGCGAGCCGCTTGCCCCGCATCTGGACCCGCTCCTCGCCTGGGTCCGCGAGCCGAAACCTAATCTGGCCCTAAAGATCGTGGCCCTCCTCGCCGGCCTGGGCGCCGCCTATCGCACATGGACCTTCGGCTTCGACAGCGATGTGCTCGTCGTCGTGACGCTTGGCGGTTTGGCGGCGGCCGTTCTCCTGCTGGCCCACCTCGGTGATCCCCGCCGCAATCGCTATGCGAGCGAGCGCGAAAGCCTCCTCGAGCGGCTGCGCGGCCACGAATTCGAGCTTCCGGGCCACCGGCGCTTTTCGGCAGCACAGGCCGGGCTCACCATTCTCGGTCTGGTCGCGATCGTGACCACGGGCAGCGCCCTCTACCATTATGGATCGCCGATCTCGCTGGCCGGCCTCTCCTCCCCGGCTCCCGTGACCACCGGCGCACTCCCGGAAAACGACGCCTCACGCATCGAGGGACGCGCGGTGGCCGTCAGCGGTGACACGCTGCGCATTGCCGGAAAGAATGTTCTGTTGGACGGCATAGAAGCACCCGAGCCCTCGCAATCATGCCAGCGAGCAAGCGGATCGTGGAAATGCGGCACTGCCGCCAAGGATCAGCTCGCAACCCTGGTGCGCGGCCGCCGCATCACCTGCGATATCCTAGGCGAGGAAAGCAGCGCAAAGCGGGCCCGCTGCTATGCGGGTGGAGAGGACATCGCCGAACAACTCGTAAGCAGCGGCAACGTATTTGCTGATGGCGGCTTCTGGGGCAGCTACGCCGGCGTCGAAGGCCAGGCGCAGGAACGCAAGCTGGGCCTCTGGGCGGGCGAGGCCGAGCGCCCCCAGGATTATCGCGAAAAAAGGTGGCAGGAAGCCAAGAAGACCGCGCCCGAAGGCTGCCCCATCAAAGGCGCCATCCGCTCGGGAACGCGCACCTACGTCTTGCCCTGGGCGGCAAGCTACGAAAGCACCAAGGTCAGGGAATCCCGGGGCGAACGCTGGTTCTGCAGCGAGAGCGAGGCCGAAGCGGCCGGCTGGTCTCGGGGCTCGCAGTCCTAGCGCACAGACCCTGAAAATAGAAAGCCCGCGACCGGGGGGGCAGGTCGCGGGCTGAAGAACTATGACGCCCCTAGGGGGGATAGGTGGGACGGCGCCACGTTCGCACCCACATAGAAACCCGAAACAACCACGCTGCGCAAGACATGCCGCAGATCAATTGCGAGCGTTGTTTAAGATTTATGCTAACAAATAAGAAGAACTGTACGCGAGAGAATGAAGAACTATCTATTAAAAGTCGTATTATAAGAATACGGCGAATTTCGCCAGGCCCGATTGCTCTGCACCTTAATATCCGAAAAGCATGAGACGCACCGTCGTCACCCCATCTCGGGAAGCATCTTTCCCGGATTGAGCAAGCCTAGAGGGTCGAGGGCCCCTTTGATGGCGCGCATCGCCTCCACTGCGGGACGCCCGAGCTCCCGCTCCAGGTAAACCATCTTGCCCTGCCCCACGCCATGCTCGCCGGTGCAGGTGCCACCCAAAGAAAGAGACCGCTCGACCAGACGATCGAGCAACCTCCGCACGCGCGCGACGGCGTCGGGATCGGCCTCGTCGAAAACCGGGATCACATGGAAATTTCCGTCTCCGACGTGTCCGACGATCGGCGCGGGAACACCGGCCTCCGCGATATCGGCGACCGTCTCCTCCACGCAGCACGCGAGCGCAGTGAGCGGCACGGCCACATCGCTGACCAGCACGGTTTTGCCGGGCCACATCGTGCGCACCGACCAGTATGCATCGTGCCGGGCCCGCCAGAGCGTGCGCCGTTCGTCCGCTCCGGCAGCCCACGCGAACGAAAGCGCCCCATGGCGAAGCGCGATATCGCGAAAGGCCTCGAGCTGTTCTTCCGTCGCGGCCTCTCCGCCCGCGATCTCGATAAAGAGATGCGGCAGCTCCGGCAGAGCGAGCTTCGAATGAAAATTCACGGCACGGATCTGCACCGCATCGAGCAGTTCCACGCGCGCAAGCCCGAGCCCGGACGCATTGGCCTCGATGGTCGCCTCGCACGCCCCTCCGATCGACCCGAACGGACAAGCCGCCGCAAGCACGCGCGCCGGGATCGGATGCAGCTTCAGGGTGAGCTCGGTGATGATTCCGAGCGTGCCCTCCGATCCGACCAACAGCCGCGTGAGATCGAGCCCGGCCGCAGACTTCCGCGCGCGTCCGCCCGTCGTCAACACATCTCCGTTCGCCATCACCGCCTTGAGCGCAATGACATTGTCGCGCATGGTCCCATAGCGCATGGCGTTGGTGCCGGAAGCGCGCGTCGCCGCCATACCGCCGAGCGTCGCCTCTCCCGCACCGGGATCGACCGCAAAGAACAGGCCGAGGTCGCGCACATGCGCGTTTAACGCGCCGCGTGTCACGCCGGCCTCCACCGTGCAATCGAGGTCGCCTGGTCCCACCGCCAGAATGCGCGTCATTCTCGAGAGATCGACGGAGATGCCGCCGAGCGGCGCATTCACGTGGCCTTCGAGAGACGTACCCGCACCGAACGGAATGAGCGGGGCGAGATGGCGTCGCGCCAGATCCATGATCGCCACCACCTCGTCTGTCGTCGAAGGCCACACCACGGCATCCGGCGGCTCGGCCGCGATCCAGGTCAGGGTGTTGGCATGGGCGCGGCAAACGGCTTCCCCCGTGTCCACACGGGGACCAAACAGCGCTTTGAGCTCGGAAATCGCCGCAGAAATACCTGCAGAGTTGCGCATGCCGACGTCTCCCCCGCGCGCTGCCTGATCCGCATATCGAAGACCGCCGTAAAGGCAGCAACTTCTTTTTGTTTGTCCGATGCAGTAACACTGGCGCGTTCGCCGGGCTTCGCATATCCGCACACGGGAGTAAATCATGCTTCGCAACGCGCGCTTGGCGAGCCTCGCCCTGATCGCGATCTGCGCTGTCGTCGCCGGCATCGCCCCGGCACACGCGGACGACCGCGATGTCATGTTCGGCCACCGGGATCTGGAGCTCGGCATTGATCGCGATGTCATCAAGGTCGGCGACGATCTCGGCAAATTCAATCGCATACGCCTGCGCGTCGTCGGCCACGACGTCCACGTATCGGCGCTGCGGATCGTCTTCGTCGACGGCTCCCAGCAGGACATCGCCGTCGACGCCGAGATCAAGGCCGGCGCCCGCTCCGGCTGGTTCGGCGTCGACGGCGGAAAGTTCATCCACGAAATTCAGCTGAGCTACCGCGCCCAGCCCGGCATCCGCGATGAGGTCCGCATCGAGGTCACCGGCGAGTACGCAAAGGACTGGCTGACCGCCGCAGGTGAAGGCCGGAATTACCACGAAGGCTGGGTGCTGCTCGGCGCTCAGACCGCGGGCTTCACCGGCTTTGACCGCGACATCATTGCGGTGGGCGAGAACCAGGGCGGCTTCACGCGCCTTCGTGTCCAAGCCGTGGACCGCGCCATCACACTGAAGGAGATCCGCATCAAGTTCGCCAGCGGTCCCGACGAGGTCTTCGCCATGCGCGAGCGCATCGACCCCGGCAAACCCTACGGTCCGCTCGAATTCAAAGGCGGCAAAGCGCCCATAAAATCCATCGAGGCAACGTACCGCTCGCGCTTCGACCTGGCCAAGGGACTGAAGAACGCGCTCGACGGCCGTCCCGCCGTCGTCCAGATCTGGGGTCAACACTGACCAAGCATAGACAGAGCCGAACTTTCACCTTTGCCGCGACGTGGGCAACAGGGCGTGTCCGCCGATGGGGGCTTGTCGCTGCGATGGCGACGCTGGGCGCAACTCTGCCGCGCGCCGAGCAGGCGCTTGACGTCCTCGCCACGGCCCGTACCAACAACCGCACGCAGAGCCTGACGTTTCGCGTGCCGGCCCATCAGAGCCGTGTCTCCGAGCTTCGCATCCGTTCGGGAAGTCTCGCCATCACGCTCGTCGGACTCGAAATCGCATTCAGGGATGGCGGCACCGAACGCTTTGTCCTGCAGGGGGCTCTGGCGCCAGGACACCAGAGCCAGCCGATTCCCGTCGACCCCAGCCGAACGATCCGCGAAGTCCTCGTCACCAAGCAGCCCGGCCTGCGCCCCGGCGAAACCGCGATCCAGCTCCTCGGCAAGGTGCAACCATAGGCGCACGCATCCGACGCCAAATGGCGACGCTGCATCCCTCTGGGATATTGAGGACAATTCGCACAGCACGCGCCCTTCCTCGCCTTGCTGCGCCGGAGTACCCTTCCGCACCGTAGAGATTCGGGGATTCCCACGCCGCGATGGCCATTCGTCAGCTCAGCCCAGAGACCGTCAACCGCATCGCCGCGGGCGAGGTCGTCGAGCGCCCGGCCAGCGTCGTCAAGGAGCTGGTCGAGAACGCCCTCGACGCCGGCGCAACCGAGATCGAGATCGTGACTGCCGCCGGCGGACTGTCGCTGATCCGCGTCACCGACGACGGCTGCGGCATGGACGAGAGCGACCTCGCACTTTGCGTCGAGCGTCACGCCACCTCGAAGCTCGACAGCGACGATCTGCTGGCGATCCGTACGCTCGGCTTCCGCGGCGAGGCGCTGCCCTCCATCGGTGCCATCGCCCATCTCGCGATTGCCTCGCGTCCGCGCGGCACGCGCGACGCACTCGAGATCGCCGTCGACCGCGGCACGAAGCAACCCTTGAAACCCGCAGCCCTCAATCCCGGCACGCGCATCGAGGTGCGCGACCTCTTCTCCGCCACCCCCGCGCGCCTCAAGTTCCTGAAATCCGAGCGCGCGGAAAATCTTGCTGTCTCCGAAACCGTGAAGCGCCTGGCCATGGCCCATCCGCACGTCGGCTTCTCGCTCACCATGGGTGAGCGGACCGGTTTGCGGCTGCCGCGCTCGACGGCGAACCCGGATGGCATGCTCGAGCGCCTTGGCCGCATCATGGGCCGCGAGTTCATGACCGATGCCGTGCCGATTGCGGGCGAGCGTGACGGCGTGAGCGTCAAGGGCTTCGCGGGCCTGCCGACGTTGCATCGCCCCGACGCAACCTATCAGTTCCTGTTCGTCAACGGCCGCCCCGTGCGCGACAAACTCGTCGTCGGCGCCGTGCGCGCAGCCTACGGAGACCTCGTGCCGAAAGGGCGTCACCCCCTGCTCGCGCTCTTCGTCGAGCTGCCCCCCACCGACGTCGATGTCAACGTCCACCCCGCCAAGGTTGAGGTACGCTTCCGCGACAGCGCCGCAGTGCGCGGCCTTCTGATCGGAGCCTTGCGCCACGCCCTGGAAGGCGCAGGCTTCCGGGCCACCGCCCAGGGCGGCGCGCGCACCCTCGAGACTCTGGCGCGCGCACAACCATCTGCATCACGATACGATGAGCCACGCCCAGACCTCGACTTTGCGCGCGCCGGTGCCGAAACCGGTTTCGCGGAAGAGCGGCAAACGCCATTTGCCGGTCTCGACATGCCCACCGCCGATGCGACCGCGCATGAAGAAGCCGTCTCCGCGTCGTCGGCCAATGAAAGCCGCCCACTCGGCGCCGCACGTGCCCAACTGCACGAAACCTACATCGTCGCCCAGACCGAGACCTCCGTCGTCATCGTCGACCAGCATGCCGCCCACGAGCGCCTTGTCTACGAGCGCCTGAAAAAGGCCCTCGCCAACGGCGGCGTCGCGCGTCAGGCCTTGCTCATTCCCACCGTCATCGAAGTCGGGGAGGATGAAGCTCTCGCCCTCGACGAGAAAGCGGCGGAGCTGGCGGAGCTGGGTCTCGTGCTCGAGCGCTTCGGCACAGGCGCTGTCGCCGTGCGCGAGACGCCCGCTCTGCTCGGGACCTCCGACATCCAGGGACTGGTCAGGGATCTCGCGGCCGATCTCCTGTCGGAGGGCGCGGGCGCACCGTTGCGTGAGCGTCTGGAATCAGTGGCATCGCGCATGGCCTGCCACGGCAGCGTGCGCGCCGGTCGCCGTCTCACTGCCCCGGAAATGAATGCACTTCTGCGCGAAATGGAGGCGACGCCGTTCTCCGGCCAGTGCAATCACGGCCGGCCGACCTACGTCGAGCTGAAGCTCTCCGACATCGAGCGCCTCTTCGGCCGCAAGTAGCTCTCAGCCTCCGGAACCATTGAAGCCGCCGAACACCGCCTGCGTATCGCCCCAACTGCGCCGGTCGATCTCCGTGAAGCCGTCCGGCAGCACGACGTCGGCGCTCGCACGCTCCTCCAGCACGACCACCGCACCGGGCGCGAGCCACCCCCCGTCTCTGAGCACGGCGAGCGCCTTCTCGCCCAGCCCCCGGCCGTAGGGAGGATCGAGAAACGCCAGCCCATAGGGTTCCATGTTTCCGGCCGGACCGAGATCCGTCGCATTACGGCGAAAGATCCGCGTCGCACCCGTCAAGCCCATGGCTTCGATGTTGGTACGGATCAGCGCCCGCGCTTCCGGCGCCTCCTCGACGAACAGACAGTAGGCCGCCCCCCGAGACAGCGCCTCGATACCGAGCGCACCCGTGCCCGCGAAGAGATCGATCACCCGCACGCCTTCAACCGAAAAATCCGGCACGCCGTGCATCAGGATGTTGAACACCGCTTCGCGCACGCGGTCCGAGGTCGGCCGCAGACCCTCGTGCTGCGGAGCGGCCAAGGCCCGCCCGCGAAAAGTGCCGCCGACAACGCGCATCAGGTTTCCTGCTTGCCCTTGGATTTCTGAGGCCGATGGGGCTTTCGGCCACCGCGCTTGCCGGCCGCGTCATCGTCCTTGTCGGTAAGCCCGAACTCGGCTGCCAGCTCCGGGCCGAGCTGATCGGCCAGCACGCGCCGCCGCACGACCTCCGCCTCGCCGGGCTTGAGATCGAGAAGCTGAAATGGCCCGAACGAAATGCGGATCAACCGATTGACGTCGAGGCCGAGGTTGGACAGCACTTTTCGCACTTCGCGGTTCTTACCTTCCCGAATACCGACGGTCAGCCACATGTTGGCGCCCTGCGTCGTGTCGACCACCGCCTCCACCGGCCCATACCGCACGCCTTCGATCTCGACACCCTCCTTGAGCTTGTCGAGATCGGCTTGCGTCACGCGTCCCTTGGCGCGCACGCGATAGCGGCGCAACCAGCCCGTTGCCGGCAGCTCCAGGTGCCTCGCCAGCTCTCCGTCGTTGGTGAGCAGGATCAGCCCCTCGGTGTTGAAATCCAGCCGCCCGACCGAGATCACACGTGGCAGCCCCGGCGGAAGATTGTCGAACACCGTCGGCCGCCCCTGCGGATCGTTATGCGTCGTGACGAGCCCCTTTGCCTTGTTGTAGCGCCAGAGCTGTGACGGCTCCGCCACCGGCAGCGGCTGACCATCGACCAGAACACGGTCGCGAGGGCCCACCTCTATGGCCGGCGTCTTGAGCACTTTGCCGTTGACGTTGACCCGCCCGTCCGCGATCCAGCGCTCGGCTTCCCGCCGCGAGCAGAGACCGGCCCGCGCCATGGCCTTCGCGATCCGCATCGGCTCGGAGATCGACGCGATCTTCTGCACCACCCTCTTGCCGGCGGGCCCGCCGGGGCGTTTGCGGAAATGCCCGCCTGCGGGGGAGGCCGCCTTCTCCCGCCGTTCGCCCCGGTCGTCTCCGCCCTCGCGCGGCTTCCCGGAAAAGGCGCGCGAGCGGGAGCCTCTACCGTCTTGCGGCTTGCCCCGAGGTGAGCGATGTCCGAATGATGATTTGCGCATGGGCTTGGGCTCACGAGTGCTTCCCGAAAATGGGAACCGGTTTTCGAACAAGAAGCACGAGAAACAAGGAGGAGCACCTTATGACACTGCCGGCCCGCCTCGGCCACATGGAACGTGCGCTCCATGAAGCCCACGCCGCTGCGGCACGCGGCGAGGTTCCGATTGGCGCCGTCCTCGTAAGCCCGGAGGGCGAGGTTGTGGCAGCCGCCGGCAACCGCACCCGCGAGCTGTCGGACCCGTCGGCCCATGCCGAGATGCTTGTGATCCGCGAAGGCGCGGCGAAACGCGGCAGCGAGCGCCTCATCGGCCACGACCTTTACGTCACGCTCGAGCCTTGCCCCATGTGCGCAGCCGTCATCTCGTTTGCCCGTATCCGCCGCCTCTACTATGCCGCGCCGGATCCGAAAGGCGGCGGCGTGGAGCAGGGACCCCGCGTTTTCAGCCACGCCACCTGCCACCATCGCCCCGAGCTCTATCCTGGCCTCGGCGAAAGTGAAGCGGCGGCGCTCCTCAAATCCTTTTTCGCCGTCCGCCGTGAGGACTAACGCGGTCTTTGCACGGCCGACGAAGCGAGCACGCGCTCGAGCTTGGCACGAAGCTGCGCTTTCGCCGGCTCCGCCGCCGCAAGGATCTCGCGCACCTTGAGAAACTCCAGCGCCTGATAGTGCCCCGTTCCTGCGTCGATGTAGATGTCCGGCTGATGCGCCTTGAGCTTCTCGCGCACGATCGAGCGCTCGAAAAGGAACGGCGAGGCCATCAAGGCTTCGATCGCCGTCGGCCGTGGGCGAGACGCCGAAGGGACCGTTGTCCCCGACACGTCGATGGCGACCACAACATCCGCTTCGCTTGCCACGAGATCGAAGGGGAGCGGGTTGGTGAGCCCGCCGTCGATCAGGCTCCGGCCATTGATGAGCACCGGCTCGAAGATGACCGGTAGCGCCATGCTTGCCCCGACCGCCGGCCGGAGCGGTCCGGAAGAGAACACCGTCGCTTCGAGCGCATAGAAATCGCTCGCCACCACATTGAGCGGGATCGCGAGATCCTCGAACGACTGCGGCACGCCCGCGGGCAGCACGAGATCGAGAAGCGTGGCTGGAGCGAGAAACGAGGCACGCGCCGAGACGAGATCCCAGAACCGCCCGGCACCCTGCACGCGAGCGGCGAACAGATCGCGCACGAGTCCCACGCGTTTGGTTAACATGTCTTCCGTATGCGAACGGATCTCGCGCGCCGAAAGTCCGGCCGCATACGCCGCCCCGTAGATCGCGCCGATCGATGTCCCGGCAATGATTTTCGGTTTGATTCCAAGCTCGTCGAAGGCTTCGAGCATAAGAATGTGCGCAAGCCCCCGCGCCCCGCCCCCACCGAGAACGAGGCCGATTGAAGGCGCGCCACCGTCGACCGACGGAACGCCCTGGTCGCGTTTTGCCGCAATGCGCGGGGCTGCCGCGTCTGCCATGATCAAGCCTCAGAGATAGCTTCTCTGCCCATCATAGGCAGGTCCGGCGCCGGACAAAATCCGTTCGAGCGCGATTTCCCTGCCTCAGTTCTGTGACCGCTCGACGAGCTTGGCCCACGATCGCGGCCGAAAAAGCAAGACCACCTCGCCGGTCATTTGACGACGGAGATGATCATGACGACCCAATGGGCCACCCGCGCCTCGACCCTGCTGCTCGGCCTTGCGATGGCAATCTCACACGGTGCCGATGCGCACGCCGAGCGCTGGCCCGGCACGACGGCTTCCATCGCCGGCGCGATTGCCGCGCGCATCATTGCCGTGAAATGCAGTGGCCCGCTGACGCCTGCCGAAATCGCCGAGCTCGACGCCTATATCGACGAGCGCCAGACGGCGTTCATGATGGAAAGCGAAGCCAACCAACGCATCAGCGAGGCCGTTTTCCCGCAGCTCGCACGTGATTACAACAAGAGCTATTCGAAGCGCGAAGCCTGCGATGCAAATGCCCGCGACATGGCGAAGGATATGCTGCAGCGGGTGCGCGACGCACAGGCCGAGCTGAAGAAGCGCGCCGAAGTCAAACAGTAGCTTTGCCGGGCACTCTTGAATCGATCGGGGCAGGCTGCGTCTGGCAGTCTGCCCCGAAATCTTTTCAAAGACTGGCCTCGGCCGTCAGGCGAGCTTGAACGGCATATCCTTGCCGGCGAAGAACGCGTCGATGTTGTCGAGCGCTTCGAAGCCCATCTGATTGCGCGCTTCCACGGCAGCCGAGCCGAGATGCGGGAACAGGAACGTGTTGGGCAGATCGTAGTAGCCCTCGTTGATCTTGGGCTCGCCCGCGAACACGTCGAGCCCCGCGTAGCCGAGTCGGCCCGACTTCAACGCCGCGATCATGTCCCCGTCGTTGACGAGGTCGCCGCGCGCCGTGTTCACGACAATAGCCCCCTTGGGCAGCTTCTCGATGGTGGCCTTGTTGAAGAAGCCGCGCGTCTCCGGCGTCGAAGGCGCATTGATCGAGAAGAATTGCGAGACCTTGAGCAGGCTGTCCAGGCTGTCGTGGTAGGTCGCGTTGTACTTCGCCTCGACCTCGGGCTTTGCCCGGTAGATATCGTAGTAATGGATCTCCATGTCGAAGCCGCGCGCGCGCTGCGCCAGTGCCTGGCCGATCTTGCCGAAGCCGTAGATGCCGAGCTTCTTGTTGTCGAGCCGCTGACCAACGAGCTGCAGCGGCTGCCAGCCGGGCCAGGAGCGCGTGCGGATCATATTTTCACCCTCACCTGCGCGGCGCGCGGCGCCGAGCAGCAGCAGCATGGCGATCTCGGCCGTGGCGACGGTGACCCCGTGCGGAGCATTGCCGACCTTGATGCCGCGCGCCTTGCAGGCCTCAAGGTCGATATGGTCGAAACCGATCGAGAACGTCGAGATGCACTTGATGTTCTCGGGCACGCGCTCGATGACGGCCTTCGGGCACTTCTCATTGAGCGTCAGCAGGATGGCGTCCACAGACTTCGCGGTCTCGAGCATCTCGTCGACCGTGATCTTCGGATTGTCGCCGTGAGCGATGACGTCATAAGACTCGCGGGCCCGCGCCATGACGGCCTCCGGCAGGGGCCAAGTGATGAGGATCTTCTTCTTTGCCATGGGTCGCGTGTCCTTCCCCGAGTTAGACTTTCGTGTGAGGCTGGCCGCGATCCATGCCGCATGGAGCGCGCGCTGACAAGCCTTTCGAGATGGTTTTTGCCGGCGCTTACCCCTTGCCGCAGTGCGGAAAATCCCGCCCCCGCCTCCTGACTTCCGCCGCTGCGCAAGGCCCCGCGTAACCCTTTGTTCACCATGAGGCCGCACTGTCGAGCGGCTCTGAGATCAAACGCCGCGGGCAATTTCGCGCCGCGCCGCACCTCGTCGACCTATCGAAATGTGAACCATGCGCGCCCTCGTTGTCGCCCTGGCGCTGCTCGCCGGCCTCAAGATCTGGATCCAGGATAGCGCCTACCGCAGCGCCACCGAGGACGCGCTTCTGCTCGCCTATCGGGCCAAGGCCGCCGACGCCTGCGCTGCAATCTCGGGGGCGGAAGCACGAAAGAGCGCGGCGGACTTGTCGACTGGTCCCGAGCCACGCGTGACCGTCGGCAACACGGCGCTTTCCGTCCACATCTGGGACTTCGATAACGCACTCTGGAATGCACGCTTCCGCCAACCCTATCTGGTGCTGTCGGCACCTGGCGCGTCATTGTCGTGCGCCTACGACATCCTGGCCGGCACCGCCACCATCACGCACTCGTAGCTGAGCGCAAGCCGAGCAGCAGCCGCCAATGAAAAAGGCGGCTGGCTGTAACGCCGGCCGCCTCTAATCTTGTGAGTGGGATTGCACCCGGCCTCATGCGGGCCGTGGCGGCCGCTCCTAGAACTTGACCTTCACACCGCCATAGGCCGCGAACGGCATTGCAGGAGAGATCGTCCGGGAATCGGCGAAACCAGGGCCGCCAAGCACCTCGTCGACATCCTCGCCGACGTCGTCAGCCTCGAAGTACGTTCCGTAGAGACCGTACCGCTGGTTGAACAGGTTCTTCACGAGACCGTAAATTTGAATGTTGTCCGTGATGTCATAGGACGAGTGCAAATCGATGCGCGTATAGCCGGCAAGCAGGTTCGGAACAGGATTGGCCTCCTCGGTGGCCTCGTTCTTGAACAGAGGCTGCTTGGTGGCCGCCACGAGATCCGCACCGAACTTCCACTTGGGCGTCAGCCAGTATTCGAAGCCCGCCTTGAAGCGCTGGCGCGGAATACCGGGCAGCCGGTCGCCGGATTCGAGGAAGGCGCACTCCCCGCTCGGATCTTCGCAGGAGTCGAGCGTCGCATCGACATATGCGTAGGAACCGTACACGCTCCAACGGCGCGTCTCGTACGTTGCCGTAAGCTCCACGCCCTGACGCAGAGTATCGCCCGCGTTGATGAAGTAGACCCGGCCCGCGGTGTCGGTGATCGGCAGGATGTCGTCGGACGCCAGCGTGCGGAACAGACCGGCGCTCCAGGTATATTGACCGCCGTAGTAGTTGCCTTGTCCCCGCAGACCGATCTCCGACGTGTGCCCGACCACCTGCTCGAGCGGCGGATCGTCCGTCAGGAAGCCTTCGACGAGGCACGGAGCATCAGGCTCGGCGCAACCGAGTTCCGCAGGCGTCGGCGCGCGGTTCGATTCCGAATAGCCGCCGTACACCGAGAGACCAGGCAACAGCTTGTAGTTTCCGCCGATCTGCGGATTGAAACGCTCGTAGGTGTTGGTGGCGTTGAGCTCGGGGAAGTCGCCCGTGTTGTCCTCGAGCTTGATGCGCGCGTAGTTGTAACGTCCGCCGACGGTCACCGTCAGCTGATCCGTGACGTCGAGCGCGTTGGAGAAGTAGAGACCCCAGTAGGTGTTTTCGGAGTCGAGATCGCGCGGCGAGACCTCGTTGTCGTCGTCGGTGATGATGATGCCGGAGCCTTCGACCACGTACTTGGGCTGAATTTGCCCAATCTCGCTCGACGTCGTGTAGTTCGAGCGCCCATGGTCATACGAAAGACCGGCGATCAACAGGTTCGGACGCCCGAACAGCGGCGACTTGTCCTGCCCTTCGAGCACGCCGCCCCAGCTCTCGCTGTCGGTGTTGAGACGATCGAGCGTACCGAGCGGTTCGTCGAAATCGGCGGGGTTCAGGAAAGCGCCGTTGGCTGCATTCTGAATGAAGTCGGTCGGATTATCTTCCGGACAGAAATTGGCGCCGGCGTTGCAATCCTCGAGCTCCGTGACGTTGCCGTCGATCACGCTGTTCTTGTAGTTGCGGTAATAGCCGACGCCGGAAACGGTCAGCGTGCTGGTCGCCTTCACCGTCGCCGAGATCGTCGGCATGTAGACTTCGAGATCGGTCGTCTGCGGCGTGGTGAAGGTGTTGCTCCAGCTCCGCTCGAGAAGCTCGACGGGCGCCGCAGCCGAAGCGCCGAACTCGTTTTTCGCGGCCGTCAGGCTGAAATGCACTTCAGCCAGGCTGCCCTTGAGGCCGATGTCGCCGTAGAAGCGCTTGACCTCGCTATCCGAGAAGTCGCGGAAGCTGTCGTCCTTCATGGCCTCGGCGGCGACATAAATGCTGGCGTTGCCGCTCGACCCGCCGGCCTGTACGCCGACCTGTGCGCGCCCGAACGAGCCCGCCATGATGTCGAGCTCGCCGCCTTGATAGCTGAAGCCGTCCTTCATGAGAATGCTGACGGCGCCGCCCAAGGCGTTCAGGCCGAACGAGGGGTTGTTGCTGACCACCGACATGGAGGAGATGGCGTTGCTCGGGATCACGTCCCACTGCACCGTATCGCCGAAGGCCTCGTTGATGCGCACGCCGTTTTGATAGACGGCGAGGCCCTGCGAACGGCCGCTGACCGGCGAGGCGTCGAAGCCGCGATAGGAAACCTCCGCGCGGAGCGGGTTGCCGGCAGCGTCGGAAATGATGATGCCCGGCACCTGCTGCTGGAGGGCCTGCTGCACCTGCATGGTGCCTTCACGGTCGATGTCGGTGTCCGTAACGTTCGTCACCGCGCTCGGCACCGTGATCGGGGCCGGCAGTCCGGCGCCTGCGCCCTGCGAACCGGCGCTGCCGCCACCTGCGCCCTCGGTCGCAACCGTGGCCGGCGCATTGCTGAGCGGCGACACGGCCGGAGCCTTTTTCTTGGCACGCGCGGCCTTCTGAACCGGCGTCTCCTGCACGACATCGACGGCAGGGAGCTCCGTCTCGGGCGCGGCAGGCGCTCCCCCCGTCTGCTGTGCGCCGGCCATGTGCGGCACCAGCACGAGTGCGCCCGCAACCAAAGTAATCCGTCCGAAATTCATTCCCCTGCCTCCCAGTAAAGACACGGCAGACGCATTGTGAGCGCCTTTGCCGATCCTCCCCCGTACGCGCCCCTCCAGGCGATTACCGATGAATGACTATGGGGCCCACCACAATTGGGTCAACTTTGTAACAGCACACCAAGACTGGTTCCCGGCAGTTTTCCGCGCCGATGTGACCATATCGCATCGGGAATATTTCCCGATTTACTAGGGAATTATTCCCAACCGCGGAAATGAGGTCGAAACCGGGAGAAATTCCTTTAGTATCAGGGCCGTTTTCCCCATCCGGACCGTCCCGGAGGGATTCCGCGAAGCGCCCGGGAATTCCTCCACCCCACCTGGGATCGCAGACACCGATGAACTCGAATCGCCGACACGGACAGAAGATGGAATCTAGCATCATTCGCCCGCCGCGAGACGCCTGCTCTCAGTTGATTCCCGCCCCAATTTGGGGATAGTGACCGTCGGGCACGGCACACGGGAATTGCCGGGCCGGAGTTGAGGAGATTACGGACCGGTTCGCACCCAGGCCCTAGAAAAAGATTATCCAAACCAACACTTTATCGAGGCCGTCTTGTACACGGCGACATCTCGCGAGTGTGTGTGGCACGGAAACCGGCGTTGTGTCAGGTTATAATAGAACCAAAACAAGGCGAGCGTCCCGTCGGCGGGTCCTGATGACATCCGGCGCGTCAAGCAAAGCCAGGAAATATGAAGTCTAGGAGGCAGTACTTGATCCGCGAAATCTACGCCGCATGTAAAGTCATCGGCACCGTCGCCGTTGCTTGTCTGTCCCTCGGTATTTTGCCGGCCTTGGCAGAACCGAAGGCTCTGTCGGTGGAGCTGAACAAGCTCGAGCCCCAGGGTGCCGGATGCCGGGCTTATGTCGTCGTTCAGAATGACGACACCACGGCCTACAAAACTTTCAAGCTGGACCTGGTCCTGTTCCAGCAGGACGGCGTCATCGGCCGGCGGTTCGCCATGGATCTTGCGCCGCTGAAAGCACAGAAGCGCACTGTGAAGCTGTTCGATCTCGACAATATTGCGTGCGACAAGATCGGCAGCTTTCTGATTAACGACGTCGTCGAGTGCGCGACGGACACTGGCCCGGTCGAGAATTGCCTCGCCGGTGTAACGGTCAAGTCGCTGACAAGCGTGCAGTTGACGAAGTAGCGTAAGGGGAAGTTCGTGGAGCAGATTACCGTCGCGGCCGGACACGATTTTTCGTTCTACGGCCTAGTCTTGCAGGCTGACCCCGTCGTCAAGACGGTCATGCTGTTGCTGGTCCTCGCTTCGGTGGCCTGCTGGGCCATCATTCTCGAGAAAGCCGTGCGCCTCAGCAAGCTTGGCCGCGATCTGAAGCGCCTCGAGCGCACGGTGAGCGACGAAACTCCCACCGAGGCTCCGCGCGGCCTGGTACGCAATCTACTCTCCGCAGCCCACCACGAGGCCGAGGACGGCGGCCGCAACGAGCCTCGCGCCGAGCTGCGCGCCCGTCTCGAGCGCGCCATGCGCCTATCGCTGAAGGGCGAACTCCAGCGGCTCGAGGTCGGCTTGCCGTTTCTCGCCACCGTCGGATCCGCGGCACCATTCATCGGACTGTTCGGCACCGTCTGGGGCATCATGAACAGCTTCACGTCGATCGCTCAGCAGAAGGATACCTCGCTCGCTGTCGTTGCGCCGGGCATCGCCGAAGCGCTCTTCGCCACCGCGCTTGGACTTGCTGCCGCGATCCCGGCCGTTATGGCCTACAACATGATCTCGGTTTCGCTCGGCCGCGGGGCGAACCGTGGATCGTCGACGATCGTCGAGCTCGCGAAGCGTCTCTCGCGCCCCCAGTCTGAGCCGTTCGCCCGCCCCGCCGGCACCGAGCCGCTGCGCGCAGGAAAGGCCTCCTGATGGCGATGGCGGTCGGAAATGGCGCGCCGCAGGGCGACGAGGACGATGCCGGCTATCGCCCGATGGCCGAAATCAACATCACGCCCATGGTCGACGTGATGCTCGTGCTGCTTATCATCTTCATGGTGGCGGCACCGCTGATGGTCGCCGGCGTGCCTCTCGAGCTGCCGAACACCTCCGCCGCCCGCGTCAGCCAGTCCAAAAAGGCGATGGTGGTGTCGCTTGCCGGCGACGGCGCACTCTACATCCGCGAGGAGCAGGTATCCGCCGACGGCCTCGTTCCACGCCTGCGTGAGCTAAGGGCGTCGGAAGGCGACTCCGTCGTCTACGTGCGTGCCGACAAGAAGAGCAGCTACGGCGACGTCATGGACGTCCTGGGCCGTGTCGGCGAAAGCGGATACGGACGCGTCTCGCTGCTTTCGCAACCGAAGCCGAAGCCGTAGCGAGCCACGGAGTTCTGTGCGTAAGATGTCGCTTCGCACCGTCACATGGATGATCTCGTTCGCGCTGCACGGCGGCATCGCGGCATTTTTCCTGACGACGCCCGGAGGAGCCTCTCTGGAAGCGGGCGCAGGCGATGACGTCTTCGTCGTCGAGCAGGGTGTCTACCAGGAGCGCGTCGAAGCTGTTGAGGCGCCGCCCCAGGTGCTCCAGTCCGCGCCTCCCGTCGAAGAGATAAAGCCCATCGAGGAAGATGCGCAGGCCGTCATCTCATCCGAGAGCGGCCCCGAGCAGGAAAAGGTCGTCGAGGAGCTCAAGGAAGAGGTCAAGGAGCCGGTCGAGAAGCAATTCGCAGCCGTCCAGCAGACCGAACTCGCCGTCGAGGAGCAGAAAGCCAGGGAGGAGGAAGGGAAGACGGGCGGCAACACCACCGCGCTGTCGGCCTATCGCGGCCAGCTCTTTTCTCACATCTCGAAGAAGAAGATGAACCCGCGCTCTAGGCTCGCGGGCACCGCCATTGTCCGCTTCACGGTCGGCCCCGGAGGCGAGCTGTTGTCGCGCGAGATCACGTCGAGCTCCGGATCCAAGCTGCTCGACGACGCCGCAGTCGCCTCGATCGACCGCGCCGCTCCGTTCCCGGCCATGCCGAAAGATGCCGGCGACGAGCCCATGGTCGTGTCCGTCCCGTTCAAGTTCTCGGTGCGCTAAACGCGCCTCGGCTCGAACAACCACCCCAAAATCGAGACGTTTTCAAACAGCGCGCCGTGTCCCGCTGCCATCGGCTTGCGCCATAGCCGGCACCTATAGATTTGACAGGCCATCGATATTTCTCAAGCCCCGCTGCTGGCGCGTAAGTCCTTGCCTACGGCCGGCGCCCCGCCAGCGAAACGCAGGCGATCCCCCAACGACGGCCGCCAACCGAAGCAGAGCAAATCTACGGAGACCATCATGAGAACGCTTCTTGCGACCGCAGTCATGGCGGCAAGCCTTGCCGCAGGCGCACTTGCCGCTCAGGCAGAGCCCACGTGGCACTATCCCTACAAGGCAAACCCCTACGCAACGCAGCAGAGCACATCCTCGACCGCAACTGCTCAACGTTGATCGGAAGCAGGGTACGGAGCGATCATCGCTCCGTACCCTCTTTGCGGTACGAGTAACGCCCTTCAAGACATCGCTATTTCCTTTTCGCGCAGCGCCCGCTCGATCGCCACGTGAAGATCGTTGATCACCGTTGCGCGATGGGCGAGCTGCAGCACGAAGGCGCGCACCTCGAACTCGAGAGCAGACGCGCCGAACCCGATGAAAAACACGCTCGGCGGTGGCGTATCGAGCACGTGCGGCGTCGATTTGACGGCTTCGAGAATGAGCATCTGCGCCCGCAGGGTATCGGTTCCGTAGCGCACGGAAACCTTGAGCGTCACGCGCGTGATGCTGTCGGTCAGCGTCCAATTGATGACCTTGTCGGTGATCAGCGACTTGTTGGGGATAATGATCTCTCTGTTCTCGCCATCCGTCATGCTGGTCGCGCGGATATGGATGCGCGACACGGTGCCGGTCAGATTGCCGATCGTCACCGTATCGCCGACACGCACCGGCCGCTCGAAGAGGATGATCAGGCCCGAAATGAAGTTGGCAACGATCTCCTGCAGTCCAAAGCCGACACCGACACCCAGCGCCGCCACGATCCACTGCACTTGGCTCCAATCGAAGCCAATGCTGCGGAAGGAAAAGATGATGCCGACGATGGCGATGAGATAGCGGCTGACGGCGCCCACCGCATAGCGAGTGCCGGCCTCGATGCGCAGCCGGTGCAGTGCCGTGATCTCGAGCAGCCCCGGCAGATTTACGGCAGCGATCCAGGTAATGACGCCGATCGCCAGCGCGACCAGAACGTTCGACACAGTGATCGGCAAGCTGCGCGTCGCACCGTCGACAGTGACCGTCTGCTGCCAGAGAGGCACGTCGAGCAACGCCAGTGAAGGCAGCGCCTCGCGCCAGAAGAAATAGAGCGCAGCAGAGAGCAGCAGAAACGCTCCCAGGCGGACGAGCTTGCGCGTCTGTTCGCTGATCGAGGCGATATCGACCTCGGGCTCGGCCAGTACCACCGGGGGCGGATCGCCGCCTGCCTCGGTCACCTGCTGTGCCGCGGCAGCTTGCGCGCGTGCCTTTTCACGCCGCTCGTAGGCGCGCCGGATCTCGAGCCGCCGCCGCGCCACCAGCACCTCCCGCATCACGACGTTGTAGCCGAGGAACGCGGCAACAACGATGGCGATGGAGAGCACGAGACCGTTCTGGAACTGCGTCGCGCCGTCGTAATAGCCCCAAAGCGCGAGCCCGGCGATCGCGAGCGGAGAGAGAGAGAGCACGGGATACCAGATATGGCGGGTGATCCAGGCCAGGCTGCCCTGGGACAGGCGCTCGGCGAAGATGCCGTGCCTGGGATGAAGGATCCGCAAGAGAAACACCGAGACCGCGAGGCCGCCGGCGAGAAACGCGAAACGGCCGAGGCCGTCGCGCAAATTCTGGGCGCTGCTGGCATCGATCATTCCGAGAATGAGTGCAACAGGAATGATCGCGAACTTCAGCCACTGGATGTTGCGATAGAGCACATCCCTCGCCCGCTCGCTCCATCTGAAATGCACGGCGAAGAGACCGTGTTCGATGCAGATGAACTGCACGAAGCGCAGGAAAGCGACAATCGAGGCGACAGACAGCAATCCGGCACCGACGCCGACCACGAAATCGTTTTCCTGGGGTAAGGAGGTCAAGAGCCACCCCGCGTACCCGAAGACAAGCGGCGTCTTGATCGCGAGAAGCGCTGAGATGACGAGCGCTTCCGGAGTGCGCCAATAGTTGTCTGTCGAATAGCGCCCCACGGCTTCCGAGATGGCACCCAGCCGGGCCCGCAGGCGCCGCGTGAAAAGACAGAGCCCGCCGAACACGAGCAGCACGAGCCCGGTCAACACAGGCTGCCCCACGGCGCGATCAACGAGCGCCTTTCCGGTCGCCATCCAGGCTTCGCCGTTGAACAGCCATCCGAAGCTCGCGCGTACCTGGTTGAACCAGCCGAACCCGATCGGATCGGCGCTCGGCAGCCACAACAGGCGGCTGTTCAAGAGCGTCCTCAGCTGAGTGGTTTGATTGAGAAGGTCGCGGTCGGTGACATTGAGCTCGGCAAGCTGGCTGATACGCGTGACCAGCGCATCGTGGAGTTGCACATAGAGGTCGCGCCGGGCCGCCACCAATTGCTCCAGGGCGGCGCGCACGCTTGCCGGAGGCGGGGCCTCCCCTTGCTTCAACGACGCCAGGAGCACGCGATCCGCCATGCCGCCGGTGTCGGAGAGCGCACGCCTGGCTTCCTCCGCATGCAAGCGCTTCAACCGGGCATCGACGATCGTCTGATCGCGGTCCCAGATCCGCCGCTGCAGCGTTGCCACGACGGGAAGCTGGGCGCGCATCGCCCGCAACAGCTCGCTGAACTCGCCGCCGATGCTGCCGATTTCCAACACCTGCTGCGCCGCCACCTTGCTATCGCGCACACGCGCGAGATCAGCCTGGATCTCTGCAAGCTTGGATTTGTTTTCGTCGATGCGGCGGGTTGCGGTGTCGCGCCGTTGCCGGATCGCGTCCGTGTCCTTGACATAGGCTTCGAGCACCGGATGCTGGGCGGAGAGCCGACGAGCCTCGCGGTCCACCTCATCCTGCTTCTTGCTGGCTTCCGCTTCCTTGAGGCCGTTGAGATGCGCCTCGATGATCGGAATGCGCTTGCCGAGCTTGTCGAGCTTGGCGGCGGCGAGATCCCGCCGCGCGGTAGCGGACGCTTGACGCGCCGGCAGACTGATCAATTCCTGTTCAAGAAGATTGAGCTTGGCGGATCGCGCACGCCTCTCCGCGCTTTGCAAAGTACGGCGCGCCTCAACGATCACAGGATCCTGATCGGCGGAGGGTGCCGCCTCAGGGTTGTCGAGCGCATCGAGAGCCTGCTTTTCCGCCGATTGCTCCTCGCGCGCAGCCGTCGAGCGGGTGCTCATATCGCGCAAGCGCGTCTCGAACTGACCCAACTCCGTCTTGAGCGACGCCGCTTCGCCGTTGGCCGCATCCAGGGCCTGCTGCGCCTCGCTGAGCGGGAGCTTGCTGATCCGCTTCGCGAACTCGTCTTCGCCGGGCTCCTTCTGCAACGCATCCAACTGTTGCTTGGCTTCCGCGACACGCTCGGGCGAACGCTGCGCGGATTCCTGAAACCGCGTAGCCGCAGCCGCGTTGGCCACCGCCGCCTCCGACTGACCGAGAGCGGTGCGAAGAAGCGTGAGAGCTTCCTCGCGGATCGCCGGCGCGACGTCGGTCCGCGCCTCGAGTTCCTGGATGCGCGCCTTCGCGCGCTCGATGGAGCGCTCCGGGCCTGAGGTCGCTTCGGCAGCCTCTTGTCCCTCCGGCGTACCGGCCGCCTTGTCCGCAGCGCCGTCCTTGGGCTGCTGTGGCGCTGCTGTAGGAGCAGCAGGAGGGGCAGGAGTAGGGGCAGCCTTCGCGGCCGGCGCAGCTCCCTTTGGCGCAGGCGGTGCCTGGGCAGGGGCCTGCGCATACGACGCGGCGGAGAAGACGAAAAGCGCGAGCGCAAACACGCCGCGACCGAGGCTCGAACGGGAGAATGTCATCATGGCGCCGGAGTAGCTGTATCGGTTGCGAATATCAACCCGCGGCACGCCGGACCCACAACGCCCTTGGCGCACGCTCGGAACGTAGAATTTGCCTCTTTCAGGCTTTTGTGCGGCATGGGGTGCGGAAATTGGAACACGTCGCGCTTTCTCGTTCGCCGGTCGACGCTACGAACACCGTTTCCCGCTACCAGATCGTGTTTGCGAGCGCCGGAATGTCATGCCGAAATCTCGTCCATCGGCACGCGCAGCGGCACTAGGGCAGCAGTTCGCCCGCCAGCAATCGGATGACCTGAGAAACCGAGCGCTGGCTCGCACGGACAAGCGCCAGTAGGTCCTTCCCCTGCGCGATCCATTTCCTGTCGAAAAGATTATGCGAAAGCCGAAGCTGCCAGATGGAAGGATGTGTGCCGATACCGTAGCCGAACACATCGAACAGCTCGCGTTCCTCGGCGATGAGCCACGCAGCCAGCGCTTCGAGCACATCGGTGTCAACGTCGAGCTTCGATTTCAGGGCGAGGAGAAGCAAGGCGACGCCCATATAGTTGCGCTCGCCCCACGTGCGGTCGACGCGCGGCAACAGCCATGCGAGCGCCGCCATGGCCTCCCGCGAAAGGTTCTCGTCAAGTTGCCCCAAACTCTCGACGAGCTGAATGCAGGTGGCACTCTTGCCGTCAGCGCTCGGACCCGTCTGCGGATCGCCGTAGGCCTTGAGGAGAACGGCGCAGCAGAAGGCGCGCACCCAATGCCCTTCGAGTCCGGGAAGCTCCTCTTCCCGGCGCGTTCGATCGGCGGCATCCGGCTCCGACCACCTTCTGAGCTCGAGCACCTCCATGGGCACCCACAGCAAGGGATCGTCGATCGGACCCCCATCTCGAATGGACCGGATGGCGGCGAGATGCGCCTCCGCGTCATGGCCGTAGTCCGCAGCTGCGACGTTTTCGAGCAAACGATCGCTGATCCGCCGCGAGATGCGCCGCAAGAGCCCATACGGGTTGGGGTTGAAGGCATCCAGCACGACGACGTCGAGTTCCGCCATGGCAGGCTCCCCGCAAGATCTTGAAGCCCTATCCGGCGAGCACAGTGGAAGTTCGGCGGACCCGCTTATCCGGGGAACGGCACCACGGTCTGCCGCTGCAAGCCGAGGCCGGCGATCTCGAGCTCCATCACGTCGCCGGCCTTGAGATACTGCGGCGGCTTCATCACCGATCCCACTCCCGGCGGCGTACCCGTCGTCACCACGTCGCCGGGCTCCAGCACGCAGAACTGCGTGATGTAGGCCACCAGGTACGGGATCGAGAAGATCATGGTCGCCGTCGTGCCCTGTTGCTTCACCTCGCCGTTGACCTTGAGCGACATGGCGAGATTGGACGGATCCGGAACCTCGTCTGTGGTGACGAGCCACGGCCCCAGGGGTCCGAAGGTCTCAGCAGCCTTGCCCTTGAACCACTGCCCGTTGCGCTTCATCTGAAAGCGCCGCTCCGACACGTCGTTGCAGATCGCATAGCCCGCCACGTAATCCAGAGCGTCCTTCTCCTCCACGTAGCGCGCCCGCTTGCCGACCACGAAGGCAAGCTCGAGCTCCCAATCCATGCGATCGGAGTTCTTGGGATAGATGACGTCGTCGAACGGCCCCGACACCGTGTTTCCGAGCTTGTTGAACAAAATTGGCTCGGACGGAATCTCGAGGCCAGCCTCCTTGGCATGATCCGCATAGTTGAGACCGACGGCAATGAAGCTCCACGGCCGCGCGACGGGCTGCCCGAGCCGTACCCCCTCGGGAGCAAACGGGAGGGAGGTCGGATCGATGGCCTTCAGCTTGGCGAGGCTCTCCGGTGCCAGCGTCTCGCCCGTGATGTCCGCCACATGCTGCGAGAGGTCGCGGACTTTGCCGTCCTTGTCGACGAGGCCGGGCTTCTCCGAGCCCTTGGATCCGAACCGAACGAGCTTCATATGGCTTCCCTCGATGTCACGCTTTGCTATCTAATGTCGGGGAGAGAGGTTCCCCGATGTTCGAAGGCTTTACATCACACACCGTTGCCGTCGGCAACGGCATTGAGATCGCAGCGGTAGTGAAGGGCGATGGGCCCCCGCTCCTCCTGCTTCACGGGTATCCCGAGACCCACGCCTGCTGGCGCAAGATCGCCCCCGAGCTTACGCGCCGCTTCACGGTGGTCGCAGCGGATCTGCGCGGTTACGGCGCCTCGAGCAAGCCGCCAGGCGGCGGCGACCACGCCGCTTATTCGAAACGCGCCATGGCCGCCGATCAGATGGCTCTCATGCAAGCCTTGGGCTTCGACCGCTTCCGCCTCGTCGGACACGACCGCGGCGGCCGCGTCGCCCATCGCCTCGCCCTCGATTACCCGGAGGCCGTGAAGCGGCTTGCGGTGCTCGACATTTGCCCCACGGCCACGATGTTTGCGGCAACCAACCAGGCGTTCGCCACCGCCTACTACCACTGGTTCTTCCTCATCCAGCCGGCGGACCTTCCGGAGCGTATGATCGCCAACAACACGCACTATTATATCCGCCAGACCATCGCCTCCTGGTGCAAGACGGAAGACGCCTTCGACGAGACGATCCTGCGCCACTACGTCGAGTCCTATTTCGATCCCGCTGCCATCCACGCCGCCTGCGAGGACTACCGCGCGGCCGCCACCATCGACCTCGTGCACGACACGCAAAGCGATGCCGCCGGCGCCAAGCTCGGCATGCCGCTCCTGGCCCTCTGGGGCGCGCGTGGCACGGTGGGAAAGATGTTCGACGTGCTCGCCACCTGGCGCGAAAAATCGGAGAGCTGGGTCAGCGGCCACGTCCTCGACTGCGGCCATTTCCTGCCCGAGGAAGCCCCGGACGCGACCCTGGAAGCGCTCCTCGACTTCTTATGACCCGCTCATGCACAGCCCCGCGCGCGGCGGACCTTCTCCAAGGCCCCCGACTCGGCCCAAAAGACACGCTACGGCCGCCCGGCTGGGGAGAGAGAGCATGTCGTTGCTGTTCCGGATCGTCTATGCCGCCCACGCGACAGGCACGCACCACAAGCTGGCGCTCGACGCATTGCGCCATCTCGAATGTCCGGAAGCCGAATACTGGCAGCGCCTGTTCCTGAAGCACGCCGAGCGCTATCTCGAAGGCTCCAAGGCGCCGGACAACAGCTTCAAGGACTTCAAGAACCACGTCCTGCATGTGCGCGACGGCTACTGGGGCGGAGCGCTCGGCAAGGCCGAGGAATGGTACGGCACGCTCTGCGCGGCGTTGGCGCGGGAGGACTGGAGTGAGGCGGCCTGGAGCGCCGGCGTCCTCTCCCACTACGTCACCGATCCGATCCAGCCGTTCCACACCGCCCAGTCGGACGCCGAGAACAGCATCCACCGCGCGGCCGAGTGGTCGATCTCGCGCTCCTATAACGCGCTGCGTGCCGAAGGGCTCGTGTCGCACGGCGACCCGGTCATCCCGGCGGGCAGCGGCGAGCGCTGGCTGCGCGAGCTGGTCGTCGCCGGCGCCGAGAAAGCCAACACGCACTACGAAACCCTGATCGCCCATTACGACCTCGATAAAGGCGTGAGCGATCCGCCGTCCGGCCTCGATATGCTGAGCCGGAAAATCCTGGGCGAGCTCGTGGTCTATGCAGCGGTAAGTTTCGCCACCGTGCTCGACCGCGCGTTCGAGGAAGCGGCCGTCGCCCCGCCCGAGGTCGACCTCACGCTCGACACCGTCATGGCCGCCGTCAAGATCCCGGCCAAGACACTCGCCAAGCGCCTTACCGATGCCGAGGATCGGCGCATCGTCACCGCCATGTACGACGAGCTGATCACCACCGGCCGCGTCGAGGCGACACTGCCGGAGGACGACCGCGTCGTCCGCGACGTCTACGCCGCCGAGGTCGAAGCCCCGCGGCAGGCCCAGCGCGCCCGCGAGCGTGTTGCCGCCGTCGCCGGCAAATCCGCGCCCGCCGCACCGGCTCCACCGGCCGAAGCCCCGGCAAAACCCGAACCGCTGCTCACCCTCGCCGCCACGCGCCCGAAGCACTATCTCGCCCTGACGGACGACATCGAGCGCGCGCCCACCATCGGCCCACGCTCAGCCAAGCGCCTCGAGCCGCTCGGCATCAAGACGGTCGCGGATTTCCTCTCCGCATCGGTTTATCTCGCCGCGGGCGCCTTCAATTCGAAGAACGTTTCTCCGGAAACCATCCTGCTCTGGCAGGACCAGTGCCGCCTCATGCTCGACGTTCCGGGCCTGCGCGGCACGCACACCGAGCTTCTGGCCGGCGCCGGCTATCGGACCGCGCAAAGCCTTGCCGCCGCCGAGGAAACGAAGCTCTGCGCCGACGTCCTTGCCTTCGCAGCGACGCCGGCAGGCCACCGCATCCTGCGCGACGGCGCCCCCCCGGACATCGAACGCATCAAGGCTTGGCTCTCGTGCGCCCGGACGGCCCGCGCCGCCTGAAGCCCGGAACGGCGGGCCGCGAGGCGCGAGACCTTCATGCCGCGCCCCTTTCCCGATTGACACGTCCCGGAAGACTACTATCCGTAGGGATAGAGAGGTCTTGGCGCAGCGCGCCATGGCCACATAAGGACGCGACAAGGGGATTAAGACCATGACCAACAGCACAAGCGCTGCAACCTCGGGCACGGCCGGCAGCGGCCTCTGGATTGCCCTCATCGCCGGGTTGACCGTCATCGGCAGCTTCGCTTTGGCCTGCGTGGCTCCCCTGGCCGCCGTCGCCGCTTTGGCCGCGCTCACGCTCCGTCGCACCGAGGGCCTGATCCTCGTACTGGTCTCCTGGATCGTCAATCAGGCCGTCGGCTTCGTGCTCCTTAGCTACCCGCACACGCCTGACACCTATGCCTGGGGAGCTGCCATCGGTGCGGCATCCGTCCTCGGATATTTTGCCGCTTCCGCCGTCGTCGGACGGACCGGATCGAGCCTGCTCGCCGCCGCTGCCGCGTTCGCAGCAAGCTTCGCCGTCTACCAGCTCGCGCTCTACATTTTCGGCGTTGCGACCGCCTACGCCGGCGACTCGTTCTCGCTTGCCGTCGTGGGCGAGGTGCTGGCCATCAACGCCGTGGCCTACGTGGGCTTCCTCGCCATCCACCGCGCTGCCGTCGCCCTTTCGCTCGTAAAGCCGCCGCAGCACACGGCTGCCGTTTCGGCCTAGCCGGTTGCGCCGCTTTCCGGCACAGCGCCTCGTCTGCCTAACCGAGGAGACCGTAGAGACCCTCTACCTCCTCGGTGAGCAGGACCGCATCGTCGGCGTCTCCGGCTATGCCGTGAGACCACCCGAGGTGCGCAAGGAAAAACCGCGCGTCTCTTCCTTCACCTCCGCCGACGTGGGCAAGATCGCGGCTCTGAAGCCGGATCTGATCCTCGCTTTCTCCGATATCCAGGGTCCGATCATCCCCGATCTCGCCCGCGCCGGCTTTGCCGTCCATCTCTTCAATCAGCGCGATCTCGCCGGCATATTCGCCATGATCCGCACGCTCGGCGCCTTGATCGGCGAACCCGAGAAGGCGGACGCCCTGGCACGCAAGCTCGAAACACGCCTCGGAGAGGTCGCCGCCGGCACCAAGGGTCGCCAGACCCGCCCGCGTGTCTACTTCGAGGAATGGAATGATCCCATGATCTCCGGCATCGGCTGGGTGTCGGAGCTGATCGAGATCGCCGGCGGCACCGACATCTTCGCCGAACTCAGCACCAAGCCCGAAGCTAAGGAGCGCATCGTTGCATCCGAGGACGTGATCGCCCGCGCACCCGACGTGGTGCTCGCCTCGTGGTGCGGAAAGAAGGTCAAGATCGACAGCTTCGCGGCGCGCGACGGCTGGAGCGGCGTGCCCGCGGTCAGAAACAACCGCATCGTCGAGATCAAGTCGCCGCTGATCCTACAGCCAGGCCCCGCCGCGCTGACCGACGGCCTCGACGCCATCTGCGCGGCCCTGCACTAGTCAAGGCAGGACCACACTTTGCTAAGGCGCGATCGTTGTCGGCATGGCACGCGCGGCCACATCCTCGCCGCCGTCGAACGCACTTTCGTCACGGTTGTAGAGATCGTTGCGGAACAGCACCGCCCCGTTCTGCACCCACGCCGTGAGGTAGATGAAATGCACGGGCACAGGCCGCGCCGCCTTGATCGTCTTCGCTCCACCCTGTGCCAGCGCAGCCTCTATCGCATCACGCGTCCAGCCGTCCTGACCGGCAAGCACCCACTCGGCGACACCGACGAAGTTCTCGAGCCGGACACAGCCGGCGCTGTAGGCGCGCTCGAAAAAGCCGAACAGATTCTTCATCGGCGTATCGTGCATGTAGACGATGTGCTTGTTCGGCATGTCGAAGCGCAGGAGACCGAGCGCGTTCTGCGGCCCCGGATCCTGCCGGAACACATAACGGTCCGCTTCCGGTCCCCACCAGTTGACGAGCGCCGGGTCGATCTCCTCGCCTCCGAACGATGAAAAAACACGGATCCGCTCGCGATAGAGATAGGACGGATCCTTGCGCACCTGCGGCACGAGCGCCGCCTTGGCGATCGTGCCCGGCACATACCAGTAGGGATAGAGATTGATGGCCTGCACCGTCGCGCTGACGACCGGCGTCGGCGTTGCGCGTTTGCCTGCAATGGTGCGGCTCACCACCTCGACGCGACCGCCCGAGATCCCCTGCAGCTCGAAGCTCGCCGAGTTCATGAGGATGTATCGCGGCGCATTGAGCTTCGGCAGCAGCTGCTGCATGCGGCCGAGATTGAGCTGCAGCTGCCGCAGCCGCGTGTCGGCCGGAACGTTGAGCGAGCGCTGCGTGATCCCATAGACGATGCCCGTCGGCTCGAGACCGTTGCGCAGCTGATAGCTCTTTACGGCGGCTTCGAGCTTGGAGTCGAAGGCGTATGCGTCGCCCCCCGGCCTGATATCGCCGCTGAGCTCGAGACGCCGACGCAGGATGGCGACATTGGCATCGCTGTCGCCGGGCCTCAGCGTGATGCGATCGGGCAACCGCGGCCAGCCACCGGCGGAAACGATGCGCTGATAGAAGCCGACGGCACTCTGCAACCCATCAAGGCCCGCCGGGCTGACCCAAGGCTCGGAGCTGGGTTCAGGCGGCGGGATTCTCTGCCGTTGGGCATACGCCGGCGCCGCCACGAGCAGAGCGAGCCCGAAACCGACGGCCACACTTTTGATCGTCGCAGATGCATTCCAGCTGAGACGCATGAGAGATTCTGACGTCGGAAAAAACATGGAGGGCTCGCTTCTCACCACATCGGCGGCGCGGTGAGAATTCCACCGCGCTTCCAGAGCGCATTGAGCCCGCGCTCCATGCCGAGCGCGCTTCCCTTGCCGACATTCGCCTCGTACATTTCCCCGTAGTTACCGACCGCTGCCACCACATCGCGCAACCACGACTTGCCGAGTCTCAGCTTTTCTCCGCTCGCACCAGCCCCATCGACCAGCCGCAGCTGATCGTCGCTCAGCGGATTTGTGGACGCCGCCGACGCCTTGTCGAGCCCGACCTCCTCGGCATTGATGAGACCCGCGAGCGTCCACCGCACGATCTCGGCCCACTCGTCGTCGCCCTTGAGCACCACCGGCCCGAGCGGTTCCTTGGAGATGACCTCCGGCAGGATGGCGTGCTTCGCCGGCTCCGCAAACGAGGCCCGGTCGGAGAAGAGCGCCGAGCGATCGCCCGAATAGGTATCGCACGCACCGCTCGCGTAGGCCTTGAGCATCTCCTCGCGCGTCGGAAATACCATCGTCTGCGCCTCGACCTGATGCGACTTGAAGAAGAAGGCCATGTTCTTTTCCGTCGTCGTACCGCCTTCGACACACACCTTCGAGCCCGAAAGCTGCTGGGCCGAGACGAAGCCGCGATCGTCGCTGGTCATGAAGCCCTGACCGTCGAAATAGAGGACGCCGGCGAACCTCAGGCCGAGATCGACCTCGCGGTTCATCGTCCACGTCGTGTTGCGCGAAAGAACATCGATCTTGCCGCTCTTGAGCGCGTCGAACCGCTCGTTCGTCTCGAGCGGAATGAACTCCGCCTTGTCGGCGCTGCCGAACACGGCGGCCGCCAGTGCCCGGCAGAAATCGGCGTCGAGCCCCGCCCACGTGCCGGATCCGCTCTGAGCGGAGAAGCCGAGCAGCCCGGTGTTCACGCCGCAAAGAAGCTTGCCCCGCGCACGGATCTCATCGAGCTTCCCGCCCGAAGCAGGCAGCGCCGCCGTGGCGGGAGGCAAAGCATCCGCGGGAGCTGCCGGCGCTTGAGCCGCAACCGGAGGAGATTGAGGGGCTTCAGCAGCCGGAGCAGGTGACGAGGGAGCCGCAGCCGCTGCGGCAGGAGGCGTAGCGGGGGCGGCAACGGCAGGCGCGGAAGTCCCTCCGGATCCGGGGGGCGTCGCAGGGGCCGCGGCAGCACCCGCCTTCGCGGCATCCGGCTGAGCGCTCTTGCAACGGCTCATGGGCACCACCGTGAACTGTCCGGCACCATCCCCGTCGTTCTTGCACGTGCAGGGCCCCCGCGGCCCATCGCGAAGCGCGCAGAGCTTGTAGGCGGCATCCGCCGGTCCAGCCAAAACGGCGAGCACAACGGCAACCACAGCGCCACGGAGACCGAGATCGGCTCTCATTCGAAGTCTCAGCATGGTCCCCTTCCGTCCGCCGATCTTTCCGCCGCATGACGACGCTACCGAACTTACCCCCTTTGCCGGGCCTGCCAAACAACCTTGTTGTGAGTTCTCATCTTCATTTTTATGAGATGAAGGGGCCGGGGACGCAAAGGGGGACCGGGAGCACATGACATCGGACGATGAAACGCAGCGGACGCCCGCGTCTGCCCTCGAGCTTCTGCGCCGCGTCGTCTCCATCGAGCGCAGCGAGGTCGCAACCGCTCTCGGCACGTTCTTAACCTTTGCGCTGGTTCTCGGCGGCTACTACCTCATTCGTCCCGTGCGCGAGAACGTCAGCGCGGAAGCCACGGCCGACCAGCGCCAGCTCTGGTTCCTCCTCGTCTTCGTCGTCATGCTCATGGCTGTGCCCATCTTCGGATGGATCGTGGCACGCATCCCGCGCCGGGCGGTGCTTCCCGCCATCTACGCCCTGTTCGTTGCCGTGATGGTCGTCTTCTGGCTTGGACTCGGCAGCACGAGCGGCGGGCATCTCGGCGGCGCCTTCTTCGTCTTCGCCAGCGTGTTCAACCTTTTCGTCGTCTCGCTGTTCTGGATCTTGATGTCGGACATCTACGACAGCGAGCAGGCCAAGCGCCTCTACGGCTTCATCGCGGCCGGCGGTACGACCGGCGCGGTTCTTGGCCCGTTCGCGGCGAACATGCTCGTTCCCGTTGTCGGAGGTGAAAACCTGCTTCTCGTGGCGGCCCTGGTATTCCTCGTCGCAGCTGCGCTCTCCATATGGCTGCGAACGATCGCGGGCTCGGCGCAGAAAAACGGCATCGCGGAGGCTCCGCCGACACTGCGCACCTTGCTCTCGGGCGCCGAGCGCGTCTTCCGCGACAGCTATCTGCTCCGCATCGCCGCTTACATCCTGCTCGCCAACCTGCTCTCGACTTTCTTCTACCTCGAGCAATCCCGCCTCGCCGGCGAGACCATCAAGGACGCGACCGAGCGCGTACAATTCTTTGCCGAACGCGACCTGATCACGAGCATCCTGACCGTACTCGTCCAGGTGTTCGTCGCCGGACGCATCATGGCGCGATTTGGCATCGGCGCCGCCGCTGCGGTTCTGCCCGTTTTCACGATCGTCGGGCTTGCCATCTATGCGTCCATGCCGGAGTTGCATGTCGTCGCCGCGATCATGGTCGCCGAGCGCGTGGCCGCCTTCGCGCTGGCGAACCCTGCGACCAAGGTGCTCTACACCGCCGTCGACGCCGACGAACGCTACAAGGCGCAGAACTTCATCGACACAGTCGTTTACAGAGGCGGCGACGCGCTCTCGGGTGCCATCTTCAACGGCCTCACCAAGTCCATGGGCTGGCCATTGGCACTGGTTGCGCTTGCCTCTATCCCGCTCGCCGGCGTGTGGCTCGCTTTGGCCCGGCAGTACGACAAGGCGCTCGCCGAGCGCCTTGTCGAAACGAAGTTGCGCTAGCCTGCATTGGCGTCCTACGCCGGACCTGCACCGCGGATGTCCGCGATCGAAAGTCCAAGCCGTTCCGCTACGTGCGAAATATCCCGCGTCCTCGCCTTGACGAGGATCGCACGATAGACGCGCTCGGCGTGGCGGTCTTTCCCCGAGGCCGCCCGCGCCATGAGCCCGATGACCAGCACGCGCGCCGAGATGCCGAGCTTCTTCGCCGTACGCTTCACCACCCCGACTCGCGCCGCGGCATCGATAGCGTCGGCAATATCGTGGGGAAGGCCGACCATATTGCCCTGCACAAGGTTCTGCCCCTCGCTCCGCCAGTCGATGCGCCGCGGCATCTGCGTCAGACGCGGCGCCTGCGAGCCGCCGTCGTCCGCCTCGGGTGCCGGCAGTTTCAGCGAGCGCTTCACCTCGACCTGTCGCGCTCTTCCGAAGCTGAACAGGCCATGAGAATGCGAAACCGATCGCGAACCTGCGCCCGGTCGAGCGCTTCGCGCAACCCGAATGCGGCCCTCCCCCGATTCGTCGTCGAAATCGGCCAGCAGGTTACAATGTGCATCCGGCACGTCGGCCTCCCGTATCCCGGACACGACTCCACCGAACCCCATGCGGGCAGGCGCGTATGTTGCCGGCATCGGTAGCTCGACCTTGCGCATGGCCGGCAAGCCCTCCTGCGCCGCCCCTTCCTCATCGACGAGGATCAGGCTGGTGAGATGAGTCACGAGTCCCTCGGCCACCGCAAGCTTCGCCGCATCTGCAGCCGTAAGATGCGCGAGACGCAAGCTCGCCACATAGGCACCGGCGGCGCGGGTCGCCTCCGGCGCCTCGCTATCGGTCACCGCAGCCGTTCTGCTCGCAACGAGCTGCATGCCACTACGTCTGCCGCTTGCAAGAGGTAGCACGCCGCTCGTGAGTGGAACATCAGGCTGCGCTGCCCGCAACGACGCGACGACGCTTTTCAGCGCCCCGCCAACGTCCGCCCCGTCTGCAACGAAGATCTCGCCGCCGCTGAGTGCTGCCAGATGCCCGACATTGGCTTCCAGGCTGTCGTCACCGATCAGCACCACCGAGAACCGGGCGCCGGTGGCGGCGAGAGCCAGGACGTCCAAGGCATGCGACATGCCATCCGTCACCAGAACGATGTCGCGTGACGCACGCTGCGCCAGCAATGCCTCGATGGCGCTCCCGATCTCCGTGCCGCCGCGCGGCGGCGCCAGCATCCGGATGAGCCCGCTGACATGCGTTCCATGCGCGGTGCCGAGATCTTCAGCGGTATCGTCGAACTGCCAGAGGTTGATCCGGTCCGTCTCCCTGAAGCCGCGGGCAGCCTCGTTGAGTCCGAGCAGGACGGCGGCATGCTTCGAGATCCGCGCGCCGGTTGTGCACGTGGTATCCATCGAGCCCGAATGGTCGATCAGGAACGCTACATCCAAATCGGCTTCGCCCTCGCAGGCCGGCGCGATCCCGAGATTGAAGGCTTCGCCCGCTGCCGTACGTCCGAGGATGTCGCGTGCGGTCCAGCCTTGCACCTCGATACTGATCGGCCGGTCGAGCGCAACCCGCGTCGTTCCTGCGATCGCCGCACCGTGGATCAGCGCGGTTGCGCCCGCCTCGCAATGGACCGTGAGGTCCGCGGCCGAAACGGGTCCGCCGTGCACGAGTTCGTCGCAATCGGACAACCCCGACACGCCATAGACATCGCCGACCGTGGTCGGGATTCTGAGCATCATGCGACCGCCGACATGCGCCAGAGGCTGCGCGAAGCGCGCTGTCACCTCGATCTCGGTGCCCGGCGCCACATGCGCCACGGAAAGCATATGGACGCCCTTGAGCAGTTCCTCATGCAGCACCGCCGTCTTGCCGCGGTCGACGGCGTCCTCATAACTCTCGCGCGCGGCGGACTTGTCCTTGGCAACCGCCTTCACCACGCGTCCGCCGATCCGCGCTTCGAGCGCATAGAGCACGGCGTGCACGGGAACGGGGAACGTGAGCGTCGCCTCGATGGTGGCGGCTTCCTGATTGCGGAAGGTGCGCCGGGCGGTAACGGAAGCGAGGCCGCCGGCGAGAGTGATGTTGTAGGACGTGGCAATGAGTGGAACGGGAAAATAGCCGGGACGGCGCGTGGAGCGGTCGATCAGTCTGCTAACGGGATCGTCGGCGTGCAGCGTGGGGATGCTGTTGGGCATCGGTCGGCTCCTGGAGAATGACTCTCAACACCTGTCTGATCCGTTGAGCCAAGGCATCGACATCCATGGAGGTACCAATCAGGTGAGGCTCGACATGGAGCACGATACCGGGGGCCACCGGGAAAGGAGCCGACTGTCCACTCGCGAGGAGGACCCGGATGGCCTGAGGCGGAAGTCCTTGTTGCCTCAGCACGGTATAGCGGCGTATGGCCGTTACATGGTCCTCTCCGTAGTCTGCCGTGGCCCGTCCCCCGGAAGGAGGGGGAACGAACCCTTCTGCGATCATGTACCGGATCTGCCGTTCGGCCTGTCCGGTGAGCTTCGAGAGCTCGCGAATATTCATGATCAGCGCCTTTCGACAAACTATTTGTCGAAACAATATGGCGCGTTCAAGGCGTCTAGCGCTATGCGTTAAATGCGACCGGACGTCCGGCTTGCACAACCCGCGAGCCGCAGCCCAAATAGCAAGCGGCCACTGGCCGCCACACGTAGGCAGAAATCGTCCCGCGTTCCCAAACCAAGAAAGACCAACGCGTTGAAAGGCGTCCTCATTACAGGCAGCGCAAAGCGCATCGGGGCCGCCGTCGCGACCAGGCTCGCCACCTCGGGATGGCATGTGGTCATCCATTTCAGCCGGAGCAAGAGCGAGGCGAACGATTTGCTGCGTTCAATCACGGGCGGCGGCGGTTCCGCGAGCCTGGTTGAAGCCGACCTCAGCGATCACGAGGCGCGGTCACGCTGCATGACGGAAGCATTTGCGCTCTGTCCGGGGCTCGTGGCGCTCGTGAACAACGCCTCGCTTTTCGAGTACGACACCTTCGGCACGTTGACCGAGGAAGCGTTGACGCGCGCCATGGTCGTCAACGCCATCGCGCCCGTACATCTGGCGCAGAGCTTTGTCGCCGCTTTACCCGGTGAGGCCGACGGCTGCATCGTCAACGTCCTGGACAACAAGATCTACGGGCTGAACCCGGACTATTTCTCCTACACCATGAGCAAGTACGCGCTCTTCGGCGCGACCCACATGATGGCACGCGCGCTCGCGCCCCGCGTCCGGGTTTGCGGCATAGCCCCCGGAATAACTTTGGTCAGCGGCAAGCAATCCGAAGCCAACTTTGAGGCCGGACAAAAAATGAACCCTCTACGCCGAGGCTGCACGCCGGAACAGGTCGCGCGCGCCGCCGAATTCATACTCACGAGCCCGTCACTGAACGACCAGGTCATAACCATTGACGGCGGCGAGAGCCTTGCCCCCCATGACCGCGACGTCGCATTCCTGTCTGATCTGTGAGGCCCCGTGCGCGAGACAACACTATTCCTGGAAGGCTTCGAGGTCCTGGTTGACATCGGCGTGCATCCGCACGAGCAAGGCAAGCCCCAACGGCTCCTGATCAACGTCGAGCTTCAGGTGGATCGCCCTTTAAAGCCCGGAGATTCGATCGGGTCGGTTGTCGACTATGATTACCTGCGCCCCGGCATCAAAAATATCGTTGCAGAGAGGCGGTTTAATACGCAAGAAGCACTGTGTGCAGAGATCCTAGAGCTTGCTCTCGGCGCAGAAGGCGTTGCGGGAGCCATCGTCTCCACGCGCAAGACGGATGCCTATGCCGATGCGAGTGCCGTGGGATGCCGCATGCGAGGCAGCCGGACGCCGTCACAAAACGCGCCGTTCCCGGACGGCCGATCCGTCAGAGATGAGGGTATGATGATGTTTCTCGATGCATGGGCGAGCTATGACAAGTCCGCCAACCGCTTTTCCCAGCCCGTCAAGGTGGCGATCCACGCCATCTCTTCGGTGAGGCTCAATCCCTACGACGGAAAAACGGTGGTGACGATCCCCGTAGGCCAAGCCCCGTTCTCGTCCATGCTCTATGTCGAGCTCACGGTCGAGGAGGTCTGCGCGCTCGTCGAGAAGCATCATCGAGCCGAAAAGTAACGATAAGGAAGCAGCCGCGGATGCGAGCGAAAATAAGCAGAGTCTACAGATTTGAGTCAGCACACTTTCTGCCGATGCTGCCCGAGGGCCATCGTTGCCGGAATCTGCACGGGCACAACTATTCTGTGGTCATAACATTCCAGGGCGGCGTCCAGCCCAACGGCTTCGTCATGGACTTTTTTGAGGTCGACAAAGCCGTCGCACCTCTGGTCGAGCGCCTCGATCACAAGTTGCTGAATGACATCGAAGGCCTGGCGAATCCGACCGCCGAGATCATCGCCCACTGGTTCCTGGAAAGGCTGCCCGAGAGCCACAGCGTCAAGGTCTACGAGAACGACGATTCATGGGCCGAGGTGACTCGCGGCGAAGAGACCTGACCCGCCGGCCCGATCCGAATATCAGTCCTTTGCTTCATCTCGCGTGATCGGAAGCACAAACGGCGTTCTCGACGGCGTCGTGTTGGCGTCGAGATCGCAGCCGAAGGTCTGCGACAGCAAATCGTCGCGCACGATGTCTCCCGGTGGGCCGCAAGCGATCATGGCGCCATTCCGCATGAGCGCCAGCAGATCGCAATAGCCGGCCGCGAGATTGATGTCGTGCAGCACGGCGAGCACAACCGCGCCTTCCGCCGCTATCTCCCGTATCGCGCGCAGCACCAATCGCTGGTGACCGATGTCGAGATTCGAGGTCGGCTCGTCGACGAGCAGCAACGGCGTTTCACCCGGAAGCCGCCGCGCCGTCGCAAGCTGGCACATGGCGCGCGCAATATGCACACGCTGCCGCTCGCCCCCCGACAGGTCGGTATAGTTGCGGTCCGCAAGCTCGATCAGCCCCACCCGCTCCAGCACCCTCTCCGCTTCGGCAGAGGCCCCGCCATGAACAAACCCCGGAACGGACGATCCGAGCATCACAACCTCGATCGCGGTAAACGGAAACATGAGCTGCGAAGATTGCGGAACCACCGCGCGCCGCCGCGCGAGCGAGATGGGTTCTGTTCCTGCAATCGGCAACCCATCGAGAAGAATGCGTCCCGATGTCGGCACGAGCTCGCCGGAGACAAGCTTGAGAAACGTCGACTTTCCGGCGCCGTTCGGCCCCAGAATGCCAACAACCTCACCGGCACGAGCAGTGAGATGCACGTCGTCGACCAGTCGCATGGCTCCGACGTCGAAAAAAACGCCCATGGCCTCGACTGCGGCGGGCGCACTAGCCATGGACACCCCGGCGCAGGACGAGATGCAGGAAAAACGGCGCTCCGACGATGGCGGTGACGATCCCGAGCGGCAACTCGGCGGGCGCAACGATCACGCGCGCGAGCATATCGGCCGCAAGCACGATCGTCGCCCCGAGCATCGCGCTCGCCGGCAGCAGCACGCGATGATCGGGGCCTGCAAGCAGCCGAACGATATGCGGCGTTACGATGCCGATAAATCCGACAATACCGGCAACCGCGACGGCGGCGCCCACCGCGGCCGCCGTGGCCAGCACGATCAGGTACTTTGCGCGCCGGATGTCGACGCCAAGATGATAGGCCTCCGCCTCGCCAAGCAGAAGTCCATTGAGGTCCCGCACGAGGCGTGGAAGCAGCATTGCCAGCATGACGGCGAGCGGCAGGGCGCCGATCACCTTGCCCCAGCTCGCGCCGGCGAGGCTGCCGAGCGTCCACAACGTAAGATCGCGCAACGCACGGTCATCGGAGAGGTAGGCGACGAGCCCCATCAGCGCTTGGGCAAGCGCCGCCACCGCGATGCCGGCGAGCAGCAGGGCCCCCGTCGAAACCGTCCGGCGGCCGCTCGTGACCGCGACCAGCAGCGCCGTCACGGCGATGCCGCCGATGAACGCCGCCAGCGGCAACGCATAAACGCCGAGCACCACCATGACACTCGGAAACAGCACATGCCCGAATGCGATCACGCTGACGGCGGCCAGCGCCGCCCCTGAAGAAACGCCGATCAGCCCGGGGTCCGCCAGCGGATTGCGGAACATGCCCTGCATCATCGCACCCGCAACCGCGAGCGCGGCGCCGACGTAAATGGCAAGCAGCGTGCGCGGGAGACGGATATCGAACAGAACGAGCGCCTCGTGTCGGCTCGACCGTTCGGCGTAGCCCAGAAGCTCCAGCACGGCGCGGGGCACGGCTTCGAGTGTTACGCCCGTCGGCCCCACGGAAAGCGACAGAAGCGCGAACACGCCCAACGCAATCGCGAGCGCTCTCACGAGGTTCGCCGCACGCGGGCGTCGCCTTATCGACGCTTTGTCAACCGGTTCGGCCGTGATTTTCAGCATCCGCTACTTGGCCTCGGGCACACTCGCGGTCTCGGGATAGAAGATCTTCATCAGCTCGCGCGCCGCCGCCGGTGCGCGCGGCCCGAACTGCAGCATCAGGCTGCCGTCGAACTCGATGATCCTGCCGGCCTTGACGGCAGGCGTTGCCGCCAATCCTTGAATGGCCGCGATCTCCGTCGCGATCGGGCCCGCCGCCTCGGTCGCGCGGTGACCCGGCGCAGCTTTCATGACCACGATCGCCTCCGGCGCCAGTTCGAGCGCGGCCTCACCCGAGAGCGGCTTGTATCCGTCGAACGCCGTGATGACATTCTCCGCCCCAGCGAGCGCCAGCATCGCGTCGGCCGCCGTGTGGCGCCCGCCCGCAAGCGCGCGCCCGCTCTGGACGGAAAGAAGAAACAGCGCACGCACAGGTTTGGTGATGCGCGCTCGCGTTTGCGCCGCAGCTTCGAATTCAGCGCCGATGCGGTTGGCCAGTGCCGCGCCAGCATCCGCCTTACCGGTGATCTTGGCCACCAGCTCGACCTTTTCCCGCACGCCGTCGGGTGTGTCTGGCGCATCGATCGTGACAAAAGGCACGGAAGACGCCTTGAGCGCCGCGACAACCTCCGGCGGGCCAGCCGTGTCGGTCGCGAGGATCAGCGTCGGCCCCGTGGCCAGCACGCCCTCGGACGAGAGGGCACGCATATATCCGACGCTCTTCTTCTGCGAGACGCCCGGCTTCGGAAAGACGCTCGTCGTATCGACCGCGACGATACTGTCACCCATGCCGAGCTCATACAGGATCTCTGTCACGTCCCCGCCGACGGAAACGATGCGCGTCGTATCGTACGCCTTACCGCCGTCTTGCGCCGATGCATCCACCGCTACGCTGGCCGTAATCGCCAGCAGCAGGAAAAGGCGCACGGCGAGCCGCATGAGAGCGTTAATCATTCGTGTCCTCTGTTGATGAACAGGTGATTGGCGGCGGGAGCACCAAGCGCGGTTACAGCCGCCATTTTCGCCGGTGCGCTTCGTTTGCAACACCGCAGACGCAGATCTGAAATATAATATTGACGACAATATTCAAGATTTATATTGCTAGCGAGACCGGCGTGGGAGCCGGTTGCCGCTGCTCATGGAGTGGGCTCGGCGCAGGTCAGCCAGCCAAGTGTTTTGCGTATCCACGCCTGCACTCTAGCCAGCCAGCCATTGGGGAAATGCGCGCGCAACATGCGTGCGAGAGGGCTGGGTGAGTCATGTCTAAGTGTGCGTCGAGGCGGCTGCTGCTTGCTGCCGGTGTCATTTGCTCGGTAAGTGCGTCTGCATCCGCACAAGAAATCCTTCTCGACGGCATCGTCGTGACATCCACCAAAACCGAGGAGAGCGCCATCGACGCGCTTTCAGGATCGAGCGCGGTCAACCGTGAGCAGCTGGACGAGCAGTTCAATGCCGACCGCGTGTCGGAGGTCCTGCGCACGATCCCGGGCGTGACAACCCAGGAGACCGCCGGCGACACGGCAACGGCGATCAACATCCGCGGCCTTCAGGATTTCGGGCGAGTGAACGTGCTGGTGGACGGCGCCCGCCAGAACTTCCAGCGCTCGGGTCACAGCGCCAACGGCGTCTTCTACATCGAGCCTGAGATGATCAAGCGCGTCGACATCACGCGCGGTCCGACGGCGACGATCTACGGCTCCGGCGCCATCGGCGGCGTCGCTGCCTTCGAGACACTCGACGCCGACGACATCCTGAAGCCCGGCGAATACGCCGCAGTGCAGTCGAAGACGAGCTACGGCACGAACGGAAATGAAAAGCTCGCCAGCGGCACGACGGCCGTCAAAGTCGGAAACTTCGACATCCTGGGCCAGTTCAACGGCCGTTGGAACAACGATTACGAGGACGGCGACGGCAACGATGTGCCCGGCTCGAACGACGAGACCGACTCCAAGCTGGTCAAAATGCGGATCCGTCCCGGCGAGGGCCAGCAGATCACGGCCTCGCTGATCGACTACAATTCCGCCTTCACCGACGAGATCGAGGGCGGCGGCGCGTCGGTAAATTACGACAGCGAAGTCGAAAATCGCCAGTATACGCTCGGCTATACGTTCAAGAGCCCCACCAACCCGCTGATCGACTTCAGCGGAAAGATCTACCGCAACGAGACCAATGTCGATCAGACGCGCTTGAGCACGGGCGACGCGAGCTACATGTCGCTGACCAATGCCCCTGGCGCCATCACATGCGGCGCTGCATTCTCCGATCCGCCTCCCTCGCCGCCCCTGACGACGAACATCCCCTGCTTCTACATCAGCGGCGTCAATCCGGCCGGCGCCCAGCGGAGCTTCAACGCCGAAACCGACGGTTTCGATGTCTTCAACACGTCGCGCTTCAACGCAGCCAGCGGTGTCGACGTCGCGCTCACCTACGGCGTCGATGGCTTCCGCGACCAGGTGGACACGGTCGACGCCACGGGCAGCGGCGACGAGTTCACTCCTTCGGGAGAGCGCAACATCTGGGGCAGCTTCGTACAAAGCAAGATCACGTTCTTTGACATCGTCGATGTGATCGGCGCGCTGCGCTACGATAATTACGAGCTCGACGGCAACGGGGTGAATGTCCAGGACGAGCACGTCTCGCCCAAGGTCACCCTTGCCGTGACGCCGGTCCAGGGCGTGACGGTGTTCGGCACCTGGGCCGAGGGCTTCCGGGCGCCGGCGCTCTCGGAGACGCTGATGAGCGGTACCCATCCCGTCTTTGCGAACTTCCAGATCCGCCCCAATCCGGAGCTCAAGCCCGAGGTCGCACAGAACGTCGAAGGCGGCGTCAACCTGAAGTTCGACAACGTAATCACCACCGGCGACCGCTTCCGGGCCAAGGTGACCGCATTCCGCAACGAGGTCAGCGACTATATCGATATCGTGAGCGTCGATGGACCGATCGACGAAATGGAATTCGGCATGGTGATCCGCGGCACGTTCCGCAAATTCTTCGGCGTACCATTCTTCGAGGACGACTACGTCCAATACCAGAACGTCAACAACGCGACGCTGGACGGTATCGAGCTCGAGGCGTTCTATGACGCGGGGCAGTGGTTCGCGGGCGTCAACGCACACCGCATCCGCGGCAAGAACGATGACACAGGTCTCGGCCTCTACTCGGTACCGGCGGATCAGATTACAGTGACGGCCGGTTTCCGGGCATTCGACGAAAAGCTTGTGGCGGGCGGCCGCGTGCGCTTTGTCGCCGAGCAGGATCGTTTCGAGGAAGGCGACACCAGGGCCTTCCAGCACACCGACCCCTACAACGTCGTCGATCTCTTCGCTCAGTACGAGGCCACCGCAAATACGACCTTGAACCTCAATATCGACAACGTGTTCGACGAGACGTACCGCCAGCATCTCGATCAGTACAACAGCCCGGGTATCGGCGCACGCGTCGGGTTGACCATGCGGTTCGGAGCCGACTAGGCCCCGAAAACAGCGCCGAAGCACGTTGACCGCGGTCTCTGAAAACGAGGCCGCGGTCGTCCGTTTGACTGCAAAAGAAAAAGGAGATCGCGTCCATGTTCATCGCCATGAACCGCTTCAAGGTGATCAAAGGCTCGGAGAAGGATTTCGAGCACGTTTGGCTGTCCCGCGATACGCACCTCAACGAGATGGCAGGTTTCGTCGAGTTCCACCTGTTGAAGGGTCCGGAGCGCGAGGATCACGTCCTCTACTCCTCGCACACGATCTGGCGCTCGTTCGCCGATTTCGAGGCCTGGACCAAGTCGGAGCAGTTCCGTAAAGCCCACGCCGGCGCGGGCGGCAACGCACCGCTCTATCTCGGTCATCCGGAGTTCGAGGGCTTCCACGTCCTGCAGACCGTCACGTCGGACGGCCGGCGCATCGCTGCGGAGTGATGGCCATGACTGCCGAGATCGAGACCAAGGCCGAACGCCCGACACTGGTCGAGCGGCTGGCCGGAAACGCAGACGGCATTCTGGAGCAGATCGCCTCTGAGTACGGCGTCAGCACCTTGGATGTCGTGCGCGCGTTGCCGGAAGCTCACCGAACGGTGATCGATGGCACGCGCTTCGCCGACGTGATGAAAGCCATCGAAGGCTGGGGTCCGGTGCTCTTCATCGTGCATACGCGACACATCGTGCTCGAATGTGAGGGGCCATTACCGCCCGGCACCTTCGCCCGCGGCTACTACAATATCCACGGAGACAGCCCCATCGGCGGCCATATCCGCGCCGAGAACTGCAAAGCCGTCGTGTTCGTCTCGCGGCCGTTCATGGGTCGCGAGTCGCGCTCCGTACAGTTCTTCAGCGAGGACGGCGAGGCGATGTTCAAGATTTTCGTGCGCCGCGACGAAGCCCGCAATCTGATTGCAGAGCAGGTCGAACGCTTTGACGCACTCCGGCACGAGTTGAATTCACGCTGAACTGTCGGCACGGGAGCCGGGATCGTGGCCAGCGCAGACATGGCGATGTCTCATGCTTACGACGAGGTCGGCTCCGCCGGCTGGATAGAGACGATCCTGCCGCGCGAGATGCGCACGATGCTCGCCGGCGAGAGGATCCGCTCTCGAACGACCTTCGTCTGCGCCGCCGTTGCCCTTGTCGTTCACGCCGCAATCGGACTGGCCTTCAACGTCTGGGCGATCCGCGACACCGGCGCGCTCGTGATACCGACGGATGCGATCAGCGTGGAGTGGCTGGCGTCCGACGTCGTGGAGCAGATGGCGACGCCGGAGGCGAGTGCCAGCCCCGCGGCGGCATCCGCGGTCGCGCCCGTCAAAGGCTCCGCGGCCGAAAGCACTGCTGCCGCGGCGCCCGCCGAGCCAGAAAAACGGCAGGAAGAACCCGACCATCCTCAACCGGTCGCGGAGGCTGAGCCGCCGAAGCAAACGGCAGAGGCGCCGGCGTTGCCCGTTTTCGAGCCGCCATCCGACATTGTTATGCCGTCGATGCCGGAGCCCGCCTCCGAGACACCCGAGCCTGCCCAGCCCAGACGGGTGGCTGAGCAAGATGAGAAGCGGCAACGCGACGCCCCGGTACGCCCGCGGGAAACGAAGCCGGAAAAGAAGACCGCGAACGACAAGAAAGCCGAGCGTGCGGCGAAGCAGGGCGGCGCGCAATCCAGTGGTCAGGCCAGCAGTCGCAGCGCACCGGCTCGCGCCTCGGCCAGCGCAGGCGACATCAGCGGCTATGCGGCTCGCGTACGGGCCCGCGTCGCGGCCAACCGGCCATCCGGACGCGGCATGCGCGGCACGGCGGTCGTCTCGTTCGGCGTTTCCAAGGGCGGCGGCCTGACGTACGTGCGGCTTGCACGCTCGTCCGGAAATGCAAGTCTCGATCAGGCGGCGCTCGCCGCGGTCAGGCGCGCGGCACCATTTCCTCCGCCGCCCGCGGGCGCATCCTCCGGTCAGCTTCGGTTTTCGACACCGTTCTATTTCCGCTGAGGAACCGAACTCATTCGGTCTTCAGGCCAAGCTCGGTCGCGGCGGCCGAAATCGTGGCCGATGCCGCCGCCTCGTCCTTGAATACATCGAGCGCTTTCCGGAAAGCCGCGACCGCGACCTCCTTCTCTCCCAGCACGACACGAGAGCGCATGAGGCGCGTCCATCCGTCGACATCCCGCGGAGAGCTTTCCAGGCGCGCGGCCAATCGATCGACCATCGATCGGATCGCCGCATCGGTCTCATGCGGCGGCATCCCTTGCGCTCCGGTTGCATCGATGCCTGATCCACCGTCCCCCGCAGCGCCGGTCCGATCCTGAGAAGACGCGACGGCGTCCGGATTGCCGCC
>NZ_CADEFI010000004.1:151937-173079 GCF_902826555.1 uncultured Hyphomicrobium sp.
GCGCCGATGCCCACGACGAGCAGAAACGCCACGCCCGTCGTGACCAGCGTCCCGGCAGCACCTCGAAGGGCCCGATCGAGCTTCAGGCTCGGAGCGCGCAGCCACGCCTCGAGATCGAACGGCACAAATTGGGTGCCGCGCGATGCAAGCGGAACGATGAGAAACACCGATAGCGCGATTGAGGATGCGATGAGCATCCAGCCAAAGAACGTTGAGGACATCTTCAGGGCCCTTTCTTGCGACGGAAAGATGCCGCGCCTGGATCAGTGGCGGCGCATCTCCGAGACTTGCCAGAGCAGCGGCCGCGGTCGTTCGGATTGTAGTAGACGTAACCGCCGATATGCGTCGGGTAGTGTCCGCGGCTATAGTAGTAGGGATAGTCGTAGTAGGTGTAGCTTGGCCCTATCGGCAGGTAGATCCGTTGCCGGCTCGGGCGGCGCAGAGCGCGACGGTCGTTCTCGAGCACATAGCTTCTGGCGTTTGATTTGCGCGCTTTCTCCCCCGCCGATGCGATGTCCGCCGTTGGCGCCGTGGCGAAGAGACCGATCGCCAGCGACACGGTCGTGACCAAAGAGGAGATTGAGCACCGACGGTTCATGAGACCACCTCGCATGGCAACTCGGTCAGAACTTCCTGCGCATCTCGGCTCGAATGCCGAAGTTGTCTTCATCCTCCCCCTCCAGGATCTGATAGGTCGCATCGGCACGGAACAGCCACGCCCGGTCGATGGGAACCTGATAGCGAATGCCGAATCCGTACTGCGCCTCCTGGGCGCCAATTCCGTCATTGTCGAAAGGCTGCACGGTGGCGACTTCGAAGACGAGCTGCTGATCAAGATTGAAGAGGTATTGCAGCCCGATTGCGCCGCCCACCGCGTCGGAGCCGGTGTCGTCGAGCTTTGGATAGCCGGTCAGCGCATCGGTTTCGAAATTGATGCCGACGTTCTTCAGGATGCCTGCGCCATTGCCATCGACGAGAGGTTGAGGGTTGCCGACGCCAACGAAGAAGTTGGCATAAGGAAGCAGCGTGCTCGGCAGACCCGTGACCAGACTGTTTTCGGAGATCAGCGCAAATCCGTCGCTCTCTGCATTGGGGGCATCTCCGAAGTTCGCGAACAGGCGGGTCGAGTTCGATACCGTGTTGTAATAGCGCCGGGTATATGCGGCAGTCAGGAAGTGCGTCAGCAGACCGTCCTGCTCGTCGCGACCTTCGATCAGGCCATAGCCCGCTTCAATGTAGCCGTTAAAGGCATCGATGAAGGCAGTGACTCCGTAGACATTGGCGTTGTCGTCCTGCCCGGCTCCGATCAGGCCGGCGTTGTCGATATCGTCGAACGCGGCAAAGAAGGTAATGTCGAAGTTTGCAAGGCCCAGTTCGGCGGAGTTCTTGGCCGGGATGCTGAACGCCCCGCCGAGGATCGCATCGTTCGCCCAGATGCCGTTCTGCAGGAACAGCGGGAAAAGACCGACGGTAAACGGCAAATCGACACTCGATTCCTGACCCGAGAAACCCGAGTAGATCGAGCCCAAATCACCCTCGAAGAACAGCGTCTGCGGGTCGAGGTTGATCTCGTCGCTGAACCGATCGTCGGCGTCACCGCCACCGAACTCGAAGCGCGTGAACTTGGTCGCGCCGTCCTGGAGCGGCGTGAAAAAGGCATGCAGACGCTCGGTGCCTGTGATCTTGAGGTCGACATCGAGATTCAGCCGCGTCGCAATCTGCGCGATATCCTTTCCGTTGTTGTTGTTGTAGGCGACGGCCGTGCGCCAGTCGCCGTAGATGGACAAACCCGGGAGAAGCGGATTTTTGTCACCCAGGAGAGTGCTGCTCTCGTCGTAGATGCCGGACGTGTACTGCTGTCGGCCGATCTCGAGCAGCGGGCGGGGCGGCTCGACAGGGCTTTTCGCTCCGTAGATGTCGACCTGCCCCTCGGCGTTGTAGTCGCCGTCGTATTGCGGATCAGGCAGGAACAGGTCTTTCGTGCTGTCATTTTTCGCGTGCTTTTCTGATACCGGTGCAGCCGTCTTCTCGGCGGCCTCATCTTTCTCGGTTCGACCGACGTACCGGGGATCAGCGTAAGTCTTGGCCTTGCCGTCCGCGGGATCGAGCGAGCCGGCCGAGCGGGAGACTTCCGTCAGCCATCCGCCTTCAGTGCGACCGCTATCGTCTTCGGCCGCCGCAGGATCGGCCGTTGCAGCGGACATCTCGAAGCAGCCGCCGGCAACCAGCACCATGGTCGCGAACATCGTCATCAGGCGGTACGCGTTACACGTCATCGGTAGGCTCCTCGCCGTAGTCTGACCAGCGGGTGTCAAAGCGTCGGCTTTTCGCCTCTAGTCCGTCACGTCGACGTCCGTCGAGAAGGTGTGAAAGTTCATGATCCGCTCGTTCATGCTCTGCTCCATGGCCTTGGTGGAACCTACGAAGCGCATGAAGTAGATCGGCTCGGCACGGCTCCGCATCCGGAAGGCGAGGCGATACTTGCCTGGCTTCGTGATGAGGTTTCCGGGCACGATGTACTTGGCGAGCTTTTGTCCCAGCGGCGCCAGAGAGCGGTTCTCCATGCGCACCAGCGGCGGATGATTGAGAACCGTGGTCGGGACGCCAGGCGGCCGCAGATGCGGCAGCGGGTCGATGTCGAAGTTCACCGGCAGGTACATCTCCCGCTCCGTGCCCTTGACGTTGGTCGTCAGGAACTTTGTCTGGAAATGCACGAGCTGCTGGTCTGTCTTGATGCGGCCGGCCGCAACATCCAGGCTGTGCAGATCGGCGATATCGCCGTTGCTGTCGACGTAGCCCGACTCCCACACATTCGCGCCGTCAGGATCGACGAGAGCGACGTTCACCCACAGCTGCGGTTGCGCGCCAAGTGAACCGGACGGCAGGTTGTGCCCCGTATTGGTGTTCTTGATCGTATAGGAGAACGCCAGATCGGAGCCGACCTTCGGGTTGCCGTCGATGAACGGACCATCGATATGGCTGCCGTTCTCCATCACCTCTTTTCTGATCTTGTCGCGCTCGTCGAGCTTCGCGAGGTTCTCTTCGAGGATCTGCCGGGCATCTTCGCGATCGACGGAGTTGGCCCATGGCTTGGGGAAGTCGGCTTTGATCTTGCCTTCCGCCACCTTGTCCTCGAACTCGGCCGTGCCCCAACCGGCGCGCCAGTCGAACTTGAGCCAGTCCTTGATGCTGTAAGCCTGGGCTTTGGTGTTGTGCGGGAAGACGCCGGGATGGGCGATCGAATAGCCAGGCCCGATGAAACGGTGATTGGCGTGCTTTCGCCCAGGGTTGACCTCCTTGCCGGCAACGATGGCCGAAGGCGCGGTCGCATATCCGTCCGGCTTTCCGGCAACCTTGCCCATATGGCAGTCCTGGCAGGTAACGCCTGCCTTGCGCGCCGGACTGTCGCGATACTGATCCCAGACGATCTCGAGCTTGATCCCCAGGTTGACGGCAACCTGGTGACAGCTAACGCAGAACTCGGATTTGGTGATCTGGTCGTTGGTAATCATGCCTTCGTGGATGTCATTGCCGCGCCCGTCCGTGCTGGTCTTGACGGAGAACGTCTCCTTGTTGGCTATGACATCCTTGATCACGCTCTTTTCGCCGCTGCCGTAGACCGGTTCATAGATCTTGCCCGGTTCGACACGGCGCTCACCGTTGACCTTGCCGTACTGTTCCTTGACGCGATGGCAAGTGATGCAACTCACGCCTTCGCGCGAGATCTGGCTACGCGCCCAAAGCGGCGTGTCGCGTGCCTCGCCGAGCTGAGTTCCGACCTGCTGATGACAGCGCACGCAGAACGTACCGACGGTTCCTTGCGTCAGTTCCTGGAACTTCTGCTCGAACTTGTGAAACATCGGCGAGATCGACGCATAGGCATGCTGCGACGACGACCACTCTTCATAGATTTGTTTGTGGCACTCGCCGCATTGCGCCGCGGTGGGATAGAGCGAGAGCGTCTCATCATCGACAGCAGGGTGAGAGGGAGTTGCCTCGCCTTTCAATGCCTTGTCGTCCAAATTCGCTTTTACGGCATCGCCGTTTTCGGCGCTTTTAGCTGCTTCCTTGCCCGCATCTAAAACTCCCACTTTGGAGGGTTGTACGGTCGTGCTCCAACCGCCTCCGCTGGAGCCCGCGACGGCATCGGGGCTCGGAACTGCGACGTGCATCGCCATGGCGAGCACGCAAAGAAGCGTCGAAACGCCGGGCAATCGGCCGGTTGCGATACGCATCGCTCTCTCCCCCTAGGCGTTCAGCCGTGCATCCCCAATCGTCCTGAATGCTTTCAGGATGACACCCCGCTTCATCGCTCATTCGAAAATCGGCGCCCAGCACCGCCGCAAGAAAAAATAAATGGCGAAACTTGGCGCTGATAAGGCCAAGCCTTAAGAAAGTTTAGCGGCGAGAAACAACGGGCTTGAGAAGAAAGCCGACGGGCGAATTACGCATATACGGAAAAGCAAATGAAAGCAGCGCATTGCCCATCATCGCGCGCGCATCACGACGGATCGGACCGGCGCTAATCTCCGCACGGTCGCATGCCCGAGAAAACGCTCGTTTTATTTTCATCCCGCCGGAATAAAACTCTCCGCGCATGTTTGGCGCGCACCCTGATCAGTTCTTCGGCACAGCGCCTCGCTTTGAAGAAGAGATCCCGAATTCGCCTCCTTCTTTAATCATCGAATGGCCATTGTCCGACCATCATGCGAGGTTTTTCTACTTCGCAAGAATAAGCGACGCGCTTTTGGAACGCTGAACGAACGACTTTATGCATCGCGGACGGCACGCCCGAAGCCTGCCAGGCGCAAACGACAGAGTGAAACTCGGAGTTCCCCGGTCGATGTCCAGGTCACACCAAATTACCATCAACGGCCAGCGCTTCTCCGCTCGCGGCGGCGAGTTGCTTTTGGACGCAGCCCTGAACAACGGCATCGATTTGCCCTATGACTGCCGCGCCGGCCATTGCGGCACCTGCTGTGTACGATTGGTATCCGGCGAGGTGCACGGCGGAGAAGGATCCGAGCCGGGGATCGTGCACGCGTGCCAGTGCCGCATCGTCGGCGACATAGAAATAGAAAGAGACCGCCAGTCGAACGTTCGCGGAGTGGAAGGGGTTCTCCGCTCTCTGCGCGCGCTCTCGCGTGACGTCATCGAAGTCGGCATCAAGACGGACCGCGCTCTTCCCTGTCTTGCGGGACAATACGCGCGGGTGCACTTCAAAGGGTATCCGAGCCGCCCCTTCAGCATTACTCATCCCATGGCCAGCAACGGCGGCAGCGCGGACAGCCGCTTGGTCTGGTTCCACATCCGTCGCATGAAGGACGGGTGCGTCACGTCATCGTTGGGCTCACGCATCAAGCCGGGTCACCGCGTGACGCTGACCGGACCGTACGGGGCGGCACACTTCCGGCCCAACCTCGACGGCCGGCTCATACTCGTCGCAACCAACACGGGTTTTGCACCCATCTGGTCGATTGCCGTCGCCGCTTTGCGCGAAAATCCCCACCGGCGAATGATCGTCATCGCCGGCGGCCGCACACTCGAGGCGCTCTATATGGGTCCTGCCCTCGTGCAGCTGTCCCGCTTTCCCAACGTCATTGTCATACCTGTGTGCAGCACGCCGCAAACAACGTTTCCGGCCGTGCAGCCGGGCAGGCCGACCAGCTATCTACCGCCCTTTCAACCCGGCGATGTCCTCTACGCGTGCGGCGCGCCGGGCATGGTCGAGTCCGTCAAATCGATCGCCGCGCAAAGCGGCGTGCCCTGCCACGCCGATCCGTTCCTGTCGACCAACGATAATGCTGTCGGGAGAGGCATTCTGACCCGCGCGATAGCGTGGCTTGCGGCTCCCACGAGCAGACGGGTGCGCAGGTCCCCCCTCGCGAGCCATCGCAATCGGGGAGCGGCCGATGCGAGCTTGTAGCCGGACCGCAGCAGGAGTGGAACGCTGTTGGACGGGCATAGCATCTCGACCTGCTGCACTTTGCCTCTGCAGCTTTCTGACGAGCCTCGGCATTGCGGCCGCACACGCTGCCACATCGACGGACCGGGCCAAGATCGTCGGTCCGAACGCCTGTGCCGAATGCCACAAGCAGGAGACGGTGGCTTGGAAAGGCTCGCACCACTTCAAGACATTCCGTGAAATGCCGCGCAGTGCCGAGGCGAACAAAATCGGCGACAGGATGGGAATCAAGCGCATCAAGTCGGATACCCTGTGCCTGAATTGCCATTTCACCGTGCAGATAAAAAACGCCGGAGAGGTGCCGGTTGCCGGCATCTCCTGCGAGTCCTGCCACAGCGCCGGGCAGGATTGGATCAAGGTCCACAGCGGCTTCAGCGGCAAGACGATCCTGTTCGAGAGCAAAGCCGAGGCAAAGGCGCGCTGGCAGCTTGCAGAATCCAAAGGGATGATCAGGGCGCGTTCGTTCTATCTGCTGGCAAAGAACTGCTACGGCTGCCACGTCGTTCCGGAAGAAGAGCTCGTCAACAAGGGCGGCCACAAGGCCGGCAGCGCCTTCGAGCTCGTGTCCTGGTCGCAGGGCGAGGTGCGCCACAACACTTGGTATTCAAAGGGCAGGGAGAATGTGCAGGCAAGCACGGAGCGCATGCGGATGCTCTACCTTGTCGGCCTCGGCGTCGAGCTCGAAACCGCATTGAGAGCGGTCGGCAAATCGACGGTGAGAAAGGTTTATGCGTTCGAGATGGCAAAACGCGCCGACCAGGCACGCAAGCAGCTCGCGATCGCAGCGAAAGCCGCACCCAACGTCCCCGAGATAGCTAAGATCGTCGAGCTCGGTCATTCGGCCGGGCTGAAACTCAACAACGGGCCCGCGCTAACGGCTGCTGCCGATGGCGTCTCCAAACTGCTGGTCGGCATCACGGAGAAATACGACGGCAGCACGATGGCGGGGCTCGATAACCTCATTCCTGCTCCCGGCAAGTTCAAGGGCACGACGATAAAACCCGGCAGTTGATCCGGGCTCGACGACGGCACTTCGGTTTGTTCAGGGCGGGGTCAGTGTGAGTGGTCCATTTTGAGGCGCTGCCGTGACACCTAACGTCAGTGGTGGGCATCGGGCGAGATATCCCACCAGACAGATATTGCAGTGCCTTCTGATCGCTGCCCTGTCCGGCGGCCTGTTCTGGTTCGTCTGGATCTATGGTCACGGACTCCGCGATCCCCGCTACCTCGACGGCTGGGTGCTTGCAGGCGGAATGTGCGCGCAGCTCTATTTCCACATCGCCACCAGGAGAGCGTCGCTATCGCCGAAATCCGCCGTACGCTTGCGCAAGATCCATATCTTCGTCGGCTATCTTCTGATCGCCGCCTTCATCTCGCATTCGGACTTCTCCTTGCCCGACTCCTATTTCGAATGGGCGCTGTGGGCGGGCTTCGTACTGGTGACGGTCAGTGGCATTTTCGGCGCCTATCTTTCCTGGTCGCTGAAGACCAAGCGGCGGATTGATGACGGCGTCAGCTACGATCGCATCCCCAATCTTCGAGCGGAGCTGGCACGCGACGTCCACGCCGCCATCGTCGAGGCCCATCAGGCCTCCGCCCAGATCGCCTTGCCCGGACTGCCGAGGATGCCCGAAGACGCTTGGATCGCTGATCTCTACACGGCACAACTCCGGGATTATTTTAACGGCCCTCGCAATTTCGCTGCGCATCTCATCGGCTCGCAGCGCCCCCTCAAGCAGCTCATCGATGAAATCGACAACCTGTCACGGTATCTCGACCAGCACGGCCAGGAGAGACTGGCCGGCATCAAGACACTCGTGATCGAGAAGGATCGCCTCGATTTCGCGCGAGTCTATCTTGGGCTCAACAGGGCATGGCTGTTCGTGCATGTTCCCGTCACCTACGCGCTCGTCGCGCTCACGGTTCTGCACATCCTCGTTTCCTATGCCTTCACGTCGGGAGCCTGGTGATGTGGCCCGCTGCGCTGAAAACCGAGCGTATTGGTATGTCGCTGGCCCTCGTGGCCCTCGTCTGTCTGGGCGCGGGCTTGGTTTTATCCAAGGGTCAGCAGTTCCTGATGCCGGGACCACTGACGAGCGCGCACGGGGCGATTGAGAAGTGTAGCGCTTGCCATACCAAGAGTGGCTCGAACAAGGTGAGCTGGATCCACGGCCTAGTCCCCGGCGATCGGCTCGCCGACAGCAAGGCCTGCCTCACGTGCCACAAAATGTCGGACACGGCCTTCAACGCGCACGGCGCTTCGTCCGCGGTTCTGAAAAGCAGCGCCGAGCGCCTGACGAAAATCGCAGCGGCAACGCCTCAGCCGCAATCTGCACGCGCGCAGAACGCCGTCGTTCCGACCCACGACATGGTCGCAGGCGGTCTCGCGTGCGCGAGCTGCCACCAGGAGCACAAGGGCGCAGATTTCAAGCTCAGCGTCATCTCGAATGAGCAATGCCGCTCTTGCCATGCGGTAAAGTTCGACAGCTTCGACGGTCACCACCCGAAATTCGAGGCCTATCCTTTCAAAAGGCGCACGCGCATCATCTACGATCACGCCGGTCATTTCGGGAAGCACTATCCGGAGCTGGCAAAAAAGGATCCCGCCAAACGCGCACCGGAAACCTGCTCGACCTGTCACAACAGCCGGGACGACAAGCGTGTCATGGCCGTGGCGCCGTTTGACCAGACGTGTGCCACCTGCCACCTCGATCAGATCATTGGCAAGGAGCGAGCAACGGGACCGAAAGGAATTGCTTTCCTGTCGCTGCCGGGGCTCGATCTCGAAACACTACGAAAGAAGAACGTAGCAATCGGCGAGTGGCCGGACGGATCCGAAGCCGAACTCACACCCTTCATGAAAGTCATGATCGGGCGCAGCGACCAGGGCCGCGCCCTGATCAAGGCCGTCGACGGGCTGAATCTTCAAGATTTGTCCAAAGCGAGCGACGCGCAGCTTAAGGCGGTAGGGGGGCTCGTACGGCAAATCAAGGAGCTGATTCATGCCCTGATCAAGGGCAAGGCGTCCGACGTCCTGGGCGATCTCAATATCGTCAGCGGCGCCAAATTGAGCCCGGGCCTCGTTGCCGATCTCACGGCAAGTATCCCGCGCGACGTGGTCGCCAGCGCACAGCAACAATGGCTACCCAATCTCGCGACCGAAATCGCCACGGGTCCGATTACGGGCAATCCGCTACAGGCCATCCGCGGAACCGACCAAGCCGATCCGGACCAGACCACGGATACGAAATCGCCTGAATCGGACACGTCGGACGAACCGTCTAAAAGTGATGCCACGGAAGGCGCGGCGTCAGACTCGAAGGAAGCGTCCGGCAAAGCGGCCGCCGTAAACAAGCGCGATCCGCCGCCTTGCCTCGTGCACCTGTTTGGTCAGTGCCTGATGGAGAAGGAGCCGCCGCCCACCCAGTCGGAAAAAACAGCACCGCCTGGCAGCGACAAAGCATCGCCATCGGCCGGCATACTGCCTGAGCCGATGCGAGCGGGCCTCGCGGACGCCGGGCCCGCCAGCGGCGAAAAGATGCTGATAGCCCAGGCGAGCCCTCCAGCCAAGACGGGAGACCAATCGGACGACCTGCTCTTTCCCTCCGAGGACGAGCTTCGAGCCATGAAGGATCGCGCCAACACCGGCGAGAAAGCACCCGTGGACGATGGTGCTCCGCGGGCCGGAGCTGCAGCAGCGCCAGACGCGCGCGCGCAGAAATCGCAACCAACGACCCCGCCTGTCATCGCCATCGAGAGCGACGTCGATCCGGAGAGCTGGGCGGAATACGGCGGATGGTACAGGCAGGATTTCACGGTCTTCTACCGTCCCGTCGGTCACAAGGACAAATTCATCTACGCGTGGCTGTTTCTGACCGGTCCGCAAGCGCCTAAAGGAGGAACGAGCCCGGCAGCCGCCGTTTTCAATTCTCTCACGATCAAAGACGCACAGGGCGGATGCACGAAGTGCCACAGCGTCGACGACATCGCGGGCAAGGGGCGGCTCGTCAATTTCTCTCCATCCTCGCACAAGACCAAGGAGGGGCGCTTCACGCATTTCATTCATGAGCCGCATTTCGGTCTCCTGGAGACGCGCGGATGCATGAGCTGTCACGATCTTGAAAAAGGCCGCCCCTACCTGAAGAGCTTCGAGCAGGGCAATCCGCTTGAGTTTGTCTCGAGCTTCGGTGCGGTGAAAAAAGACGTTTGCCAAAGCTGTCACGCCGCCAACAAAGCCCGCCAGGACTGCCTGCTTTGCCACGATTATCACGTGAACGGCGTGGTCACGCCCATCATGAGCACCAAGATCCCAAATCAGTGATGTTGGGGGCTACCAAGACGCCACCCTTCGGTCTGAGCCCAAAAAATGCAGGCGCTCGCATTCATCATTCGAGGAAGGCCGATCATCATGATCGGAAAGAACTCTCGCATCGCAGACCTTGGCCGGACTCGCGGCGCAAACCTACTGCGTTCTGCCAAATATGAGTTGGCTAGCAGGTCTGCGCGTCACCACAAATTTCTGCTCCCTCAGTGGTAGCGACCGCAGCGCAGGCACACCACGGCCGTTGGCACGAACACTTTCGATTCAAAATAAGGTGTGGCAGATTTGAGAACGCGGGGGCGGTGATGACCCAGAACGGCGAAATGCAGTTGTTCACGCTTGGCAGCACGGTCAGATGGAACACGCAGTGGTTAGTCTGCCTGTTGTTCCATCTCTCCGTCGGCGCATTCGACTTGCGGGCCGAGCCCCAAAACAATGACGTGCGAGCGATGCACGTCGAAGCCGTTGCACTGATCGGCGCCGGCAAGTTCTTGGAGGCGGAAACGAAACTAAAAGAATGCTTAGACTCTTACTCAGCCGCGTATGGCGACGAAAGCACCCAAGTCGCGGAAACTCTTTACAGCCTCGCGGAGGCGTACACCGAGCTAGGTCGACTGTCAGACGCAGAACGTGATGCAGAACGCAGCCTTGAGATATGGCGAAAACTTGTGGGAGAAAATCATGGCGGCACGGCCAATGCGCTCTATTACCTCGGCCTGCTCCGTGACAAGCAAGGACGTCGGGGAGAGGCTATCGCTCTTCTTAACACGAGCCTTGCAATTCGCGAGTCCATTCATGGCAAGGACCATCTAGAAGTTGCTCAGTCTCTCACAACGCTATCTGGCTTTCACCGGGCGAACGGCAATCTTCAACAGGCTCGCGATCTCGCAGAACGGAGCTTGAAAATAAAAGAGACGCTGTTGGGCGAGCTCCACCCGGATGTCGGAAATTCTCTCAATGCTTTGGCGATGGCAGTCGAAGAACTTGGCGAATTCGATGTGGCAGAACGACTTTACAAGCGATCGCTAGAACTAGTCGAAAGGCGACACGGACCAAGCCATCCAAACGTCGGACTCTCTCTAAATAACCTAGCGATGATGTACGGCGCTGTCGGTCGAACTCAAGAAGCGGAGGCCCACTTCCTCCGGGCAATTGAAGTTCTTGAGGCCGCGTACGGCAAAGAGCATGCGCACACAGGAACCGTACTTAACAATCTTGCGAGCTTCTACAGTGCCCAAGCTCGGTACACTGAAGCGGTGCCGCTTTTTATGCGGAGCGCGACAATCACCGAGAAATCACTCGGACGAGAACACCCCAGCTATGCCGTAGCAATGCAAAATGTCGCTCTCGTCTTCCAGAAGCTCAATCGCCCGGTGGAGGCGGAGCAGCTACAGAGGCAAGCGCTCGCGATCTTTGATCGCACCTTGGACGCTCAACATCCGGACATTGCAACTGCACTGGACAATTTGAGCGGCTCTTTGACGGCGCAGGGACGTCACGAAGAAGCGCTTGCGATTGCCAAGAACAGCCTCGACATAAGAGTAAAAGCGCTTGGGTCTGTCCACCAGAGCGTCGGCATAGGCTACAACAATATCGGCGACATCTACGCAAGCATGGGCCACTTCGAAGACGCCGAGGACTATTATCGTCGTGGTCTCGATACGATGACACAACTCTTCGGAGCCGAGCACCAATCCGTCGCTACGGCGCTTTCGAACCTAGCGGGAGTACGCTTCTCACGCGGCGATTGGCGAGTATCATCGGAGTACTCGAGGCGGTCGATTGCTGTAACAGAATTGAATGCGGCACGAGTAACACAAGATGCCGCGCCCGGAACGGTGCTGTCTGACTTTGAATACTTGGTCTTGATAAAGGCAGTTCACCAACTTGAAAGTGTCAGCGATGCAAGCCTAGCTAACGAGATGTTTGTCGCGGCACAAGGTGCGCAGCGCAATCTGGCCGCACAGTCACTGGCCAAGATGGCGGCCCGGAACAATTCTTCGACATTGCGAGCACTTGCAAGAGAGCGCCAAGACCTTCACAGCGAACGGCGCCGCACTTCCAATCTACTTGTGTCCAGAACCGCGGAGGCGCCTGATAAACGAAACGAAGAGCAAGAGCGATCTCTCAAATCTCAGTTAAGTGCTCTGGACCGCCAACTCGCGTCAACGGATGAAAGGCTCCGAACGGAGTTTCCAGATTACTTTGATCTCGCTAGTCCAAAACCGATAACGGTTGAGGAAGTGCAGAAATATTTGAAGGAGAACGAGGCGCTCGTGCTCCTTTTGGACACGTACGAGCTAAAGCCGCTTCCGAATGAGGTCTTCGTTTGGATCATTACGAAATCCCATACCAAGTGGTACGGCGTCCCGTTCGACAGCAAGGGCTTGTTCGGACACATACCCCAGCTACGTTGTGGCCTCGATGTCGCCGCATGGAGATTCGAGCATTTCCAGTGTGCCAAGCACCTCGCCACCACACCCTCCGATGCTGAACTCAGGACCGGGAAACTGCCGCCATTTGATGCGGTCAAGGCTCATGAGGTTTACAAGACCGTTCTCGGAAAGGCAGAGGATCTCATAGCCGGGAAAGACTTACTGGTCATACCATCTGATTCTTTGACCTATCTGCCGTTACAAGTGCTCGTCACGCGACCTCCAGAGTCAGGCAAACCAATTGCTTGGATCATCCGCGAGCACGCTCTAACAATTCTGCCATCGGCAGCTTCTCTGAGATCATTGCGAGCCCGAGAAAGAGTGCAGGATAAGGCACACAAACCTTATTTGGCCTTTGCCAACCCCGTATTGGACGGCCGCTCTACCGATCCCAATCGCGAGTTGCTCGCTGACGCCGCAAAACGGCGCCAGCATTGCGCTCAGACCAGAGACGAAGACCTGCTGGCGACATTCTCAGCAGAGCAAACTGATCTGTCCGATGCGAGCACGGTCCTAGGCGGAACCGTCGAGCCAAATGGCCTGAGACAAATGACTCCGGTCCCACAAACGGCGACTCTCGCCTGCCGCCTCGCGACAACCGTAGGAGCGTCGGACGAAGACGTGTTCCTTGCAGATCGTGCCACCGAGACCGCACTTAAACGGTTGAACGATAGCGGCCAGCTGGCGAGCTATTCAGTACTCAATTTTGTAACACATGGCCTGATCGCTGGTGCGCTAGGGCCAACCGCCGAGCCCGGCTTGGTCCTTACACCGCCGCAGTCAGGAACGGAGTTGGACGACGGATATTTATCAGCTTCAGAGGTGGCTTCGCTGAACCTTGATGCAGATTGGGTCATCCTGTCTGCCTGCAATACGGCGGCACCAGACTTCGGTCGGAACGACGCGCTGTCTGGGCTGGCGAAAGCTTTCTTTTACGCTGGAGCTCGCGCGCTTCTGGTCTCCCACTGGTCGGTACGCGAGAAGGCAGCCGTTGAAATTCTCTCCGGCTCCCTCGCGCACAAGAATGTTGGGCGCGCCGAGGCATTGCGACGCTCCATGCTCGCACTAGCCGACAGCCCCGATCCCAGCACGGCACACCCCGCATATTGGGCACCATTCGTCGTAATTGGTGAAGGAGCAGGATCGGTGCAATAAGCGCGGCAATGCCCCAATCCTGTTTGAGCGAACAACGTTAATGCTTCCGGGAGGGTGCTGCATTGACCCGGGCTGCCATTCCACATTACCTTGCATCATGGTACGGCGAATGACTCAAAATCCGCGGCGTGTCTTGGCAATGCTCGTAGCGCTCTGCGTTGCGGCGATGCCGGCCGTGTCCTTTGCAGCCGCGCCTGGACAGGTTCCGCCCGCAGTCGCGCATGTCTCGAGCCACGCCGATATGCCGGACTGCCATGGCATGAACGGGCATCATGCCGCGCCCGTCGAGCACGAGAAAGAAAACTGTCCCAAGTGCAAGAGTGGCCTCTGCACGCCGGATGCTTGCCAGGTGAAATGTTCGAACGTCGTCGGCGTTCTCGTGCGCGATTCCAAGCTCGCACAACCCGCTCCGGTGCGTTTGCTGTTTGCCGCGTCGGCGCGGTTTGACGTCGTCCACCTCCGACCTCCCCTCCCTCCTCCTCGAGCCTGAATACGATCGACAGGCGTCTGACGTGGTCTCGCGCGGACGTCTTCACGCGCCCATCCGGGGCGCTCGCATTCATCATTCGAGGAAGGTTGATCATCATGATCGGAAAGAATTCTCGCGTCGCAGCCCTTGCCGGGCTCGCGGCTTTCAGCACGCATGCCGCTCTTGCCGGCGCCACCGACTACGAATTTCAGCCCGTAAGCGCACACATCAAGAACAACGCTGCAGCGGAGGTCGGCGTCAGGCTCATCGACAAACGCACCGGCAAGGCCGTGCCGGGAGCAGTCATCTTCCGCACGCAGCTCGATATGTCCCCGGACGGCATGGGCGAGATGCTGGCCATCCACGAAGCGTTGCCGCCCGGCGAGCCGGGTGTCTATCGCTACAAGGCTGACATCACGATGGCGGGCAACTGGGCCTTCAGGCTGCAGGCCAAGGTGCCGGGTGAACCCGAGACGGTCGAAGGCAACGTCGTCTTCACGGCCAAAGACTGAGGAGCGTGTCCATGAACAGATCGCTCCTCGCGGGGGCGGCCACGATGGCCGTCCTCGCAAGCGCCGTTGCGGGTTACCTCATCGGCACCGGAACGTGGCCGCGCTCCGCGTCTGTCACAACGGAGTCCGATGCGCCAGCGTCGGCGAGCACACGCGACCGCAAGGTGCTCTACTGGAAACATCCCGACGGCACCGCCGAATACGCCCCGGTCGCAACAAAATCCGCGGACGGCCGAGACTTCCTGCCCGTCTACGAGGACGAGGAGAAGGGATTTGCCGGAACGCCATCATCTCCGCAGCAAGCCCAGTCCGATCGCAAGCTCCTCTACTACCGCAACCCGATGGGACTGCCGGACACCTCTCCCGTTCCCAAGAAAGACTGGATGGGAATGGACTACATCCCGGTCTACGAGGGCGAGGATGACGGCGGCGCAACCGTCAAGGTGAGTCTCGACAAGGTTCAGCGCTCCGGCGTGCGCACCGAGGAAGCCCGCATGGTCGCATTTGCGAGACCGGTTCGTGCCCCCGCCATCGCAAAGCCCGACGAGCGTACGCTGCGCGTGATCACGCTTCGCGCCGACGCCTTCATCGAAAAGCTCTACGTCAATGAGAAGGGCCAGCACGTCAAGGCCGGTGAGCCGCTGTTCCGCGTTTATAGCCCCGACTTCCTGCGCGCATTGGTGGAAGAGAAGTCGAGCGCCATCGCCGGCGTAATCGGCGCCGAGCAGAAGCTGCAGATCCTCGGTGTCCCGCCAGAAGTCATCGCTGAGGCGAAGCGCAGCAAAGAAATTGCCCCATCATTCGACTATCCCTCGCCAGCGTCGGGCATTGTCATGGAAAAAATGATCGTCGAGGGCATGATGATGCGCGTAGGCGAGCCGCTTTATCGTTTCGTCGACCTATCCAGCATCTGGGTCATAGCCAGCGTCGCCGAGCAAGATCTTGGCGAAATCCGTATCGGAGACCCGGCCACAGTGCACTTCAAGGCACTGCCCGGCGAACCCTTCGACGGCAAGGTGACATTCATCCTGCATGAGCTCGACAAGGAGACGCGGACGGCCTCGGTGCGGATCGAGGTCAAGAATCCCGATCACCGCATCAAGCATGAGATGTACGCCGATGTGGCGATCGATGCCGGCGCCGGAGAAGCACCGCGACTTGCGGTGTCGCGGGAGGCCGTCATTGACAGCGGCGACCGCCAGGTCGTGCTTGTTGAACGCGGCGAAGGCCGCTTCGAACCGCGCCTGGTACGGCTTGGACGCCGCGGAGACGCCGTGATCGAGATCACGGACGGCTTGAAGGTCGGAGAGAACGTCGTCACGTCGGCCAATTTCCTCATCGATGCCGAAAGCAACCTCAAGGCGGCACTCGCGGCATTCACCGCCGACGCGCCACAGCCGATGCCCGGCGTCGGCAAGGAGCCGGCACGATGATCTCCCGGCTCATACGCTGGTCTGCGACCAATCTGGTGCTGATCATCATCGCTGCGATGTTCGTCGTCGGGGCTGGCATCTATGCCGTGCGGCACGTGCCGCTCGACGCCATCCCGGATCTCTCCGACACGCAGGTCATTATCTACACCGAATATTCCGGACAGGCGCCTCAAGTCATCGAGGATCAGGTCACGTTCCCGCTTTCAACCGCCATGCTGTCGGTCCCGAAATCGCGCGTCGTGCGCGGGTTCTCCTTCTTCGGTGTCTCATTCGTCTACGTCATCTTCCAGGACGGCACCGACATCTACTGGGCACGATCACGGGTGCTGGAATACCTTTCGGCAGCCGCCCGCAATTTGCCGGCTGGTGTAACCCCGACGCTCGGCCCCGATGCAACCGGCGTCGGCTGGGTCTACCAATATGCCGTCATCGCCGCCAAACGAACGCTCGCCGAGCTACGCTCCACGCAGGACTGGCAGGTGCGCTACGCCGTCGCCAAGGCGGAAGGCGTCGCCGAAGTGGCCAGCGTGGGCGGCTTCGTCCGCCAGTATTCGGTTGTCGTCGATCCGCGCCGCCTGAAGGCGTTCGACATTCCGCTGGCGACTGTGCGGGATGCCATCCGCCAATCCAACATGGACGTGGGCGGACGCGTCGTCGAGTTGGCCGAAACCGAGTTCATGGTGCGGGGTCGCGGATATCTGCGTGGCGTGCAGGATCTGGAAGCCATTGCCCTCAAGGCAGTCAACGGCACGCCCGTCTTGTTGCGCGATGTGGCCAGCATCGAGCTCACCCCCGATGAAAGGCGCGGCGTCACCGAGTTGAACGGCGAAGGAGAGGTGGTTTCCGGTATCGCCGTCCAGCGCTACGGACAAAATGCGCTTTCGGTGATCGAGAACGTCAAGTCCAAGCTGACAGAAATTCGGGACAGCCTGCCCGCCGGAACGGAAATCTTTCCGGTCTACGATCGTTCCGAATTGATCGGCCGCGCCATCGCGACGCTCAAGAGCACGCTGATCGAGGAAAGCCTCATCGTGGCACTCGTCTGCATGGTATTTTTGCTCCACGCGAGAAGCGCCCTTGTCGCGATCATCACATTGCCGCTCGGCATCCTGATCGCCTACATCTGCATGCACGCACTCGGGCTATCCTCGAACATCATGAGTCTCGGCGGAATTGCCATCGCCATCGGCGCCATGGTCGACGCGGCGATTGTCATGATCGAAAATGCTCACAAGCACCTCGAACGCGCCCCACCCGGCAAACCGCGAACGGAAGTGCTGATAGAGGCGGCGAGCGAAGTCGGCCCTGCGCTCTTCTTTTCGCTCCTCATTATCACCGTGTCGTTCCTCCCGATCTTCGCGCTCGAAGCGCAGGAGGGCCGCCTTTTTCATCCGCTGGCCTTTACCAAGACGTTCGCCATGGCGGCCGCCGCCCTGCTATCGGTGACTGTGGTGCCCGCCCTGATGGTGCTGTTCGTACGCGGGCGCATCGTGCCGGAACATAGGAACCCGGTGAACCGCACGCTGATCTGGATCTATCGCCCGATCATCGGCGCGGTTCTGAAAGCCAAGCGGCTGACCATTGTCCTGGCTTTGGCAGTGCTTTCGATGAGCGTATGGCCGGCGACGAAGCTCGGCTCCGAGTTCATGCCCAATCTCAACGAGGGCACGTTGCTTTACATGCCGACGACACTGCCCGGCCTCTCCATCACCAAGGCGGCCGAGCTGCTGCAAACGCAGAACAGGATCATCAGGTCCTTTCCGGAAGTCGCAAGCGTCTGGGGCAAGGCGGGCCGCGCCGCGACCGCCACCGACCCCGCCCCCACGGAGATGTTCGAGACAGTCATCAATCTGAAGCCGGAAGCCGAGTGGCGAGCCGGCATGACGCTCGGCGCCCTGATCGATGAGATGGACAAAGCCCTGCAGTTCCCCGGCGTCTCCAACGCTTGGACGATGCCCATCAAGGCCCGCATCGACATGCTGGCCACCGGCATCCGCACGCCGGTGGGCGTCAAGGTGATCGGCCCGGATCTTCACGTCATTGACGGGCTTGCGCGCGAGATCGAGCGCGCAATCAAGTCCGTGCCGGGAACCGCCAGCGCCTTCGCCGAGCGCATCATCGGCGGTTACTATCTCGAGATCGAGCCGGACCGCCGGCAGCTCGCACGCTACGGCCTCCTCGTCGGTGACGTCCAGCAGGTCATTGCGTCGGCCATGGGTGCCGAAACCGTGACGACCACGGTGGAAGGCCGCGAACGCTATGCTGTTAGCCTCAGATACCCGCGCGACATGCGCTCCGATCCCGACGCTATGGCACGCGAGGTGCTGGTGCCGCTGGCGAGCGGGGCTTCGGTTCCACTGGGTGAGATCGCCACCATCAAGCGAACACGTGGACCAGCCTCGATCCGGACGGAGAACGCCCAGCTTGCCGCGTACATCTTCGTCGACGCCCGCGATCGGGATCTCGGGAGCTATGTTGCCGACGCACGCCGCGCCGTGGCTAACACGGTCAAGTTCCCGACCGGCTACTACGCCGTATGGAGCGGTCAGTTCGAATACTACGAACGCGCGAAGCAGCGTCTTGCCGTCGTTGTTCCCCTGACCCTGCTCGTCATTCTACTTCTGCTTTATCTCAATTTTCGGCGCATGACCGAGACCCTGATCGTGATGCTCTCGCTTCCGTTCGCGCTCGTCGGTGGGCTGTGGCTGATGTGGTGGATGGGCTTCAACCTCTCGGTCGCCGCGGCCGTGGGCTTCATCGCGCTTGCGGGTGTCGCGGCCGAAACGGGCGTCATCATGCTGATCTACCTCGACCACGCGCTCGCCGACCGCCGCAAGCTGGCAGAGCGCGAGCGGCGGCAATTCACCGCCAACGATCTCCATGCCGCCATCATGGAAGGCGCGGTCGAACGCGTGCGCCCGAAGATGATGACCGTTGTGGCCATCATGGCTGGCCTTTTGCCGATCCTATGGAGCCACGGCACCGGGTCGGAGGTCATGCAGCGCATCGCCGTGCCCATGGTCGGCGGAATGGTGTCGTCCGCAATCCTGACGCTTGTCGTCATACCGGCCGTCTACGCGATCGTGAAAGGGAGATCGAAGTAGGATCCGATGAGCCGGAGGTCCGCGCAACACGTCGGTGCGACGCCTATCGGCCCGGTCACCCCCAACGCCCCGCGAGCGCCAATCGCACCTTCAGGGACGAGCGTCACATCTTGGGGTGAGGCCCGCGAAGCGAGCGGCCAATAGAGCGCGATAACGTGTCCAAACACCTCCGATGCCAGCCCGGAAGCTTCACGTCACCGGCTGGGCAAGCAGATTGGGCAGCATCCGATGTCGGACGACTTGCAATCAGTTGATATTGCTTCTGTATTCAAAGGAAATGAGGACTAGTGGGCTTGGAGGGACCAAGTTCGAACTCCGGTCGCAGCCCGAAGGGCTCGGGAGCAAAGCGACCCGCGGCAAGTGCCGCGCCCCCGCGGAGCCCGCTGCGCGGGCGTGAGCGATATAAAATGGCGGAGAGGGAGGGATTCGAACCCCCGGTACGGTTGCCCGTACTCCGCATTTCGAGTGCGGCGCGATCGACCACTCTGCCACCTCTCCAAGCCTTTGATTTTGAATGCGTATAGCAACAAAACCCCTCGCCGGCCAAAGCTCGCGAGGCCCGCTGTGGTCGCCGTGGTGGAGCGGGAGCCCCGCTGGATAGTCGAACCCGGCACTGTTGGCAAGCCATCCATGTGCGCGTCTGCGCGGCCCGGCGATCGAGACCCGTTCACCGGACGGCAGAAGCAACTTCGATCGCGCAATACAGCCGCTTAAGGCCTGAGCTGCGACGGGCGCACGATACGTGTCTTCACGTCCGCCTCGTCGAACATCGGCGCGGCCTGGGATTGAGGCCGGCGGCTCGGAATGGGCGTCTCCGTCCCGAGCCAAGCATCCGAGAAGGCCACGATACCCTTGAACAGCGCCACCTTCTTGGCGATGGACTGAAACGCGTCCTCGCGGTCGACCGCATCCCAATTGAAATGCAATTGCACGATGGTCTCGTAGAGCTCCTTGAACTTGCCCCCGCGCCCCTTGGCTTCCATCGCTTCGGCGAGCACAAGGAACTGCGCGATTTCCGTCACCAGCGCTTCCGACGGCCGCGCACCATCGGGATCCGAGAAATGATCCTCGAGATAGGCGAGCGCGCGCGCCAGAACGCGCGTGCGTGAAGCCATCGTGCGCTCGTCCGCATCGCGGTCGAAGCCCAGCAGCGCTGCCCAGTCCTTAGGTGACGCAATCATGCGCCTGCCCCCCGTTTGCTGACGACGTCCTGAGGCTGGCCACTACGCCGAAATCAAGGCAGCGAAGCGGCCACAAGAACCCGAGGCGTACGCAACTGCGAGAGATGAACTTATTTCACATGTGGCACGTTCGCCTAGTCTGACGATCGTTGGAACGAGCCGGACGCATTTGGAGGTCCCATGAGGCAATCCTTGATTCGCAGCCAGTGGTTGGCCGTGGCTGCACTCGCGGTGTTGGGAACAGGCGTGAGCCACCCGGCCGCAGCGCAAGCGGGCGCAGGACAGACATGCGGCGGACAGCTCAACCCTTCCTGCGACGTCGGCTTTGTCTGCGAGTCCGAGCCCGGGCAGTGCAAAGAGGACCACCCCCAGGGGACGTGTGTCGTGCGAACGGAGATGTGCACCAAAATCTACCAGCCTGTGTGCGGCTGCGACGGCAAGACCTACGGCAACGATTGCGAGCGCATCGCAGCCGCAGCGCGCAAGGATCATGACGGCGAGTGCAATGCGGAGTAGGTCGAAAGCGCGAGCGCCGACACATTACGCATCCCGGAAACGCGCCGACTG
>NZ_CADEFI010000005.1:0-40506 GCF_902826555.1 uncultured Hyphomicrobium sp.
CCGCCTTGGCGTGGTTGATCGCCTCCACCGTCTGCGGCATGACGCCGTCGTCGGCAGCCACCACGAGCACCACGATGTCGGTCACTTTGGCGCCGCGCGCACGCATGGCCGTGAAGGCTGCGTGGCCCGGCGTATCGATGAACGTCACCTTCGAGCCCGACGGCGTCGTCACCTGATAGGCGCCGATATGCTGCGTGATGCCGCCGGCCTCGCCCGAGACGACATTGGTCTGGCGGATGGCGTCGAGCAGCGATGTCTTTCCGTGATCGACGTGACCCATGATGGTGACCACGGGCGCGCGCGATTGCAGGTGCTCATCGACATCCTTGTCGCCGATGAACCCGGTCTCGACGTCCGCTTCCGAAACACGCTTCGGCGTGTGGCCGAATTCGGTGACGATCAGCTCTGCCGTGTCCGCGTCGATCACGTCCGTGATCTTGTGCATCGCGCCTTCCTTCATCAGGAACCTGATGACGTCGACGCCGCGCTCGGTCATGCGGTTGGAAAGTTCTTGAATGGTGATCGCTTCGGGAATTATCACCTCGCGCACGATCTTGTCCCTCGGCTGCTGAATGCCCATCGCCTTGAGCTTCTCGCGCTCTCGCTTGCGCTTGAGCGACGCAAGGGAGCGCTCGCGCTGCTGCTCGTCGAGAGCATTGTTGATGGTCAGCTTGCCGCGTTCGCGCTTCTCGTCGACGGAGGGTGCCTTGACGGGGACGCGCACCAGCTTACCGCCGCGCTTGATGGCCCGGCTCTCCTCGTCTTCCGCCTCGACGGCGACGGGACGCGGACGCGCGTCGTCCTTCCGGACGATCTTGGTCACCTCGCCGGTGCTGCGATCTGCGACGGGAGGCGCACCGGCCGGACGAGGCAGCTCGATCTGCTTCGGGCGGCCGCCTTCGCGAGGAGCAAAGCGTGTGTCGTTGCTTGACGGACGCGGGCGCGTCGAGCCTGCACCATGACGGGGAGCGCCGCCATCGTGCGACGGGCGCGACGGCTGGGGCCGCTCGGCCACCACCGGACGTTGAGGCGCGGCCTCCGGAGCAGCTGGCGCGGCTTGCACAACGACCTCGGCGACCGGAGCTGGCGGCTGTGCCACCGGCTCCTGAGCCGCAGTACGCTGCTCTTCGACGCGCTGCGCTTCCTCGATGGCGTTCCGGCTGCGGGCCTCCGCCAGCGCACGCGCACGCGCATCGCGCTCTTCCGGACGCAGAAGATCGGCCTTCCCGGCGTCGCCGCGCGGCGCATCGGTGCGGGTCGGCGCTTTGGGAGCTGGCTTCGCCTCGACCTTTGCGGCCAGCGGAGCGGCTGGCGCGGGTGCGGCTTCCGCGGCGCCGCCACCCGGGGCTGCCAGCTTGCGCGTTTTCCGCTTCTCGACCACCACAGACTTCGAGCGCCCATGGCTGAAGCTCTGCCGGACGTGGCCCGATTCAACGGTGCGCTGGAGCGACAGTGGTTTGCGCCCGCCCCCGGTCAGCGTCTTGTCGGCAGTGTCCTTGGTTTCGCTCATTCGATATCCGTTAAACCTCTAGATCCTGGGCATTTTCCGGCACGTTGAATGCACCGCCGGATGCGGCAGAGCCTGACCGATAGCGGTGGAACCGCTCGGCCTCTTTCAGAAAACGTTGGGCGGCTCCGCCTTGTATGAGGGCAGCATGTACCACATTTGACCGCCCCATGGCCAAGCTCAATTGTTCTGTAGATAGACTGGTTACCACAGCCACTTCACGGCCGTTGGCACGCGCAACTGCAGCAAATTTACGGGCTAGCTTCTCCCGCCCCCCATCGGCCGCATCCCCACCCTGAACGAGAGCCACGGCCGCGCCGGATTCGACCAGTTCGGCCACCTGCTGGAACCCGGTCGTGACGAGACCGGCCTTGTTGGCGATCGCCAGGGCCTCCAGAACGCGCTTTTCGAACAGGCGTTCAATGCGCTCGGGAAGTTCGCTGTCGGCTTTTACCGGCCGCTTGAGACTCTTGGAGAAAACGTTGGCACGGACAGCCTGCGCGACGACCGCCTTATCCGCCTTCACCCACACCCCGCGCCCGGGCAGCCGCCGCGCCAGATCTGGCACCATCGAACCGGACGGATCGGCGACGAAGCGGATCAGATCGCCGGGATCGAGAGCTTCCCGCGTGGCCGCACAGAGACGCTGCCCGCCGTCGGATTCGACGGCAGGCTCGGCATCGTCATGCTGGCGGCGGCGTTCAGCCAAAGCCCGACAACCTCCAAAACGTGTGTGCGCGGTGCCACGACCTTAAGCGTCCGAACCGGCAGCAGGGGCATCTTCCCCGTCGCCCGCCTCGTCGCTCAACTCACTCTCGGGCTGCGCGAGATCCTCGGCCGTGATCCAGCCCGCGAGCACACGCGCCGCCATGATCAGATCCTCGGCCTCCTTGCGGCCCACCTCGAAGCCGTCAAGCACGCCCTTGTGCCGCACCGGCTCCACTTCCTTGTTCTTCGAACGCTCGGTCCAGCCGATGAGATCGTCCGTTGCGCAGTCCGCAAGATCCTCGAGCGTCTTGATGCCGTTCTCGCCGAAGGCGACCAGCATCGCCGTCGTCACGCCTTCCACCTTGGTGAGATCGTCGGAGACGCCGAGCTCGCGCCGGCGCGCGTCGCGCTCCGCTTCGAGCTTCTCGAGATACTCGCGCGCACGCGTCTGGATCTCGCCGGCGGTATTCTCGTCGAAGCCTTCGATGTGGGCAATTTCCGCCAGATCGACGTAGGCCACCTCCTCGACCGAGGCGAAGCCTTCGGTCACCAGAAGCTGTGCGATCACCTCGTCCACATCCAGCGCTTCCATGAATACCTGACTGCGCTCCGCGAACTCCTTCTGACGCCGCTCGCTTTCCTCCTGCTCGGTCAGGATGTCGATATCCCAACCCGTGAGCTGGGAGGCGAGTCGCACGTTTTGGCCGCGCCGTCCGATGGCCAGCGAAAGCTGGCTCTCCGGCACCACGACCTCGATGCGGTTGCTATCCTCGTCGAGCACGACCTTCGACACCTCGGCCGGCGCGAGCGCATTGACGATGAAGCTCGCGGCGTCCTTGTTCCACTGGATGATATCGACCTTCTCGCCCTGCAGCTCGTTGACCACCGCCTGCACGCGCGCGCCCCGCATGCCGACACAGGCACCGACCGGATCGATCGAATTGTCGTTCGAGATGACTGCGATCTTGGCGCGCGAACCGGGATCGCGCGCAACCGACTTGATCTCGACCACGCCGTCGTAGATTTCCGGCACTTCTTGCGCGAAGAGCTTCGACATGAACTCGGGCCGAGCGCGCGACAGGAAGATCTGCGGACCGCGCTGCTCGCGGCGCACATCGTAGATGTAGGCACGGATGCGGTCGCCGTAGCGCACGTTCTCGCGCGGGATCATCTCGTCGCGCCGAATGATGCCTTCCGCGCGTCCGAGGTCGACGATGACGTTGCCGTACTCGGCGCGCTTCACCGTGCCGTTGACAATCTCACCGACGCGGTCCTTGTACTCGCCGAACTGGCGATCGCGCTCCGCTTCGCGCACCTTCTGCACGATGACCTGCTTGGCGTTCTGCGCCGCCACGCGGCCGAAATCCAGGGGAGGCAGGCCCTCCGCGATGAGGTCGCCGACCTTCGCCTCGGGGTTGCGCCGCTTGGCATCCGCGAGCGTGATCTGCGTCGCCTCGTTCTCCACGTCGTCGACCACCGCCAGCACGCGCGAAAGACGCGTCTCGCCGGTCTTGGGATCGATCTCGCAGCGAATGTCGTTCTCGGCGCCGTAGCGGGATTTCGCGGCCTTTTGGATCGCGTCCTCCATGGCCTGGATCACGATCTTGCGATCGATAGTCTTCTCGCGCGCGACGGCATCCGCAATCTGCAGAAGCTCGAGCCTGTTGGCGCTAATGCCTGCTACGCCTGCCATAGTCAGAGACCCTCCACGTCGTCGGTCTTGAGTTCGTCCGGATCGGCTTCCGCGCCGTCTCCGAGTTGTCCTTTGCCCTTGGCCTTTGCCCGGCTCAGGGCTTCGCGAATAAGCTCGTCCGTCAAGACCAGCCGCGCACTGGCGATCAGCCCGACGGCGAGCCCGATGATCTTGTGGCCCTCTTCGCCGAGGTCTGCCTCGATCAGCACCTCGCCGTCCTCGAAGCCTTCGAGGCGCCCTTTGAAGCGCTTCCGCCCTTCGATCGGCGCCTTGAGTTCGACCTTGGCCTCCGAGCCTGCCCAATCCACGAAATCGCTGGCCCGCACCAGCGGACGATCGATGCCGGGCGAGGAGACCTCGAGCCGGTAGCTGTCGGACACGATGTCTTGCACGTCGAGCAACGGCGAGATGGCCTTGGAGACCGCCTCGCAATCGTCGATGGTCATCGACCCGTCCGGCCGCTCGGCCATGATCTGAACCGTCTTGCCGTCGCGACCGGATACTTCGATACGCACGAGCCGAAATCCAAGACTGTCGAGCACCGGCTCGACAAGCTGGGCGAGTTCCGATGCGAGACCGGTCTCCTGAATGAAGCGGTCGCTTGACGCGACCTCGTTCGAGCTATGCATACCGAGTTGTTTCCGGCGGCCGACTTAGGCTACCAAAACAAAAAGAGCGGACCCTTGAGGGCCCACTCTCAGAGTTGAGATGATCATGAGCAAGCGAACAATACGTGACTATGACAGCCCTGGCAAGCGTATTTGCTAGCGCTTATCGCCCCGAAAATTGCGCACACCCCGCGCATGTCCCGCTACGTCCGGACAAAGCGGAAAAAATAGCAGCGGCGGCCTTCGCGGCCGGCCTTGGCCTCGTAGCGCGTGCCCGGCCAATCGGCGGGCCGCACCCGCCAATCCGACGGCCCGTCCGCCGTCCATCGAAACTCCGGTGCAGCAGCAACCGCGAGCAGCGCCGTTCGCGCGTAATCGCCGATATCGGTGGCGAGCCTGAGCTCCGCCCCGGACCTCATGACGCGCGCCAGAAGACGCAGAAGATCCGGCGAGAACAGCCGCCGCTTCTGATGCCGCTTCTTCGGCCACGGATCCGGAAACAGAATGAACACGCGCGAGACCGACGCCGCCGGCAACCACCGGAGAAGCGGCCGCACATCGTCGCCGAGCAAGCGGACATTCGCCAACCCACCCTCGTCGATCGCCGACAGCGCCTTGACCAGCCCTTCCTCGAAGGGCTCGCATCCGATGAGCCCGACGCTTGGGTTCGCCTTCGCCTGCCAGATCAGATGCTCCGAACCCCCAAATCCGATCTCGAGCCACACGGATGAGATGTCGGGCGCGAACAGACCGCCAAGATCGCGCGGAGGCGGGCTCGAAGGATCGACGGCGACCCGCGGCATAAGCTCGGTGAGCAGCCCTGCCTGCCGCGCGCTGATCTTGCGCCCCCTTCGCCGCCCGAAGGATCGCAGCTCGAACTGCGCCACCGGGGATTTGACCGGATCCACGCTGCACTCCTCGAAAAACAAACGGCCGCAGTGACTGCGGCCGCCTGCGAGCTCGAAAGAACCTGGGGCTCAGACCGCCTTCTGGATCGCGTCGGCGAGGTCGAGCTTCTCCCACGAAAACCCGCCGTCGTTGTCCGGCTTGCGGCCGAAATGGCCATAGGCCGACGTGCGGGCATAGATCGGCCGGTTGAGATCGAGCTGCTGGCGAATGCCGCGCGGCGTGAGATCCATGGCCTTGTCGAGCGCCAGCTCGATGGCCGCCTCCTCCACCTTGCCGGTGCCGTGGGTATCCACGTAGATCGACAGCGGGCGCGCAACGCCGATGGCATAGGAAAGCTGGATCGTGCAGCGATCCGCCAGGCCGGCAGCCACCACGTTCTTAGCCAGGTAGCGCGCCGCATAGGCTGCGGAGCGATCCACCTTCGTCGGATCCTTGCCGGAGAAGGCGCCGCCCCCGTGTGGAGCCGCACCGCCGTACGTATCGACGATGATCTTGCGGCCCGTGAGGCCGGTGTCGCCGTCGGGACCGCCGATGTAGAATTTGCCCGTCGGATTGATGTGCCAAACCGTGTCTTTGCCGATCCAGCCGTCCGGCAACGCCTCGCGCACATAGGGCTCGATGATGTCGCGCACCTGCTTGGAGCTGAGATCCTCGACCACATGCTGGTGCGACACCACGATCTGCGTCACGCCAACCGGCTTGCCATCCTGATAGCGCACCGTCACTTGGCTCTTGGAGTCGGGACCGAGCTTCGCCGCGTCCCCGTTCTTCGTCTTGCGCGCCCGGGCCAGGTCCTCAAGAATCTTGTGCGCATAGTAGATAGGTGCCGGCATCAGCTCCGGCGTCTCGCGGCAGGCATAGCCGAACATGATGCCCTGATCGCCTGCGCCCTCTTCCTGGTTGGCCGGCTGCTTGGCATCGACACCTTGAGCGATATCGGCGGACTGCCCGTGCAGCAGCACCTCGATGTTGGCGTTCGCCCAGTGGAATCCTTCCTGCTCGTAACCGATGTCCTTGATCGCTGATCTCGCGATATCCTGGATCTTCGCGACCGTCACTGCGCGCGGACCGCGGTACTCGCCCGCAATGATCACGCGATTGGTCGTCGCCATCGTTTCGCAGGCTGCACGGATAGCCCAGGGATCGAGCCCTTCCGAAAGGCCGTCGCGAAAAAATGCATCGACGACCTCGTCCGAGATCCGATCACAGACTTTGTCCGGATGGCCTTCGGAAACGGATTCGCTCGTGAAGAGAAAAGACTTGCGTGCCACTTGGTCCCCTCGATCTCGTTCTTGCCCGTGCAGTTCCGTAGGCACACGCTTTATGAAAGCACGATGACGGCTCGATACCGGGCGCCGTGGGTGTTGTGGGCAATTCGCGGCGTGTCTTGCCGGTTTTGCGGGTTTCGGTCAAGCGCTCGGGGCAGAAAAGCTTAGAACCTGTGCCGGAATGGACAGGCGAGGCGGCCAGCTACCCTGCATAGGTGGAGACGCGGTTTATTCCGCCGGATCCTCGCCGCCAAGCGCCCTTACAAGTTCCACAACCGAACGGCGCACCCGCGGATCGGCGATTTTCACGAACGCCTTGTTGAGTTCCAAGCCTTCTCGAGTCGAAAGAAATTCGATGACATAAGTTTCGGTGGGTCGTTCCGAGAATCCCGGTGTCGTTGATGTGTCGACAAGTTCGGATGGGGCCTCGTCGTAAAAGAATTGAACCGGCACCCCGAGAACTCGGGACAAATCAAACAATCGGCTCGCGCCAATACGATTGACGCCTTTCTCGTATTTTTGCACCTGCTGGAAAGTGAGACCCAGATGCTCGCCGAGTTTTTCCTGGCTCATGCCAAGTAGCATGCGACGCAGACGGACCCGCGTCCCCACGTGCGCGTCGATCGGATTGGGCTTGCGTGAACCGCGTTCGCTGTCGTCGTCGTCGGTGGCTTCATCTTTCGACATCAGATTCGCAACTCCCTGCCCTGCACGACCTCGCCGGCACACTCTGCCTATGGAACTCGGGCTCTGGGGTCAATAATTTACCAGCATGAAACAAATTTCACGTCATATTTGCGTTATATCTGTAATTGAAACGTAATTCTATGCGCAACCAAAAGGCGCATTAAATGTAATACGGACGATCCGGGTCGGGATTAATTGCTCGACGCTCAGCTTGCGCGCTCCAGCGTGCGGAAAAACCAAAGTGTTCCCGCTATTAATAGTGCCGCGAGCAAATAAATTACATCACCCAGAACTGCGTATGGCGGGGCCGAGCGCGCCAACGGCAATAAAGAATCTACCGAGCCTCTTAAATTTATTCCGAGCGCACCCAAGATATTGCCGCTCGAATCCACGACAGCCGATATCCCATTGTTGGCGGCCCGCACAAGGGGCAGTCCCTCCTCCACAGCTCTCACGCGCGCCTGATGGAAATGCTGACGTGGACCAGTCGTGTTGCCGAACCAGCCGTCGTTGGTGACGTTGAGAAGCAAGCCGGGACGCGATGCGCTCGCCCGCCCCACACCGGGGAAGATCGCCTCGTAGCAAATCAATCCGCCGACAGATGGAAGTCCCGGAATTCTGAGTATTGGCCTCGGAGTATCGCCGACCGAGAACCCACCCCGTAGGCGCGTCAGCTGTTCGAGCCCGATGGCCTCGAGCGTCGATTGCCACGGCAGGTACTCTCCGAACGGCACCAGATGCGTCTTGTCGTAGACGGCATCGAGTGTGCCCGCGCTATCGAACACCATGAGGCTGTTGTAGGCGCGGGCCGGCTTTACACCGACGGCACCTGCTGCATTTCCCTCTCGCCTCAGCGCGCCCGTGAGCAGGAAGGCTCCGTCGGGCAGCAGGTCGCCGATCGCCGCCAATGCCTCCGGGTGCTCGAGCGGGAGAAACGGCATGGCCGCCTCGGGCCACACCACGTGCGTAATGCCCGCAAGATTGTCGCGCTGGCCCGACGCATCCATCTCCGAGAGAGCGAGATGATCCTGGAAGATGGAGGCCTGTTTGTCGGGTAGCCACTTCTCCCTCTGGGGAATGCTCGGTTGCACGATCCTGATCTTGACCCCGTCCACCACGCCGGTCGGGCTCGTTGCGAGGCGAACGGCGCCATACCCGACGAGCACGGCGAGCGGCAAACCGGACATCGCAAGGATCGCGATCCAGGAACGGCGCCCCGGCGCCTCCCTCTCCGCATCGGCTAGGCGCACGAGCGGAGCCGCGAACACCGGCACCGCAACGAGCGTCAGCCCGTAGATACCGAGAAGGCCTGCGCTCTGCATCATCACCAGCGGCCACGTGAGCGCGTACCCCAGCACGTTCCATGGAAAACCGGTCAGGATGTGCCCGCGCAGCCATTCGGCAGCGGAAAGAGCGAGCGCCAGCACGAGAATGCGCGCGAGATCAGGCCGCCAAAGCAGCGCCGCGACCGCAGCAGCCACCGCCCAAAACAACGCCAATCCGGCCGGCATCAGCGTCACCGCGAACGGCAACAGCCACCCGAACTTGTCGGCTTCGACCAGAAACGCTTCCCCGATCCAGAACAGCCCGAACAGGAAATAGCCGAAGCCGAACCACCATCCGGCAAACGCGGCCGCACGCGCCACGTCTCGCGGCCCGCCCGGCCGGGACGCAGCCTCGTCGATCAGCCACACCAGAACCGGCAGCGTGAAAAACAGGATCGGTGAGATAAAGAACGGCGCCATGGCGAGGTTCGACAGCGCCCCCGCCGCGAACGCCGCCGCCCCCCGGCGCCAACCGCGCGCCGCCCTTACAGCGTGACGCCAGCCTCCGATTGCCTCCTGCGCCGCCATCCCGCGCTCAGCCGGAGGCTGCGCTATTGGCCGACGGCGCCGCCGGCAGATGAATCTTCAGTCGCTTCACGCGCCGCGGATCGGCGTCCAGAACTTCAAACTCGACACCCGACGCGGCATGACGGATCAGCTCGCCGCGGGCGGGAACGCGCCCGACGATGGTGAAGACCAAACCGCCGAGCGTATCGATATCGGCTTCCTCCTCGGGCTTGAGCAGCTTCTGGCCCAGCCGCGTCTCGAGCTCCTTCACCGGAGCACGACCCGATGCGACCAGCCCGAGCTTGGGATCGACGGCGATGAGGTCGGCCTCTTCCTCGTCGTGCTCGTCTTCGATGTCGCCGACGATCTGCTCGACGAGATCCTCGATCGTCACCAGTCCATCGGTCCCGCCGTACTCGTCGACGATCAGCGCCATGTGGATGTGCGTAGCCTGCATGCGGACCAGAAGGTTCATGGCCGGCATCGACGGCGGAATGTAGAGCACCGGTTTCCTGATCTTGAGCACGGCGATAGGCCGCGTGAGATCGATGCGGCTGAGATCCGGCTTGTTGTCGCCCTGCGCCGGCGGGCGCGCACCCGTACCGTCTTTGGCAACCTCTGCCGGCACCAGCCGCTGCTTCGTCGGCTCGCGCAACGCACGTCCCGCCACCTCCGCCGAAACCCAACGGAACAGATCCTTGATGTGCAGCATGCCGCGCGGATCATCGAGGGTCTCGTGATAGATCGGGATGCGCGACACGCCCGACTCTTCGAACAGCCGGATCAGCGCGCCAAGCGTTTCCATCTCCTCGATGGCGATGATGTCCGCACGCGGCACCATGATTTCATCGACGCGCGACGCCCCGAAACGCAACAGGCCCGAAAGCATCTTGCGCTCTTCGGGCGAGAACCCGCCGCTGACCTTGGCTTCCTCCTTGAGCAGCACCTCGAGTTTGTCGCGCAGCGTCGGCTGCTCGGCGAGACCCAGCCGCGTCCAGAGATGCTGAAGCCAGCCGCTGGCACTCTCGCGCATCGTCCGGCGCTCGGCGTCGTAGCTTATATCGTCCATCTGATCGTCGTCGTTGCTCATAGGCTTTGAATGGGGTGTTCGTCGCCGCCATAGGGATTGGGGATACCGAGGTCCGCCAGAACCTCGATTTCGATGCCCTCCATCTCCTGGGCTTCCTCCTCCGTCTCGTGATCGAACCCGAGAAGGTGAAGCAAGCCGTGTACGACGAGATGTTGAAGGTGATGAGCCGCCGCCACGCCCTGCTCGGCAGCTTCTCGCTCCACGGTCTCCTGAGCCAGCACGATGTCGCCAAGCGGCTGCGGGCTCGACGCGCCGAACCGCTCGAGAGCCGGGAACGACAGCACGTTGGTTGGCTTGTCCTTGCCGCGAAAACGCGCGTTCAATCCGCGCACGGTCTCATCGTCGCTGAGCGCCACACAGGCTTCGGCGGGAGGGCGCGCGACGAACCGGGCATCCGCCGCCAGCGCACGCCCCGCCGCCTCGATCAACGCATCGCGCTCGCCGAGTCGCGACCAGTCGCCCGCTTCGTGCAGAATGTCGAGGCTGAGCCAGAGGGGTGCCTCGCGGCGCCCCTCGCTCCGACTTCGACTGTCCGCAGAATCGGGCATGTCAGGGTTTCCTCGTCCCGGTGCCGACGCGGTCGTAAGCTTCCACGATCTTGGCCACGAGGTCACGCCGCACGACGTCGACGCTCGTAAACCGCACGGCCGTGATGTCCGAAACGTCGGCCAGCAATCGCACGGCTTCCTCGAGCCCGGACGTCATGCCGGGCGGCAGATCGATCTGCGATGGATCGCCGGTCACGACCATCTTCGAGTTCTCGCCGAGCCGCGTCAGAAACATCTTCATCTGCATGCTGGTCGTGTTCTGCGCTTCGTCCAGAATGACGAAGGCATTGGCCAGCGTGCGCCCGCGCATGAACGCAAGCGGCGCGATCTCGATCACGCCTTGCTCCAGGTCGCGTTCCACCTTCTCCGGCGGCAGCACGTCGTAGAGCGCGTCGTAAAGCGGGCGCAGGTAGGGATCGACCTTCTCGCGCATGTCGCCGGGAAGAAAGCCGAGGCGCTCGCCCGCCTCTACGGCAGGACGCGACAGGATGATGCGCTCGACCAGCCCACGCTCGAGGCATTGCGCGGCGAACGCTACCGCGAGGTAGGTCTTGCCGGTGCCGGCCGGGCCGATACCGAACACGAGGTCGGTTTTCTCGAGCGCACGGATATAGGTGCTCTGAGCCGGCGTCCGCGCCTTGACGACCTTGCGTCGCGTGGCGATCTGCGCCTGCCCGTCCGGGGACGGCACATCCTGCTGGCGCGCGTGGCGGATCAGACCGTCGAAATCTCCGGGTCCCACATGCTCACCTTTCGTCACGCGGTCGTAGAGTTTCTCGAGGACCTCACGCGCGATCTCGCAGGCGGTTTCTGGGCCGGACAGTATGACCACGTTGCCGTGCGCATGCGCCTCGATCCCGAGACGATCCTCGATCAGCGCCAGATTGGCGTCGAATTCGCCGAGGAGGCGAGTGAGGTGCCGGTTATCCTCGAAAGGAACCACGACGCGCTTACTGGGAATGGAAGATTTAGGCACTCGCCTTTGACCTATCGCCGTCTGGCTGCGTGTGGCTGTCAATCGCGTCGTCTCCTGAAATCTTTGAGAACCGACTCGGGGTACGTCTGAACAAGACTAGCATAGGCGCCAGCGCCATCTAATCAACGCCTTGGACCTGGGCCGAACCGTTAACAGGTTCATGATTATGCGCATATGACGCCTGCGAGACTGTTGGCTCGGGTAGCCCGGATCTCCACGTCGACGATTTGGCCGAGGCGAGAGGGGTCCGCATCTGCATGCACCAGTTGCAGGTAGGGCGACCGCCCGACGAGCTGACCGGCATGCCGCCCGGCTTTCTCGAACAGGACCGGCATGACCTTGCCGACGCAGGCGCCGTTGAAGCGGGCAAACCCGGCCTCGATCGCCGTCTGCAGCCGCTCGAGGCGCTCCCGCTTGACCTCCTCAGCAACTTGCCCGTCCATCGTGGCGGCGGGCGTGCCCGGACGCGCGCTGTATTTGAAAGAGAACGCGTGCGCGAAGCGCACCTCCTCGACCAGCCCGAGCGTCGCCTCGAAATCCGCATCCGTCTCGCCGGGGAAGCCGACGATGATGTCGGTTGAAAGCGCGATGTCGGGACGCGCTGCGCGGATGCGCCCGATAAGGTCCAAATACTCCGCCGCCGTATGTTTGCGGTTCATGGCGGCGAGCACGCGGTCCGAGCCGGCCTGGAACGGCAAATGCAGATACGGCATCAGCTTGTCTTCGTGCGCGTGCGCCTGAATGAGATCGTCGCTCATGTCGCGCGGATGGCTCGTCGTGTAGCGAATGCGCTTCAAGCCCTCGATCGAGGCAAGCCGGCGGATGAGCCCCGCGAGCGTCGTCGCATCTCCATCCTGGCCTTCGCCGTGGTAGCCGTTGACGTTCTGCCCGAGCAGCGTGAGTTCCGCAACCCCGCGTGCGACCAGCCGCTCGGCTTCCGCCACGAGAGCCGAAACGGGGCGCGAATATTCCATGCCGCGTGTGTAAGGCACGACGCAGAACGTACAGAATTTATCGCAGCCTTCCTGAACCGTCAGAAAAGCCGAGACGGCCCGCGGCGGCGCACGCTCCGGCAACGCCTGGAACTTGTCCTCGTCGGGAAATGCCGTCTCGACGAGTCCCGTCTCGCCGCCTTTGAGACGCCCGATGAGTTCTGGCAGGCGGTGATAGCTCTGCGGGCCCAGCACGAGGTCGACCGCGGGCGCACGCCGCACGATCTCCGCACCCTCTGCCTGCGCGACGCAACCGGCGACGGTGATCAGCGTTTCTTTGCCCGCCTTCGCGCGCTCGCGTTTGACGTCGCGCAAACGGCCGAGGTCCGAATAGACCTTCTCCGCGGCCTTCTCGCGAATATGGCACGTGTTGAGGATTGCAAGATCGGCATCCCCCGGCTCCTGCGTCTCCACATAGCCCTGCGCCGCCAGCGCCTCGCTCATGCGCTCGGAATCGTAGGCGTTCATCTGGCAGCCGAAGGTCTTGATGAAGACGCGCTTGGCCTCAGGCGAAGGCTCACGCTCCGCCGGCCCCTGCTGAAGCGTCGTGTCGTCGAGAAGCGATGAATCGAGATCGTCCAAGAGGCTTTGCGTTCCCGGCTGTCGAGCAGTCCCCCGCGCAGTCGCGGTATCACAATTCGCTCGCGGCTGCACCCCCACGCCGCTGCATTGCAGCATTGCGACCCCGTTTTGTCCAGCGTCACGCTGGCGATAGGGCAATAGGCTCATTCTACCACCTAAGCCGCTGGTAGAGGCCGTTAACGCTACCGGGCGTAGGGAATCAACGGGAAAGGACTCAGCGGAAAAGCGCTCCGCTGCTCGCCGGACGCGGTACGGTGCGAGCCTCCGCCGCAGGTACCGCCACCGTAATCGGAAGATCGGCCGGATAGTTCCTCAGGATCCTAACGACATTCTCGCGGATCTCGTTCTCGCTTCGGCGCGCGAGATCCTTGCGGTCGGCGAAGGCGTCGAGCGAAATTGGCGCCCCGATACGGATCTGCACATCCAAGGGCCCGGCCTTGAGAAGCTCCCAGGCATGGCTCTGCATTTCCATGTCGCCGAACCAGCCGACGAGCGGGCGCGCAGAACGGTTGAGCGGCACACCGTGCAGCCGCGTGTAGACAAGCGACAGCGTCTGCACCACCACGTCGGATGCACGCGCCTGCTCTCCACCGGGCTTAGCGGTGGGTTTCGCCGCAGCGAACAGCGAGGTCTTGAACGGCAGCACGCGGTTTCCGTCGCTCGACGTCCCTTCCGCGAACAGCACCACCGTATCCCCTGTCGCGAGCCGCGCCATGATCTCGTTCGTCGTCTCCCCGACCGCGCTGCGCCGCTCGCGGTCGACAAAAACCGTGCGCTGCAGTCGTGCGAGCGAAGAAACGAAAGGCCACCGCGCGACATCCTTCTTGGCAACGAACGAGAGCGGCGCCACGGCGCTCAAGACGGTGATATCGAGCCATGACGTATGGTTCGAGACCAGGAGCACGGGCCTGTCCTGGACGACAGAGCCCTCGATATTGAGCCTGATACCGAACAGCTTGCAGACTTGGCGGTGATACCAGTGCGGAAAGCGGCGCGCGCCCTTGGGCGACACCTTGAGAAGCAGCGCCTGCACCGGCATCAGCGGCACGGTCAGTGCGAAAAATCCCGTCAGGATGGAGGCGGCTCTGAACGTTCCCATACGTCCGACCTTGCTGGCCGCGCGAACTAGCCTTTGCGCGCGGGCTTCTTCTTGTCGATCGGCTCACCGTAGAGCTCGAGCCGGTGCCCGACCAGCGTAAAGCCGAGCTCACGCGCGATCTTCTCCTGCAGCTTCTCGATCTCCGCGCTATGGAACTCGATCACACGCCCGGTCGCGATGTCGATCAGGTGGTCGTGGTGGCCGCGTGTCGCCTCCTCATAGCGGCCGCGCCCACTTCCGAACGCATGACGCTCCAGAATGCCCTTCTTCTCGAGCAAATTGACGGTGCGATAGACGGTCGACAGCGAAATATGCGAATCGACCAGATGCACGCGCCGGTGCACTTCTTCCACGTCGGGATGGTCGCGGGCCTCCGACAGCACGCGCGCGATGACACGGCGTTGACCGGTCATGCGAAGCCCGTGCTCGGCGCACAGCACTTCGAGCCGGGTCAGGCTTTCGATTTTCGAGACCGCCATGGCATATCCCGAGCAGGCTTCAAGGTCGCGCAACGCGCGACGGAGTCGTGTTTCGTCTACTCGATTTCGGACGGGAATTCTACAAGGCAACCAAGGCCATGATAGTGCCGGACCACATCCGCTCAAGGCTCGTGCCACGCTCGCGAAATCGGTCTAGAGCTTGAGAGCCAGCGTCACCGCGTCGACCGCATCCCCCCCGGATCGCGCATAGTAACCGCGCCGCAGCCCGGTCCCCAGGAAACCGGTACGCCGATAGAGCTCCATGGCCGCATCGTTGTCGGCAGCCACCTCCAGGAACAGCTTCTTGGCCTCCGCCCGTTGCGCGGCCCGCGCGACACCTTCCACCAGCCGTTTGCCGACCCCTTTGCGCTGCCAGTCCTTGGCCACACCGATGGACAGGATCTCCGCCTCGTCTGCCGCCAGTTGCGCCATCACGAAACCAATGCAGGTCTTGGGCGATCCCCCGACCATGGCCATGAACGCCGTCGATGCGGGATGGTCGAGAAGCGCCCGGACGCTTTCTTCGGACCACGCCGGCGAGAACAGCTCCGCATGCAGCCGCGCGATATCGCCGGCTTGCTCGGGTCCCGCCCAAAGCAGCGACACGTATTTGGGATCGAGCGGCGTCGCCCCTGTCATGGTATCTCCGCGAGTGCAGACCACGCCGGCACATTGCCGTCAGCGCACTATAGGCGCAGCGCTAGTCATCGATAAACCGAGTATTCCTGAGGCGGAGCATATCGCGCTGAGCCGGTCTTGCAATGCGAGCTTTCGCCCGAGCCTCCCGCCTCAGAGAATTTGCGCCAGCTCCTCGAAGGCGAGACGCGGCGAGCGCGGCTTCAGCGCCGACGCATCGCCGTATCCGAGGTTGCAGAGAAAATTCGCTTTGATCGGCGTACCGGCAAAAAACTCCGCCGTCACACCCGCCTGATCGAAGCCCGACATCGGCCCGCAATCGAGCCCCAGCGAGCGTGCGGCAATGATGAAATAGGCGCCCTGCAGCGAACCGTTGCGGAACGCCGTTTCAACGATGTGCTCGGGCTTGCCGGTAAACCAGCTCCTGGCATCCGTGTGCGGGAAAAGCCGCGGCAGCTTCTCGTAGAATTCCAGGTCGTAGCCGAGGATCGCGGTCACCGGCGCCTTGAGCGTCTTGTCGAGGTTGCCGGCCGAGAGGAACGGCTTCAGCCGCGCCTTGGCCTCGGGAGACTTCACGAACACCACGCGCGCAGGCGAGCAGTTGGCGCTCGTCGGGCCCAGTTTCATGAGATCGACGACCCTCACCAGAAGCTCGTCCGGAACCGGCTTGTCGAGCCAGACGCTATGCGTTCGCGCAGAAAGGAAGATCTGCTCCAGCGCAGCTTGATCGATCACGGCGGACATCGGCAATCCTCGAGCGTAACGGGCAAAAGAAAAACCCCGCCGGGGAGGCGGGGTTCCGAAATCAGGATCTCAGACGGCCTGCACTTCCTCCACTTCGGGGCAGAAGTGCTTGAGCAGGTTCTCGATGCCGTGACGCAGCGTCGCCGTCGAGCTTGGGCAACCCGAGCACGCGCCGCGCATATGCAGATAAACGATGCCGTCGCGGAAGCCTGCGAAGGTGATGTCGCCGCCATCCTGCGCCACCGCCGGGCGCACGCGCGTCTCGAGCAGCTCCTTGATGGTCGCGACGACGTCCGCATCCTCGGCGTCGTAGGCGCCATCGGCCGCATCGTTGGCCCCGTCGCCGTCCACGACCGCCGCACCCGACATGTAGTGCTCCATGATCGCACCGAGGATCATGGGCTTGAGATGCTGCCACTCGGCATCGGTCTTGGTCACCGAGATGAAGTCCGAACCGAGAAACACGCCCGAGACGCCCTCGATATCGAACAGACGGCGCGCGAGCGGCGAGGCGTCGGCATCACCCTTGGCGCGGAAATCGGCGGTCCCATCCTCCAGCACCGTTTTGCCCGGGATGAACTTCAACGTCTGAGGGTTCGGCGTCGCCTCGGTCTGAATAAACATGTCGTCATCTCCTGGGGACCGACCCGCCCCGCGTCTTTAGAACTGTTCCAGAAAATAGGAATGTCGATGCGAATTGTCTAGCCCTAGCGTCGGAGTTCTCGCAAGCTCAGGCGAGCGCGACAATATCGTCGAAGGCCAGATTGCCGGGGACGACGGTCACCGGAATGGGAAATTGCCCGGCCGCTGGCCCAGCGGCCAAGGCGGAGACGAGCGGCCCGGGCCCTTTGGGGCTGGTCGAAGCGCCAAGCACCAGGATCGAAACGTCCTCGTCCTCGGCGATGGTTTTCATGATCTCTTCTTCCTTGATCCCTTCCCGGATCAGCTCCTCGCAAACGAGGTTCTCAAAACCGACGTGATGCAGCTTGCGGCGCAAGAGGCGGAACAGCGCCTTGGCTTTCGTCGTCTCTTCGTCGATCTGCACCTGGCGCACCCCCGCCCAGTGCTGGAAATCCTGCGGCTCGATGACATAGAGCATAAGGATGGTACCGGACGAGCGCACCACGCGCGCCGCCGCGTAATACAGCGCGCTCTCGACCTCCGGGCTCTCGTCGACAACGAGCAGGAATTTCCGTACATGGCCCGGCTCGAACGAGCGGCGTTTGCGGTATGTGAGCGTCATGCTGCGATGCTGCCACGTGATCTCGAAGACCACAACACGCGCGATGGCCCCCTCACGACCTGATGAAGCCGACGATGTCCTTGACCTCGTCCATGATCGGCGCCGCGATGGCCCGCGCCCGCGCCGAGCCGTCCGCAAGCACGCGATCGATCTCCGCCGGATCGGCCGTAAGGCGGCGGATCTCATCGCCGATCGGACCGAGACGCTGCACAGCCACCTCCGCCAGCGCCTTCTTGAAGCCGGAGAACTGCTGCCCGCCGAACTCAGCCACGACGGCCGCCTTCGTCTTTCCCGCGAGCGCCGCGTAGATGCCGATCAGGTTGTCCGCCTCCGGGCGCGCAGCCAGGCCAGCTTCCTCCGTCGGCAGCGGCTCGGGATCGGTCTTCGCCTTCTGGATCTTGCGCGCGATCGTATCCGCATCATCCGTGAGATTGATGCGCGACAGGTCCGAGGGATCCGACTTCGACATCTTCTTCGTGCCGTCGCGCAGGCTCATGACCCGCGTCGCCGGCCCCGTGATGACCGGCTCCGGCTGCGGGAAAAACGCACCGTCGTTGTAGCCCTTGGCCTCGATCTCGGCACGAAAGTCGTTGTTGAACTTCTGCGCGATGTCGCGCGCCAGCTCGAGATGCTGCTTCTGGTCCTCACCGACCGGCACGTGCGTCGCCCGATAAGCGAGAATGTCCGCCGCCATGAGGTTCGGATAGGCGTAAAGGCCGACGGACGCCGCCTCGCGGTCCTTGCCCGCCTTCTCCTTGAACTGTGTCATGCGATTGAGCCAGCCCAGCCGCGCGACGCAATTGAAAATCCATGCCAGCTCCGCATGCGCAGCCACCTGGCTCTGATTGAACAGAATGCTCGTCTTGGGATCGAGGCCAGACGCGATATAGGCGGCCGTCACCTGCCGGATCGCCTGCTTGAGCTCCTTGGGATCCTGCCAAACGGTGATCGCATGCAGATCGACGACGCAATAGATGCACTCGTGCGTCTTCTGCATCTCGATCCACTGCACCATGGCGCCGAGATAGTTGCCGAGATGCAGGCTGCCCGTGGGCTGCATGCCTGAGAAAACACGCTCTGTGAGTTTCATTGTCCCTCGTCCGGGCGTCGAACTGTCAGGCGCGGGTTATGGCGCGCCAAGGCCCACCGCGCAAGGCCGGAGCTAGCCGCGCCCGAACAGTTTGCGCAGCTGACGGAGATTGATCGTTCCCGTGGCGAGAACAATAAGGCCATAGACCGCAAGGCCCGCCCCGACCAGCGCCGCCAGTGCGAGCACGTGCACGGCGAACCCCTGGCCGGACACGAAATAGCGGGCCAGGAAATGCGCCGCCGCGATCAGCGCCGCACCCATCACCACCGATGACAGGAGAATGCTCGCGAACGCGCGCGCCATCCGCCGGTCCAGTACGAAATGCCCGCGCCGGACCAGCGTCGTCCATAGAAGTCCGGCATTGAGCCACCCGCCGAGTGTGGTCGCCACCGCGATGCCGAGCTGCGGCAGCCAGCCGATCTCCCGGAACAGGAAGAAGAGCCCGATCGACCCGAGCGTGTTGGCGATCAGGCTGATGGTCGCGTAGCGCATCGGCGTCTTGGTGTCCTCGCGCGCGAAGTAAGCCGGCGAGAACACCTTGATCATCACGAACGCCGGCAGCCCGAGCGCAAACACGGAAAGCACGGCCGCTGTGTTGGCGGTATCCGCCGCCGTGAAGGCGCCGCGCTCGAACAGAACCTTGACGATCGGGATCGGCACCACGGCAAGCGCCACCGCCGCCGGCACCGTCAGCAGCATCGCGAACTCGAGCGAGCGGTTCTGGCTGTCGAGAACGCCCGCATGATTGCCGGCCCTCAGTTGCCGTGCCACGTCCGGCAGCAGCACCACGCCGATAGCGATACCGACGATGGCGAGCGGAAGCTCATAGAGCCGATCCGCATAGTAGAGCTGCGACACGGCCCCCGGCTCCTGCGAGGCGATCACGGTGCCGATCATGATGTTGATTTGCGTCACGCCGCCCGCAATCACCCCCGGAATGCCGAGCGCGATCAGGCGGCGCATGCGGTCCGTCATACGCGGACGACGGAGCCTGAGCGAAAAGTTGTTGCGGCGAAGGCCGTCGATCAAGAGCCAGAGCTGCAGCACGCCCGCCACGAACACGCCAACGGCCTGCACGATGCCGCCGCCCGGCTCGTTGCGGTATCCAAGCCAGAACCCGACGAAGATCGCCGCCAGCAGTGTGAGATTAAGCACGATGGAAACGGACGAGCTCTCCACGAAGCGGCCGAACGTGTTGAGCACACCCGAGAACAGCGCCACCAGCGACATGCAGAGGAGATACGGAAACGTGATCTGCGTCAGCAGCACCGCGAGATCGAATTTCTCGGGCTGCGCGCTGAAGCCCGGCGCAAGAAGGTACATGAGCCACGGCATGGCCAGGATGGCGACGATCGTCAGCGCCACAAGCAGCGCCGCGAGTCCGCTCATGGCCTCCTCGGCAAAGGCCCGCGCCTCCTCGCGTCCGTTGCCTTCCAGCTCCTTGGCGAACAGAGGGATGAAGGCTGAGTTGAAAGCCCCTTCGCCGAACAGGCGCCGGAAGAGGTTCGGAAACCTGAAAGCGACGTTGAAGGCATCCGCCACCCAGCCGGCACCGAACGCCCAGGCGAAGGCGATATCACGCATGAAGCCGAGCACGCGGCTGACGAGCGTCAGGCTGCCCACGGTGGCAAAGGCGCGGTAGAGCTTCATGGTTCCCTAGCAGCGTCTGAAGTCAGGACGCGCAACCCATAGAGTGCTTCCGGAAAAGTGGAAACCGGTTTTCCGACGAGAAGCACGACAAACCTCAAACCGGTGCTTTCGGAAAAGTGGAAACCGGTCATGGCGGAGCCATACGCATGATGGCCCCGCGCCAAGCCTAAAGCGGAGACATCGTTCCGCCCTGCAGCGACGCGACGAAAAAGGCAGCCCCCATCAGAAAGACGAGCGTCGAGCCGAGCAGGCCTGCACCCGTGGCGACCGCTCCGGCGAGCCGGCTTTCGCCACCGGCCATGCGCGTCGCGAGTTCCCGCGAGCCGACGGCGAGCGATGCCAGGACCGACACCGTGATCGCCGTGCCGAGCGCCATCGCAAACGTCGCGAACACGCCCGCGATCAGGAGACCCTGGCTCATGGCGAAGATCAGGACCAGGATAGCGCCCGTGCAGGGCCGGATGCCGACCGATAGCGCAATCGCGATGGCCTTGCTCCACGACAGGTGTCCTTCGAGCTGCCTCGGATCCGGCATGTGGGCATGCCCGCAGCATGCCCCGTCCGCATCATGGTGATGATGATCATGCGCGTGGGCATGATGATGCGGCTCGTGAGCAGGCGCAGGGCTGTGCACATGAGCAGGCCCGTGGTCGTGCCCGCACGCACAGCCGCCGTGATCATGAGAATGAGCATGAGTATGGACATGTGCATGAGCGTGCGCCGCGTCGTGGTCGGACGTCTCGGCAGAGCCGCGGCGAAACAACTTGCCGAGCTGCCCGTAAAGCAACCAGATGCCAATCAGCGCCACGAAGCCCCAGCTCACCGTCTCGATCCAGCGCTCGGTGGCCGAAATCTCGAGGCTCGTCGCCTTGAGCGCGATGGCAAGCACGCCGACAATCGTAATGGCCGACAGCGCTTGAAAGAATGCCGACAGGAACGACAGCATGATGCCGCGCTTGACCGTCTTCTCGTTGGCGAGCACGTAGGACGAGATCACCGCCTTGCCATGCCCCGGCCCCGCCGCGTGCAACACGCCGTAAGTGAAGCTCAAGAATGCGAGCAGCAGCGTCGCATCCAGCACATTGCCCGTCTTCAGTTGCTTCACCGCGCCCGCAAGCTCGCGGTTGATGCGCTGTTGCTGCATGAGCACATACGACCAGACGTCACCGAGAAAGCTGCGCTCCGCCTTCTGCGGGGACGATTGGCCTGGCGCCAGTGGCAGCCCGAACGGCGATTTCTGCGGCTCGGATTGAGCGAGCGCGCCGAAGGAGACCATGAGGCAAAGCAGAAGCGCACCGAGCGCGGCCAGGGATCGGGTCATGATTTCTTGCAGCCCAGCGTCACTGTTTTCGCGTATCCGAGGCCCATGCCGGCATTCTGATCGCCAGTCGTCAGCTGCCCCCCGAACGACTCGTTGAGCTTCTGCAGCTCGGCGAGCTCATTCTCGGGGATGCCGATATTGGCGTGACAGCCCTGCGGCGCCCCCTCGCTGAGCTGCACCGGGTTGTCCTTGTCGAAGTCGAAGGCAATGAAGAACGACTCGTCGAACACCGCGAAATTGAAGCCCTGCGCTTCGGCGAGCACCGGCTGCTCGAACGGCAGCGTGAAATGCAGCGAGAGCAGGTTGTCTTTGTATTCGAGATAGTAGTCGATGGGCGGCTTGGCCTTGACCTCCGCCTTCCCGAGCTTGGCTTGGGTGAAATATCCGAACTCCTTGAGCCCATCGATATTGACTTGCGCCAGCTCCTTGAGCTCCTCGCGCGAGTACTGACCGTCGCCGTTGGTATCGAGGCCCTGGATCGCCATCGCCGTGTACATGTCGTCGAAGGTCCACTTGTGCTTGAGGCCGGTGATCTTGCCGCCGTCGTAAAGCACCGTCGTCTCGACCGTGACCCAGACATGCGGATGCGCCGCCGCAGGCAGCGACAGGCACGCGAACGCCGCTCCCAGCGCCAGGAGCCAACGCCCCAAAGCTCGCGACATCGAGATCAAGCTTCCCTCCACGCTTCGCCCCCAGGCACCGGATGAAAGGTGCACGCACTCTCTAGCATAGGGATCAGAACATCTCGCTGGCCTGACATATTTGTAAGGTGCGGAGGCCAGCAGATCCTCGGCACACGATCCAAAAAATGGAGCAGAACCAAGGCACGCTCGCCCTCGTTGCGCCTGATTGGATGTTATAGTATCCACAAATGAGTCAAAACGAGGAGTTTCCCTCAGCATGCCGACATCCCAGGCCATAGCCCCGTTCCGAATGAGGTGCGCCGCTCTGGCGGTTGCCCTCTTTGCGGCGGCACCTGCGTACGCCGAGCTCAAGGTCACGGCCACCATTAAACCCATCCACGCGCTGGTCGCCCAGGTGATGGAAGGGGTCGGCACACCCGACCTGCTTGTCCAGGGAGCTGCCTCGCCGCACACCTACGCGCTGAAGCCATCAGACGCCCGGGCGCTCAATCGCGCCGACGTCTTCTTCCGCATCTCGGAAACCGTCGAGCCGTTTACGCGCAAAGTCGTGTCCGCGTTGCCCGCTTCCGTACGCACCATCACGTTGGCGGACGCCCCTGGCATCGAGCTGCTGAACGTGCGCACGGGTGAAACTTTCGAAAAGCACGACCACGCGCACGAGGCCGGCGACGGGCACGACCACGATAAGCACGATCATACCCACGACCACGACGATCACGCTCACGAAGCCCGTGACGGCCACGTGTGGCTCGATCCCGAGAACGCACGCAAGATGGTCGCCGAGATTGCCCGCGTCCTCTCCGAAGCATCGCCCGCGGACACAGAAAAATTCAAGACCAACGCCGCCCGCGCCGATGCCGCGCTGAGCGCGCTCGAGACCGAGATCGCCCGCGATCTCGAGCCGGTCAAAGGCAAGCCCTTCGTGGTGTTTCACGACGCGTTCCAGTATTTCGAGCGCCGCTTCGGCCTCGCCGCCGTGGGCTCGATCACCATCAGCCCCGACACGCAGCCCTCCGCCAAAAGGCTGACCGAGATCCGCCGCAAGCTCGCGACACTCTCCGCGGCCTGCGTCTTTAGCGAGCCTCAGTTCCAGGCCAAGCTCGTCGCTGCCGTGACCGAAGGCACCAGTGCCCGGTCTGGCACCCTGGACCCCGAAGGAGCCCTGGTCGAGCCAGGCCCTCGCGCATACGAGACGCTGCTCCGCAACCTCGCCGGCGGTCTCGGATCCTGCCTCGCCCAGGGAAGCTGAGGAAAGCTGACCGCATCCACAGACCCGGAACGAAAACGGGCGGCTTGCATCATGCAAGCCGCCCGTTGTGTGTTCAGTCGATTGCGCGCCGCGTCTTACTCGACGGCGGAAGCCTGGGCTGAGCGCGAGATCGCGCCGGCGCCGACCTTGCGACCATAACGCGTGGCCATGCCCTCGACCGGCCGCGGAGCATCGGTCCGCGGCGAAGGAGAGACGGTATCGGTCGAAGGAGCATCCTCGACGACGTCCTCGCCGTTGGTGATCGTGTGAACCACCATATCCTCTTCCGGACGCAGCGGGTTGGCCTCGTCGTCCGGATAGATGAAGAATCCGGCCTTCGGTGCGCTCGCGACGGAGCGCGACTTGCCCTTCTTCGACTCAGGCTCGACCGCAGCAGGGGCGGAGGCTGAGCCAGAGCCGGCTTTCTCACGATCGAACTCGGCGATGGTTGCACCGGTCTTGAAGCGCTCCCAGGTCACGACGACCTTAGTGCCGACCGGAACCTTCGGATAGAGCTCGATCACGTCCTCGTTGAACATGCGGATGCAGCCCTTGGACACGTTCTGTCCGATGGTCCAGGGCGCGTCGGTTCCATGAATACGGTAGGTGCTGGAGCCGAGATAGAGCGCGCGCACACCGAGCGGATTCATCGGATGCCCGCCAGGCACCCAGCTCGGCAGCTTCGGGTTCTCTTTCAGCATGTCGGGCGTCGGGCGCCAATCGGGGTTCTCGCGCTTCTGCGACACCACGGTGTTGCCCTGCCAGCGGCTCTGTTCGCGCGGAATGGCGATGGGGTAGCTCATCGCCTGACCGGCCTTGGTGATGTGATACAGGCGCCGATCGCCAAAGCTGACGATGATCTGCCCTGCGGAAAACTTCGAATCGAAGCCCACGAGCTGCCGCTTGCCGCCGCCGTACTCCGGCTCGCCGCCCCAGAGAAATTCGATCAGGCCTTGCGCATTGGCCGCGCCAGGAACGCCCGCCAGCGTAGCCGCCGCGGCTACCGCTGCCAAAACCCCGCTTACCTTTGCCGTCCACACCGACATTTACGAAACTCCCGCTGCTTCAAAGCTGTGAAGACCGAAACCGGTTCCCTCTGCCGGTTTCACCCGTCACTGGCATGTTGCGTCCGCCTGTATGAACGCTCCGTATAGACCAGCCGGAAATTCGGCGGCAGAGCATGCCGGTCACACTACCGTCACTGACGCACCTGTGGCGCGACTTCCGGCTCGACCGATGCACTGCAGCAACGCTTGCCGATTTGTGAGGCGGATCGGAAGTTTGGTAGGCACAGCAACCCACTTACCGGATGATACGGCGCACAAAGTCAGTGAGAACAAAAAAAGAACAAAATCGATCGGCATAACGGTCACCATGAGCACTTCACCGAAGGTTGGCTGCTCAGAAATGTAAGTTGCGTCGTCCACTCGACAAGGAGCTGCGTATCGGCCCTCATCGCGCGGACGCTTGGAAGACGAGTGCGCGTTGCGTTTGTTGCGTCTTTGAGTTGTGCCGACGGCGATCCGGATCCCTCGTCCAAATCCCGGCGGCTTACGTTCCCCCTGCATACTTTTTGTGGCGCCAGCCCGCGTTCAAGTTGCGTCCCCCCTTGGTCTGGTCCCCACGGCCGGAATGGAGCCCCCGCCATTCCGGCCGATTTTTTTTTAGAATCCACCGCCCTCGCTGTTCGCGCGAAAGGTATCAACGATCGCGAGCACGCTACTCCGCGTCAGCGGCACCGGAACATGGAGGTTTTCAATCCCGCGTCCGCCCCTATAGAACGGTGATGACGCGCCGAGGCGCGGCGAGAGGCCCGCCGAATCCGCAGGGTCCGCATCCAGAGGTCCGGAGAGGAAATGTCCGAAATTTGCCTCCACGGACCCATCGAAAGGAAAAGGCGCACGTGCGGCCTGCGACCGGCCGCGGCAGCAGTCGGCGCCGCTCTCCTGCTTGCCATGCTCCCGAACAGGGGGCTCGCCCAGGACGTGAGCCTGCCCCGCGCGCAGCTCGAGCCCGAAGCCGGCGCAGGGCGCACTGAGAAATCTCTGGCCGTAACGAAAAAATATTTGATCTCGACCGCGAACCCCCTGGCCTCCGAAGCGGGCCGCGAGATGCTGCGCGCCGGCGGCTCAGCAACCGATGCCGCCATCGCCGCCCAACTCGTGCTGGGTCTCGTCGAGCCCCAGTCCTCGGGTCTCGGCGGAGGCGCCTTCCTTCTCCATTGGGACGAAGGAAAAAAGGCGCTGTTGGCCTATGACGGCCGCGAGATGGCACCCGCCGCCGCCAAGCCTGACCGTTTCATGGCAGCCGGCAAGCCGATGGACTTCGACCGCGCCGTACATTCGGGCCTGAGCGTCGGAACCCCGGGCCTGCCTCGTCTTCTGGAGCTGGCCCACAAACGCCACGGCAAGCTGCCGTGGGGCAAACTGTTCGAGCCGGCATTGAAGCTGGCCCGCGACGGCTTCGAAATCTCGCAGCGCCTCTATTTCATGCTGCGGTGGTTCGGCCCCGACAGTCTGTCGCCCGCCGCGCATCGCTACTTCTTCGATTCCAACGGCAGCCCGCTCCCGATCGGCCATCGGCTCAAAAACCCTGACTATGCCAGGACGCTGGAAGCGCTCGCCGAGAGAGGCCCCGAGGCCTTCTATTCCGGCCCCATCGCCGACGCCATCGTATCCGCGGTCAGGGAAGCGCCGAATGGCGCCGGCGATCTCACGCTCGAGGATCTTGCCGCCTACAAGGTGGTCGAACGCCCGCCCCTTTGCTTCGAGTACCGCAAGCGCCGCATCTGCGGCATGGGCCCGCCGTCATCCGGCACCGTCGCCGTCGGACAGACGCTTGGAATGATCGAGCGCTTCGACCTCGGCCAGAGCCCGGCTGCCGCCATGAAGATCCCAGCCATGCATCTCGTCGTCGAAGCCGAGCGCTTGGCCTACGCCGACCGCGACCGCTACCTCGCCGACCCGGACTTCGTGCCGGTGCCCGCAGGCCTGCTCGACCCGACCTACATCGCAACTCGCAGCGCCCTGATCGATCCTGCAAAAGCGATGCTGCGCGCCGAGCCCGGTGACCCGCCCGCAGCCGACAAGCGCGCCTTCGGCATCGACGCAACGCGCGAGAACGTCGGCACGAGCCACCTGTCCGTCATCGATGCCGACGGCAATGCCGTGGCTCTGACGACCACCATCGAAGGCCCGTTCGGCTCCGGTCTTTTCGCGGCCGGCTTCCTGCTCAACAACCAGCTCACCGACTTCTCCTTCCGTCCCGAGGATGAAAGCGGCCGTCCGGTTGCCAATCGCGTCGAGAGCGGCAAACGCCCCAGAAGCTCCATGACGCCCACCTTCGTTTTCGATGAAAAAGGCAACCTCTTCGCGGCACTTGGCTCGCCCGGAGGCAGCCGCATCATCCTGTTCGTCGTCAAGACGCTTGTCGGCCTCATCGACTGGCAGCTCGACGCCCAAGCCGCCATCGACCTTCCGAACTTCGGCAGCACCGGCAAGTCTCTGGAGCTGGAGTACGGCTGGTCCACAATCTGGCAGGCCCTTATGCTGAGGAGCTACGGGCATGCGATCACACCTGACCTCATGAACTCCGGCGTGCATGTCGTGTCCCGGCGCAATGGCGTGCTGGAAGGCGGCGCCGACCCGCGGCGGGAAGGAATAGCCCTTGGCGATTGAGCCCACCCGGCGTCGCACGCAGACGCCCCTCGCCATCACCGTCGTCGGCGCCGGCATCCTCGGCCTGTGGCAGGCGCTCACGCTGTCGCGCGCCGGCTACGCCGTGCGCCTCATCGAAAAAAGCGCCACACCCTTCACCGGGAGCGCCAGCCGTTTCGCCGGCGCCATGCTTGCGCCCGGGTGCGAAAGTGAAACCGACCCCGCCATCCGCCACATGGGCGCACGCGGCCTTGCCCTGTGGCGCGCCGTCTACCCGCACCTCATCAACGCTGGCAGCCTTGTTGTCGCCGCCGCGCGCGACTCCGCCGAGGCAACGCGCTTTGCACGCGCCACCGACCCGCCGCAGACGCTGGACGCCCGCGGCATCGCCGCGCTTGAGCCCGATCTCGCCGAACGCTTTCCGCGCGGCTTCTTCTTTCCCGACGAAGCGCACATGGAAACCCCCCACGCGCTTTCCTTCCTGCTCGACGCCGTGCGGCTGGCAGGCGCGACCGTCGAACTTGGGGCCGCCTGGGTGGCGCCCTCCGCCTCCGACATCGTCATCGACTGTCGCGGCATGGCAGCGGCCCACGAGCTGCCGGACCTGCGCGGCGTGCGCGGCGAGCGCCTTGTCGTGAGGACGAACGAGATCCATCTCGCCCGTCCCGTGCGTCTCCTGCATCCGCGCCATCCGCTCTACGTCGTGCCATGGGGAGACGGCCAGTTGCTCGTCGGCGCAACCGTCATCGAGAGCGAAGATACCGGCGCCATCACCGTCCGCTCGGCCCTCGAGCTTCTCGGCACCGCCTTCGCCTTGCATCCGGCGTTCGGCGAGGCCGAGATCATCGACACCGGGGCCGGCGTGCGCCCGGCATTCCCCGACAACATGCCCCGCATCGAGATCCGCGATGGCGGCGCGCGCATTTTCGTCAACGGCGCCCATCGCAACGGCTTCCTGCTGGCGCCCGTTCTCGCAGAGGCCGTGGCAGACCACATCGCTAACCAAACGCTGCACCCGCTCCTTGTCACATCGGAGCGGTTGGCGCACGACGGTCATTCCGTCTAAGGTCACCCCCATGTCGAACGAACCCAACGACCCCGGCTCCACAACCAGCTTCGGCTTCCGCCAGGTCGCCGAAGGCGAGCGCCAAGGCCTCGTCAACGCGGTGTTCTCCTCCGTCGCGTCGCGCTACGACCTCATGAACGACCTCATGTCGGGCGGACTGCACCGTCTTTGGAAGGCCGAGTTCGTCGCCATGATCGGTGCGCCGCGCGGCGACACCCCGTTCCGCCTGCTCGACGTCGCCGGCGGCACCGGCGACGTGGCGATCCGCTACGCAAGAGCATCGGGGCCCAACGCCACCGCCGTGCTCGCCGACATCAGCCCCGAGATGCTGGAGGAAGGCCGCACCAAGGTAGCCGCCGAAGGGCTGGCGGCACGCATCACCCTGACCCAGGGCAACGCCGAGGCCCTGCCGTTCCCCGACCGCGCGTTTGATGCCTACACGATCGCCTTCGGCATCCGCAACGTGACCCACATCGACGCCGCGCTGAAAGAAGCCCACCGCGTGCTCAAGATCGGCGGCCGCTTCCTGTGCCTCGAGTTCTCCGAATGTCAGGTGCCGCTGCTCGACCGCCTGTACGATTTCCATTCCTTCGAGGTGATCCCGCGCCTCGGGCAGATCGCGGCTGGATCCGCCGAGCCCTACCGCTACCTCGTCGAGAGCATCCGCCGCTTCCCGAAGCAGGAGGCGTTCGCCAGCATGATCCGCGAAGCGGGCTTCGAGCGCGTCTCCGTGCGCAACCTCACGGGCGGCATCGCCGCCATTCATTCCGGCTGGAAGCTCTAGATCATGATCGTTTCATGCCCTATCAGCCTGAAGCGTGAATCATCGGTCTCATCAAAGACCCAATGTGGCTCGGCTCTTCTTCACGCTTCTCCGCGGTCGACGCGGCGTGAGAACTCAGTCTGGCCACCGGACGCGAGAATGCGCGCCTGCTCGATCCAGTTCTCGCGCTCGATGCGACCCTTGAAATCGAGAATCTGGCTCATGCGGTCGATGTCGCCGCGCGTCCAGTTGGCGACCTGCTCGTAAGCGGTGATGCCGAGCGAGTTGAGCTTCTTCTCGATGAGAACGCCGATGCCGCGAATGCGCTTGAGATCGTCGATAGGCCCGGCAGAAATGCCGCCGAAACCATCGCCGCGTAACGCTTCCGACTTGACCGAGCGAAGCCCCGAGTAGCTCTCGACGCGCGGTGCACTAACGACGACTGGAGCCACTTGAGCCCCGGCCGGCGGTGCGGGCGTCTCGCTGATGACCTCGGGCTCCGGCGCTGGAGGCGCACGGCCGGTGAGAAACAGCGCCTGCTCCACCCAACTCTCGTGCGCAATCCGGCCAGGCGAGCCGATCAACCCCTCGAAACGGGTCACATCCGCCGCGCTCCACGACGCGATCTGATCCAGCTGCGAAATGCCGTTGGCCCGCAGGACGGCTTCGGACTGCGGATCGACGCCAATGATGCGATGTAGCCGGTCGCCATCGACCGGCACGGGTCCGGCAACCACGGTCGCGGACTTGAGAGCGACGGCGGGAGAGCCGCCGGCCGCCAGAATGCCGGCCTGCTCGACCCAGTTCTCGCGCTCGACGCGCCCCTGGAAGCCCAGCGTCTGGTTCACGGCCCGCACGTCGTCCGGCGTCCACTCCGCGATCTGTGAGAAGCGATGCACGCCGTAGCGGACAAGCCGCTCCTTGAGATCGGTGTCGATGCCGCGAATGCGGGTGAGGTCGTCCACTGCGTCCCCGAAACCTCGCTCGAGCGGCGAAACTTCGGCCGGCGTGCCGAAACGTGACGGTCCGTCGTCGTCTGCTGGTCCCGGCGCCGGAGCGCGGGCCTCGGCAGCTTTTTGAGCGGCAGCCGCATCAGCCTCCGCCTTGAGCTTGGCCGCGGTGGCCATCGCGGCCGCAGCGACCGCAATCTGGGTATAGCTCTCCCCGTCGCCCGCCGGAGCGGGCGCTGGACGCACAACCGGCGCGGGCTCCACGGACTTCGGCTGCGGAGCGGGCGCCGGTGCCGGTGGCAACACCACGCGCTGCGGCGGCGCGGGCGACGGCGAAGGCGCCGCTTGTGGAGCAGACTGCGGAGCTGGACGCGTGACGGGCTGCGGCGCCGGAGCAGAAACCGGCTTCGGCTGCACTTCGATCACCGGCTGGCCTGCGAGCACGGGAGGCACACCCGGATCCTGGCCGCCGGAAAGCGCGCGGCCAAAGCGGTCTGTTTCCGCAGCCACGACCACCGCCGGCGGCGCCGCCACGGCCACCCCTGTGAGGGCTGTCTCCGCTGCTTCGCTGACGGCGTCATCGCGCGAGGCGGTGAAGCCGCGCCGGATCAGACAGGCGAGCGACGCGCCGAGCAGGAACGCTCCGAGCATCAGCAAGAAAGTCTGCACGAGCAAAATCGTCATACGCCCCTACTCCCTGTTCAAAGACTGATCGGCCCCTTCCCGGCTCAGTCTTCGACTCGTCCGCAACTGATCCACCCGACGACGAGACCCAGAGCGAACGCCACCGCCAGATACCAGAACAGTTTCACGACCAGGTAATCCATCTCGCGTCCCCCAGTGCCCCATCCGCCTAATTCGTAAATACCTTGAACTCGATGCGCCGGTTACGCGCCATTCCCTCGCGGGTGTCGTTCGGCGCAACCGGCCGGCTCGCACCGTACCCCACCGACGACAGCCGGTCTTTGTCGACGCCCGCAAGGCCAAGACTGTTGACCACCGCGCGCGCGCGCCGCTCCGACAGGTTCTGATTGCGCTCATCGGTGCCCTCGGCATCCGTGTGCCCTTCCACCTCGACGCGTGAACCCGGACACGTCTTGATGATCTCCGCCAGCCTGGCGATCGTCAGCGAGCTCTTGGGATCGATGTCCGCACTGGCGCGGTTGAACAGGATCACACCTTCCGAGGCAGCGGCCGCGAGGCGCTTCTCGCACGCGGCGGTCGCGGCCGTGGTCTTGCGCTTCGCCGCTTGCTCCTCGGCAGCCTTCCGCGCCTGAGCCTCGGCATCGGCCTTGGCTTCGGCCGCCATGTCTGCTTCCTGCTTCGCCTTCTGGGCCGCGGCCGCCTCGGCATCTTCCTTCGCGCGCTGAGACGCCTCGGCCTCCTCCTTGGCCCTCAGAGCCGCGGCGGCCTCGGAATCCTCTTTGGCCTTCTGCGCCGCGAGTCCCTCGGCTTCTTTCGCCTTCAGCGCCGCATCCGCTTCGGCCTCCTGCTTGGCCTTGAGCTCGGCCGCCTCGGCTTCCGCCTTGCGCGCTGCCTCGGCCTCATCCTTGGCACGTTGTGCAGCCGCGGCGGCGGCTGCGTCAGCTTCGTCCTTGGCCTTCTGCGCGGCCGCTGCCGCTACCGCGTCGGCTTCAGCTTTGGCCTTGGCGGCCAGCGCGGCTTCCGCGTCCTGTTTCGCCTTGAGAGCCGCGGCCTCTTCTTCGGCCTTGCGTGCTGCGGCGGCGGCAGCCGCCTCGGCCGCCTTCTTCTCCGCGGCTCGGGCGGCCTTCTCCTCGTCCGTCAATTGCGGGCCGATGCCCGCGGGGGCCGCCGCCGCACCGGCGAGATCCGTCTTGAGCTGAACCGTGCGGATGCCCCACACGCCGCGCACGATATCGAGCGCCGCCTTGGGCTCGCCATCCTTCTTGGCGCGGCCGGTGATCACGGCATCGCGGCCCGTCAGTGTCACCTTAGCCCACGGCTGTCCGCCCTTGAGCAGGGCTTCGGTCGCGCGTACGGCCAGATCCGCTTCCACGTGGGGGCGTTCCTTGTAGTAGGTCCCCCAACTCAGCATCGCGATCGGAATGAGACCCCAAAGCCACCGCGAAGGATTACACCTCATCCCGCCCTTAACTCCCCAATACGCGCCGCCGCACGCTTAAACCGGCGAAACGCAGTCCGCCATCGCTGGCCCGGCCCCCCGACCAGCCCTGGCGCGCCGCACTATAGACAAGCCTTCCTGTGTTTCCAAGTTGCAGCAAACCCGGAGCCTGGACCACTAAACCGCTCAAACTGCGAAGCCCTCTAACATGAGGTGCACTGCGAAAAATTAAGCCTGACGGTGGTCCCACGGCGCTATCCGCCACCGCCGCGGCATACGGTAAACGGGTGCATCCGGCGCGCAGACTTTTCCCTTGCCAACCCCGGCGCCCCGGTCTCAACTGACCGCATCGAGATGCCAGAATGGATTCTCGGACTTGAACAATCCAAGAAACGACCGCACCGCGTCAGGGAGCGCCGGGCAGCACGAGTTGGGACACCCGGAATGACGGTCAGGTTCTTGATCGTCGACGATCATCCCCTCTTTCGCGAGGCTCTTCAGCTCGCCATTGAATCGGCCTACCCGGAAGCCGAGATCGTCGAAGCTTCGTCCATCGCCGCTGCCCAGGAGGCGCTGGCGAGCGAGCAGCCGTTCGATCTCTTGCTTCTCGACCTCACGATGCCGGGCACACGGGGGTTCGACGGGCTGATCGAGCTGCGCGCAGGCCGCCCCAAGCAGCCGATCCTGGTCGTTTCCGCCCACGAGGATCCGCGCATCGTTCATGAGGCCATGACCTGCGGCGCCGCGGGCTACATCTCGAAGTCCGTGAAAAAACGCGATCTCGCCGAAGCGATCCAGGACGTGATGGCCGGACTCGTGGTGCTACCGAAGGGCTATTCCCCTCCGCTGGCCGATGGCGGCCCCTCGCGCGAGACGGACCTCGCCGCCCGTGTCGCCTCCCTGACCCGCCAGCAACTTCGCGTCCTCCAGATGGTCCGCCAGGGCATGCTGAACAAGCAGATCGCCCATGAGCTCGGAGTCGGCGAAACAACCATCAAGGCGCACGTGTCCGAGATCATGCGCAAGCTCAACGTCGTCTCGCGCACCCAGGCCGTGATCGAGGTAGCGCGGCTCGACTTCGATGCCGTGCTCGCCAACGCCGCCGCCAAGGAAGCCGGCAAAGGCTCCTGACCTGCGTCGGCTCAACCCGCGATCGCCTCAACCGATGAGATGCGTGACGAGCGCGCGCAGCTCCGCCGGCTTCACAGGCTTGCGCAAAAGCTCGCAACCGGCCGCGGCAACAGCTTCGGACGCCTCGCGCGACTGGTCGGCAGTGATGACGATGGCCTGGATCTGCGTATCCTTGGCATCCCTCAGCGTTGCCACCGCCGTAAGCCCGGAATCTCCGCCGTCGAGATGGTAATCGGCCAGAATGATATCTGGACGATACTCGGGCTCCAGCGCCAGCACGGCCTCGACGTCGGCCAGTCCCGAGAAGATCCGTGCCTCGCACCCCCACCGCTCGAGCAGCGCCCGCATGGCATCGCGCACCACGCTGTCGTTGTCGATGACCACGATCTTCATGCCTTCGAGGCCGTAGGCACGCGCGGCGGCATACTTGCTGTTGCCCGCCGTCTTCCGAAACGCAATGGCGACGTCCACGACCGGCACATAGACCGAGAACCGCGTACCGCGCCCGGTCTCCGAGCAAAGCTCGATCCTGTGCCCGAGCGCTTCGCTCATGCGCGCGATGATGGCAAGTCCGACGCCGAACCCGCGCGCATGCGACTTGAGGCCGGCCGCGCCGCGATGGAACTCCTCGAAGATCTTCGTCTGCTCGGACGGCGCGATTCCCGGGCCCGTATCCCACACGTCGATCCTGAGCTGCGATCCCCGCTTGCGGGCAGCGAGTAGCACCCGCCCGCGCTCGGTGTACTGCACCGCGTTGGCCAGCAGGTTCTGCAGAATACGACGCAACATCAAGGGATCGGAGGTCACCAGGACGTCGCGCGCGCGCATGGAGAGCGCGAGCCCCTTGTTGCGCGCGATAGGCTCGATGTCGACCAGCACCGAACGGAACAGGTCCAGGAGCTCGACGGACTGGAACGACGGCCTCAGCGCACCCGACTCGAGCTTCGAGATGTCGAGAATGGTGCGCAAAAGTTCCTCGATGGTCGACAACGCGTGATCCACCTGCCCGATCAGCCGCCGGTGCTGCTGGTCCTCGCGCATCTCGCCGAGCGCCGAAAGCGAAAGCCGCGCCGCATGCAACGGCTGCAGGAGATCGTGGCTTACGGCCGTGAAGAAGCCAGTCTTGAAACGGTTGGCACGCTCCGCGCCGTCGCGCGCGCTCGTCAGCTGCTCGTTGGTGCGCTCGAGGCGGTTGAGCGCCGCCTTGAGTTCCTCCGTGCGCGCGCGCACCTGCGTCTCGAGACCGATCGCGGTTTGAAACATGGAATAAGCGTTGGCCTGATAGTCCATGCTGCGTTCGACGCGTTGCATCAGCGCCGCGTTGATTTTGGCAAGCTTCTCGTTACGCCGCTCGAGCTCCTCGAGCGCATCGTGATGCGAGAGATAAGCTGGGCGCGAGCCGTTGGTCATCCCGACCCCCGCCGCGCCCCGAACGCCACTCCCGTCAACGTTTGGTTGAGGTGCATCGAATTGAGCTGCTCGCCATAGGTATGAAAACCGACCACGCCGTACGTGCGATAAAGGTCTTCCATCTGGCGGCGGATTTGCCGGTTCTCCGCATCGAGCCGCCGCAGGACGCAGTCGAAACCCAGCACGATGTCGATACCGCCGAGCGCCCGGTCCAGATCCTCGAGCGCACGCTCCGTCGAGCTTAGCATATCCTTGGGCCGCGCCACCGTGAACACGAGCCCTTCGTCGATAGCACAGAAGAAGGAGAGGCTGCCGTCGGCATTCATATTGCGGATCGAGCGTGGATAGTAATCGCCGCCCACTTTGACCACGAGCGGATAGGACGCAAAGCTGAAAGGTCCGAGCTCGTCGGGCAGGAGGCCGATCGCCGCCGCATATTCCCGCGCCGCAGGCTCGGCGTTGAGCTCCTGCACGGTGCGGCCCTCGGTATCCGCCGCCGTGACCACGAGCTTGATCTGCGTAGGCTCGAAGTTCGAGGTCTGAAAGATGCGGAACGGGTAATCGCTCTCGATCATCATCAGAATGGCGCTTCGCGTCAGCACGCGTCCCTGGTGAATGAGAGACGTCTGCCGGAACGCAAGCCCATCACCCGCCGATCCTCCGATGAGTTGCATGCCGCCGAAGGCCCAATGAACGGCCGCGACCAGGGTCTCCTCGGCGTTGGAAAGACCGTCGACAAGCATCACTCCGAACACCCGTTCGGCAAGCTGGTCGCAATGTTGCAGACCCATGCGGGCCTTGAGGTCACGCACGATTTCGCCGGCCCGCTCGACGCCGAACGCCGTCACGTCCTCGATGACACCCGTATGAATGCGAAAGCCTGCCCGCGGAAAGGCGATCAGCAGCACGCCGCTTTCCATGATGCCGCTGGGTCCGATCCCGCCCGAGGTCGAGCATCCGTTGATTTCCACGCCCTCGAAAGCGTTGGACAACTCCACGGCGAGCTGCGCCGCGTCGTAGTCGACCGAAAAAAACGCCACGATCTGCTGGAAGTCGCCCACCAAGGCGGCCTTCAGTTTCGCAACGGCATCCTTGATGTCCGGAGCCCGCGTGCTCGCAACTCCGATCCCGCACGAGCTTGCGGAGGCAACTGCGCGCCCCACGCTATCCTCCCTGACGCCGACCTTACGTGTCCATGACAAAACCCGGACACACGGCAGCAATTGTTGTCGAACCGTTATTCGACGAAGCTGCCATAGCTTCGGCAAGCCAGCAATTGGTGATGTGGTAAATGGGGATGGCTGCAGACCGCATCAAGCCGGAAACCGCTCGCGCTCGAGCCTGATCCAATCGACGATCGCTTCCAACCCCAGCCCCCCCCACGAACGACCGCCGCCCGGGCGTGGCACGAGCGCCTCATCTGTCGCGCTGTCATCTCCATGTCGCCGATCGGTTGCTTCGCCGTCGCACGCGGCTGCTAGCCACGACAGATGCGCGCCACCTTGCGGCCGCTGTCGGCCTCATGCGTCGGGGGACGCAGATGGATATGCAGACGAAGTACGCCAGCGCACCAGCCCGCGCGCCTCGTAGCGACGCGCCGGAGCGAATCGCGACGGGGCGCTTCTCGATTTTCTTGAGTCTGCTTCTGCTGATCGCCGCGCTTCGGCTCGTCGCACTCGCCGCAAACGGCACTGACCTCTACATGGACGAAGCCCAATACTGGGCCTGGTCGCGCGAGCTGGCGCTCGGCTACTTCTCGAAGCCGCCGCTGATCGCCTGGATCATTCACGGCACAACGGCAGTCTGCGGCGATGGCGAGGCCTGCATCCGCTTGCCATCGGTCATTCTCCACAGCATGACGGCGGCGCTGATCTACGGTATCGCAGCCCGCCTTTACTCCGGCAAGGTCGCGTTCTGGTCGGGCCTCGGCTACGCACTCCTCCCGGCCGTATCGCTATCGAGCGGCATCATCTCCACCGATGTGCCGCTGCTCGCGGCCTGGGCGCTGGCGTTGCTCGCATTCGCCGGCCTCATGCAGAAACCGACGATGCGCGACACGGCCCTCCTCGCCCTCGCGCTCGGCCTTGGCCTCAACGCGAAGTATGCGATGGCCTACTTCGTGCTGTGCGCGGCGATCTATTTCGCGCTCGCGCCCGAGCACCGCGTGCGCCTCAAGGGATCGCATCTGTGGCTCGCGCTTGCGGGCGGGATGGCGCTCATCGCGCCAAACATTCTCTGGAACGCCGCAAATGGCTTCGTCACTTTCGCCCACACGGCCGAGAACGCGAATTGGCGCGGCGTACCCTTCCACCCGGAGAAGGCCGCCGAGTTCCTGCTCGCACAGTTTGGCGTCTTCGGCCCGATCCTGTTCGGCACCCTACTCGTTGTCGTGTGGCGCGCCGCAAGGCATCCGGCAGATCTGTCATCCTCGGACAAGCTGCTTCTCGCGTTCTCGATCCCGGTTCTTGTCGCCGTAACCGCTCAAGGGCTGATCTCGCGCGCTCACGCCAATTGGGCGGCACCGGCCTACGTGGCGGCGATCGTCCTTGTCACGGCCGCGATGATCCGCAATCGCGACTGGGCTTGGATGCGCACCTCGCTCGCGTTGCACGTCGCGCTTGCTCTTGGCATCGGGCTCGCCACATGGCAGGCAGGCCGTTTCGCCCTCCCCGGCGTGGGCGACCCCTTCGCCCGCACCCTCGGCAATCGCGCGCTGGCGGAAGAACTGCGCCGCGAGCTCACCACGGCCGCACAAAGAGGAATGCCCATCGGCTCCGTCCTCACCGAGGATCGCGAGCTGGCGGCCGCTCTCGCCTACTACGCGCGCGATGTCGCCGTGCCCAGTCTTTCGTGGCGCGGAGCCGCCGCGCCGCGCAGCTACTTCGAGATGACGCGCCCGTATACGCCGTCGGCGCCGACTCCGGTTCTTCTGGTGAGCGCGAACCGGAATTCGCCCGTCACCAAAAGCTTCTCCCGCATCTCGGCGGAAAACTCCTGGTTGATCCCGGCCGGAGAGCACGCGACGCGCACCGTCTTCTTCTCCCTTCTCGAGCGCAAAGGTGAGCCATGAGCGGCATCGACCCCTATGCACCGCATGAGATCAAGTTCCGGCGCGAGTTCCTGGTTGGCGCGGCTCTGCTTTCAGTCCCGCTCGCAGTGCTCATGGTCTCGAACCCGGGCATCGACCTCGCCATTTCGAACGCCTTCCAGCAGGCTTGCGCCATTCCGCCGATCGCCAAAGGAGCACCGTGGTGCCCCACCGACGCAGTCGCGATGACGCGCAAGATCTTCATGGGTGTTTTCCTGCTCGTCGTCTTCGCGACCCTCATCGTAAGCATCAGAACCTTCCTCGCCGGGCGCAAGCTCTTCGGCGCCGAGCAGGCCCGCTGCCTGTTCATGATAGCCGTCCTCGTCGTTGGACCGGGCGTGGTTGCCAATCTCGTCTTGAAGGAAAACTCGGGCCGCGCACGCCCGCGCGACGTCATTGAGTTCGGCGGCACGAAGGCCTTCACCCCGCCGCTCGTTCCTTCCGGAGAGTGCCAGCGCAATTGCTCGTTCGTCAGTGGCGAGGCCTCCTCGATGTTCGCCGCATTTTTCGCCCTCGCGTTGCTGTTGCCTCGGTATCGCATCGGCATGTTGGCCACGGCCATAGCCATGGGTACGCTGGCGGGACTCGTCCGCATCCTGCAAGGCGCACACTTCCTGAGCGACGTCGTCTTCGCCGGCATCTTCATGGCGTTGACCGTAAGCCTGTTGCACATCGCGATCATCGGCCTGTGGCGCGATCCGCGGCGCACGCTGAATGCCGTAACGGCCCCACTGATGCCGTTGATGCGCGTCGCAGCCGCGAGGATACGCTGATGGATCGCCGCACCACCAGCGCCCCGCTCGCCGTTGTGATCCCGGCCTTCAACGAGGCCGGAAACATCGGCAATCTTATCCGCGAGACGGCCCAGTGCGTCCCGGATGGCACCTTGCGCGAGATTGTCGTCGTGGACGACGCAAGCTCCGACGCCACGCCCTCGGAGATCCAGGCCTTGCTCGGCACGATCCCGCAGCTTCGCTACATCCGCCACGCGCGGCGCGCCGGCCAGAGCGCCGCCGTCCGTTCGGGCGTACGCGCGGCAACCGCACCCCTGATCGCCACCATGGACGGCGACGGGCAGAACGACCCGCGCGACATCGCCAAGCTGTCGGCACTCATCGAGGCATCCTCCAATCCCGACGTTGTGCTCGCCGGCGGTATCCGCGTCACGCGCCGCGCCGAATCCTCGAAGCGCCTGGCGTCCAAATTCGCCAATTGGCTGCGCATGCGCATTCTCGACGACCGCTGCCCGGACACGGGCTGTGGCATCAAAGTTTTCCGGCGCGATATCTTTCTCGATCTCCCCTACTTTTCCGGCATGCACCGCTATCTGCCGGCTCTCGTGCAGGCCTACGGCCACGAAGCCGTCTACGCACCCGTCAACGACCGCCCCCGCCGTGCCGGCGTCTCGAAGTACACCAACCTCGGCCGTGGCCTGATCGGCATCCACGACCTCATCGGCGTCCGCTGGCTGATCAAGCGAACAACCCTCCCCCACGCTCAACGCGCAGCGTCCGAAATCAAAAACCCTTCATCGAGCGAGGAACACCCGTGCTTGCAAAGCTGACCGCATGGTGGGCCGCCCTCTCGCCCGCCGAGGTGATGTGGCTGCTCATTGGCCTGACGGGTCAGGCCATGTTCTCGGCCCGTTGGCTCATCCAATGGGTCATGACCGAGAAATCGCGCCGCTCCACGATGCCGGACACGTTCTGGTATTTGAGCCTTCTCGGCGGCCTACTCGTCTTCGCCTATGGCTTGCATCGCTTGGATCCGGTGATCCTGCTCGGCCAGTTCGGCATCATCATCTACGCCCGCAACTTGTTCTTCATCCGCCAGGAGAAGCAAACGGCAGTCCCTCCGGGAGCGTCCGCAACGGCTCCCGCTGGAAGCTAGAACCAAATCACGCCGCCTGTCATTAACCCGTCATGGAGCTCGCCGAAACAAGCGGGGCGAACATCAATTTGCGGCTCACATCATGCTCGAGGCGTGTCCATGACCCAACGCGATCCGATCTCCGCGAAAATCAAGGCCGAGATGCTCGACAGCTTCGACGAGGAGCTCGAGCTGGAGCTCGAGGACGAGCGCCCGGAAGGCGCCGAAGGGAGCACGGAGCTCTCGGGCCTCGACCGCAAGGTCTACTTCAAGGAGCTGTTTCGCCTCCAGCGCGAGCTGGTCAAGCTGCAGGACTGGGTCGTGCAGGAGAAGCTCAAGGTCGTCGTCATTTTCGAAGGCCGTGACGCGGCCGGCAAGGGCGGCGTCATCAAGCGCATCACGCAGCGGCTGAACCCGCGCGTCTGCCGCGTTGCCGCGCTTCCCGCACCGAACGAGCGCGAGCGCACACAATGGTACTTCCAGCGTTACGCCTCTCACCTCCCGGCCGCCGGCGAGATCGTGCTCTTCGATCGCAGTTGGTACAATCGCGCCGGCGTCGAGCGTGTCATGGGTTTCTGCTCGGAAGCCGATGTCGAGGAGTTCTTCCGCTCTTGCCCTGAGTTCGAGCGCATGCTGGTCCGCTCCGGCATCAAGCTCGTCAAATACTGGTTCTCGATCACCGACGAGGAGCAGAACTTCCGCTTTTCGATGCGCATCCGCGATCCGCTCAAGCAGTGGAAGCTCTCGCCGATGGACCTCGAGTCGCGCCGCCGCTGGGAAGCCTACACCAAGGCCAAGGAGGCGATGCTCGAGCGTACGCACATTCCCGAAGCGCCCTGGTGGGTGGTCGAAGCCGATGACAAGAAGCGCGCACGCTTGAACTGCATCAGCCACTTCCTGAACCAGATCCCATACGGCGAGGTCGACCGCACGGA
>NZ_CADEFI010000005.1:40606-48716 GCF_902826555.1 uncultured Hyphomicrobium sp.
GAGATGGCACCCACATCATTAATGGTCTCTCCGGCAAGGACAGCATTTGCTCCACCGGCCACCAACATCGCGGGAACAACGAACAGCAAGCGCTTCATCGTCATGATCGTAATCTCCAGAAAAGCTGAATTGGCGGATCCGGCCTGAGAGTGGGCACTGCCCATTTCTCATTCGGAGCAGAACCAGCGGCTGACGGCAGCGCGGGACAGCGATGGACGACAGCCTGAAAAGTCATGGAGCTGTCTTCGACTGAAAATTTCTTGTCGGATGTCTATGACGGCACGCCCCGCTCCCGTGCTTGAAACAATTTTCACCACCGTTACGTGGCGCCGCCGACCATCGCGTCCCCGCTCGGGAAGAGTGGCAGTCCGCGGTCGGATGGCCTAGTATGTAACGGTATCAATCCGCCCCCTGTGGGGATTGCCGGTCGTTGATTTCATTGCGAGTTCGGATTGCAGCGTGGCGATCATTTCACGCGACTGGGACGAGGCAGATCAGCAGGCTATTCGCCATCAGCTGGAGCGCATCCTGCACAGCTCTGCGTTCGCGCAGTCGCGCCGCCGCCAGCGCTTCCTGACATATCTTGTCGGCGAGACCATCGCCGGCCGCGGCGATCGGATCAAAGGCTACAGCATCGCCCTCGAGGTCTTTGACCGCCCCAAGTCATTCGACCCCGCCGTCGATCCGGTCGTGCGCATCGAGGCCGGGCGGTTGCGCGACAAACTGCGCGAGTACTACGACGTCGAGGGGCGCGGCGACCTCATCCGGATCGATCTCCCGAAAGGCAGCTACACGCCGCAGATCGATTTCCAACACAGCGGCGCCCCGGACCCCGGCCTGGATGCAACCGCCGCCGCTATATCTCCGGAACCGGAAGCGCCTCGCGTATCTCCCGTTCCGCTCCTGAGCCGCATGCGACCGCGCAGCCTTCGATGGGGGGCGCCGGCGCTGGCTGTTGCCCTCGCGCTGAGCGCCATCGGCGCATGGCTCTTGCGAGACATGCATCCCGCGCCCCTATCGACCACCGAGGACAGCCCTGCGATCGCAGTCCTGCCTTTCGCGAATCTGAGCAGCGACCCCAACCAGGACTACTTCAGCGATGGCTTGACCGAGGACATCCTGACCGAGCTTTCGCGCGCCCGCGAGTTGCGTGTGCTCGCGCGCAACACGACCTTTCAATACAAAGGCAAGGCCGTCGACGTCGCGCAATTGGGACGGGATTTGAACGTCCGCTACGTGCTCGAGGGCAGCGTCCGGCGATCCGGCGAAAGCCTGCGCATCACGGCTCAGTTGATCGACGCCAAGACCGGCGCCCACGTATGGGCTGATCGCTTCGACCGCAGCCTTGCCGACGTCTTCCTCGTCGAGGACGAGATCGTCAGCCAGATCTTCGCGCAGATCGCCGGATCCTACGGTGCCATCGAAACGGCCGAGGCCAAGTCGGCGACGCGCAAGAGCCCCGACGAGATACGAGCCTACGACCTTGTCCTGCGCGCGCGAGAGATCATGCAATGGGACTGGAGCACCGCCAATATCCGCGAGGCAAAGCAGTTCCTCGAAAAGGCCGTTGCACTCGACCCGTCGAACGCACGCGCGCGCACGGAGCTGACATGGCTTGCGGTCATAGGCCGGGCCTTCCGCTATGACGCCGCGCCGACGGACCCTCAGATGATCATCGAGCAGGCGAACAAAGCCGTCCTGTTGGACCCGTCGAGCGCCCGCGCGCACATGGTCGCGGCGGCCGCGTACTTCTATGCGAAGCAGATCGACTTGTTTCGCCATGAGACCCAGCAAGCGCTGTCGCTGGCCCCGCACGACGCATACATCATGGGCATTCTCGGCCAGATGACGGCGTTCTCGGGGGACTGGGAGCGCGGCGAGGCTATGACGACGCGAGCGAATGCGCTCAATCCCGATGCGGTCGCGGGCTGGTATCACACCACCGTATTCTACCACCGCTACCTGACCGGAAACTATAGCCAGGCGCTGGAAATCCTCCGCCAGGATACCGATCGCAAGGCACCGTACCTGCTCGTCGCCTATATTCCGCTTTACGGCCAGCTCCACATGACGCAGGAAGCCCTCGCGGCGTGGAACAGGTTGCACGTGGAAAATACGGTCTGGTCGGCCGCCGATCTGGAGTCGTGGTGGCGAACGAGAAACTTCCGCGAAGAGGACATCGCCAAGCTTATGGACGGCGTCTACAAATCCGGCGTGCTCGATGCCCAGCCAAAGCGGAGCCCATGATGCCCCTTGCCGTCGCGACCGCGATCCAACGATGACCGCCGCGGAAATGCATCTTCCTCACCTCACGGACGCGCACCGTCAGCGCATCCTGTGCATCGGAGAGAGCTATCAGCGGCTGACGCGCCAAGCCCTGGTTTCGATCGCAGGCAATCCTATCGAAGCGCTTTGGTCGGCCCCTTTTGCCATCGTGGCCCACGGCATGGAGCCGGATCCCATCTTCTATTTCGGCAATCGCATCGCGCTGACGCTGTTTGAGATGGATTTCGACGCCTTCACTCGGCTTCCCTCGCGCTTCTCGGCCGAGCCCCTACTCCGCGAGGAACGCGCCCATCTTCTCGAACGCGTGACACGGACGGGCATCATTGACGACTACGCCGGCGTGCGCATATCCGCGACCGGAAAACGCTTTCGCATATCGAATGCTCGCGTTTGGAATCTGACGCACGCGGACGGCACGGCTGCCGGCCAAGCCGCAGCCTTCTCGCAATGGACACACATCGACGATTAGGCGGCGAGCAGCTCCCTCCACTCTGCGCGGACATCATCGATGAATCACGCCGACCACGCGCCGGAAGATCGCGACCACCCGTTGGTCTCGGCGCGCACCATGGATCGCCACCTCCCTTTCTCTGCTGGCGATCGGTCGCGAACCGCTATGGAAAGCGCTCGCGATCGGCACCACGACATCGTTGCTTCTGTTCCTCACCTTCGAGCAGTGGTTCCGCGTGCCCCTTCCGAAGGGGCCGCTCGAAGCCTGGCTCGGCTACTAGGCGCGGAGTCGCTCACTGTTCGGCGGTAAGCCCCAGCTTCTCGGCCAGCCCGATACGCTGCAGCTTGCCCGTAGCGCCCTTGGGAATCTCGTCTAGCAGCAGGATTTTGCGCGGCACCTTGAAGTTTGCCAGCCGCGTCGACGCAAAGTCGCGCAGCTCACGCTCGGTCGCCGCCTGCCCTTCGCGAAGCACCACTGCCGCGGCCACATCCTCGCCGAGCTTGTCGTGCGGCAATGCGAATGTCACGGCCTGCGCCACGGCCGGATGATCCATCAAGACCTCGTCGACCTCTCGCGGTGACACCTTCTCACCCCCGCGGTTGATGATCTCCTTGAGACGTCCCGTGATGGAAATGTACCCGTCGCTGTCGATGGTGCCCTGGTCGCCGGTCCGGAACCAGCCTTGCGTGAACGCCTCTCCGTTGGCCTTGTCGTTGTTCTCATAGCCGGCGGTGACGTTCTCGCCGCGGATCACGATCTCGCCCGTCTCGCCGGTGCCGAGGATAAGTCCGATCGTATCCATGATGGCAACCTCGGGACCAGCGGCACGCCCGACGGTTCCCGGACGTCGCCCGGCGCCCAGCGGGTTGGACGCCATCTGATGCGCGGCTTCAGTCATGCCGTAGGCTTCGGTGACGTGCGTGCCGAACGCGGCCTCGAGTTCCGTGATCACCTGCGGAGGCAAGGCCGAGGACGACGAGCGGATGAAGCGCAGCTTGTGGCGCTCGATAATGCTGCGATTGTTCGCCGCGCGCGCGACAATCGCCTGATGCATTGTGGGGACGGCCGTGTACCAGGTGGGCGCTGCCTCGTCCATCGCCGCGAAGAACTTGAGCGCGTTGAATCCCGGCGTGCAGAAAATCGACCCGCCGCGGGAAAGCGGAGCCAACACGCCGGCGATCAAGCCGTGGATGTGAAAAAGCGGCATGATGTTGAGCGCACGGTCGCGTTCCGTGAGTTCGAGCGAGCTCGCAATGTTGCCCGCCGACGCGAAGACATTGCGGTGGCTGAGCGGTACGATCTTCGGGCGCGATGTCGTTCCGGAGGTGTGCAGGATGAGGGCCGTATCGTCATTCTCCGCGGCACCACCCTTGCCCGCGCCACCCGCCGCCGCATCGCTCGACAGTGTGAAGGCGCCGGCGCCCTTCGCCGGATCCGGTCTCAGCGTGATGATCCGAATGCCGATCTTGTTCGCCGCTGCAATGGCGGGCGACGTGCTCCCCTCTTCTACAACTAACGCTTTGGCACCCACGTCGGTCATGTAGAATTCGAACTCGTCCGCCCGATAGCCCGGATTGAGCGGCGCCGCCGTGGCCGCCGACGCAACAGCCACGAAGGTCGTTGCCATCTCGGGGCCGTTCGGCAACACGATGGCCACGCGGTCACCGCGTCCGATGCCGTGGCCGTTGAGCGTCTCGATCGTCTGATCGACGAGCTGGCGGAAGGCACCATAGGTCAGAGCCGGAACCCCGGATGCGGCGATGGCGGCCGCATCGCTCTGGCCGGATGCGAGCAGCGCACGCAGGGTTTTATCGGCTGGCATTGTCTGTGCTCCTAGGGCGTGTCACGCGACCCGCTCAATTCTTCTCGATCCGAAGCCTTCCGCCTTCCTTGGCCAGCGTCGCGGCGAGAAGGCTGACACACGCGTAGATCGCTTCGATCTGCGGCGTCGGAACCTGGGCGATGCGCCCAAGCTCGATGACGGATCCCACGAGCGCATCGAGCTCCACCGCACGCCCGGATTCGACATCCTGCAGCATGGATGTCTTGTGTGGTCCCACGGCTTCCGCGCCGGCAATGCGCTTCTCGAGTGGGATGCGGAAGCGGATGCCGAGCGCCTCGCCGACCGCTTGCGCTTCCCGCATCATACGCGTGGCGGTCTCGCGCGTTGCCGGAAAGCGGCAGATGTCCTCCAGCGTCGCGTGCGTCAGCGCGCTCAACGGATTGAAGCTTAGATTCCCCCACAGCTTGGTCCAGATCTCGGCGCGAATATCGGACACGACGGGCGCTTTAAACCCCGCGTTCTGCAGCGCATCGGAAACCTTCGCCGCCCGCTCCGTCTTGGTGTCATCGATCTCGGCTATTGAAAACCGGTTGCCCTCGATGTGCGTGATGACACCCGGCGCGCTGATCTCAGCCGCGGGATAGACGACACTTCCCAGCACCCTGTCGGCAGGCAAGTGCTCGGCAATGACGCCGCCCGGATCGACGCTTTCGAGAACCCGGCCCTCGTGCGGTCCGCCGATCTTGAAGAAATACCACCAGGGAATGCCGTTCTGCGCCGTCAGCACCACAGTGTCGTCGCCGTACATAGCCGGCAGATTTCTGACAACGGCGCCGACCTGGTGGGCTTTCATTCCGAGGATGACGAGATCCTGCGCGCCGGCCTCCGCGAGGTTGTCGGTAGCTCTAACATGAGCAACCTTCTCGCGACCGTCCTCTTCGACGAGCTTGAGACCGTTGGCGCGTATCGCTGCCAAGTGCGGACCGCGCGCAATGACCGTGACTTCTTGGCCGCTATGGGCAAGACGCGCAGCCAATAGGCCGCCGATGCCGCCCGCTCCGACTGCGCAGATTTTCATGTGTTCGTCCCTGGACGTGCGTGCTTTATCGACGGCATTCCGTATTTTGCCGCAAGCTTCTTGTGCACGCATCTAGTGCGAAGTCCGCAGATCTGACAAGTGGTCGAGGATGCTCGCGTCGCGTGGACAGCTGAGTCCAGAGCCGGATGTAACGGACCGGATCGATGAGCGGTTTCTCTCTCGTCTTTCGCATTATTCGAGCGTGGCGGATTCGATCGTGATCTCGCTCCGATTCATCTCGGCTGCAATCCGCTTGTTCAATCGCGCTCTGCAACGAGCACCACGAGCGCGACCACCCGCGGGCTGCGAGTTCGCCATCGGCTTCGGTCGACACCTCGGCTGTTGTTGTCAGAGGCTCTCCTGCAGCGCGCGGAGGGACGCACCGAACATCGCCGCGCCGCTGCCGATCGCGGAGGCCACTGCAATCGCGTCCGGTGCTCCCCCACGATCGATTGCTGGCTCGCGAGCTGGTGCGTGCCTGATCCGATCGCGACGCGCGACCACGATATCCTTGCGCTGAACTTCCGAAATCGGATCCGGTTTTCGGCCGGTGCGACGTCCGCTTCTCGACGCCGGGCACCCGATCCTCGCGGCCACCACGCGCAACGAGCTAAAACAACAGCGTTTGAGGATTCGGAGCCGTCTTACACCACACGAGAAGGCACAAATTTATACATATCAATGGGATGGCTGGCGGAGACGAGGGGATTCGAACCCCTGATACCCCTTTAGAGGGTATAACGATTTAGCAAACCGCCGCCTTCAGCCTCTCGGCCACGTCTCCGGAGCGCGCGAAAGCACCCGTATAGAGGCGCACTCCCGCGTTTGCAAGCGCGCGCCGCACCCCATGGGCGGCCCTGACGACGCCATAATTGGGCGCCCCTTCATTGGTTTGCAGGAGGCCATGTGATAAGGGGTTTTCTGGATCCGCAAGGTCCCGCGCCCGTCATCGCCGGACGGCGCCGCGATGAGGTGAAGAAAATGTCGAAACGCGTACGCACCATCGCAGGCGTTCTCCTTGTCGTACCGATGGCGGATGCCGCTTTCGCGCTCGAGTATTGCGTGACATGCGAGGGCCCGCCCGCCATGTACCGGTGCGTCATCGACGGCACTGCGGACGGCCCCGGCAAGGACGCACGAGTTTCGCTCTACTGCATCTCCCAAATGGCCACGCGCGGTAAGCACCAAGCCTGCGCCGTCTCACGCGGCGCACCGTTTCCGTGCCCCGGCCTGACGGCCCTCGTAACGCCGCCGAAAGATCTGCCGGGACTGCCGCCCGCTGCCGCGGCCGCCGATCCGCAACAGAACGCGGCGGATCCCGCCCAAACGGGCGAAGCAGCTCCTTTGCCTCCTCCGGCCGAAAATCCAAACAAAGTGCCGCGCACCGTCGAAGAGTTGGCCGGTCAGACTGTGAAGTCGTCGAAAGAAGGGCTCAAGCAGGCCGGCGATGCCATCGGCGGCACGGCCAAGAAAGCCGGCGAGCAGATCGGCAACGCCGGTAGCGCCATCGGCAATGCCGCCAACAAGACCTGGAGCTGCATTACGTCCCTCTTCAGCTCTTGCGGCGACGACGAGTCGGAAAATGCGGCCCAGGCGCCCGCTGACACCACCGCCACCGACGAGCACAGACCATGATCGTTTCGGGCGCTACCAGCCCGAAGCGTGAGTCATTGGTCTAAAGCAAAGAGACCATGATCGCGTGTCGCTCCGATTGTCGCGCCTCCTATCGGGTGCGACGTGAATCGGCAGCGCCTCGAAAATCCGAAGCGCGGATCATCGCACCCTAAGTCGCCCCGCCGCATCCCCGCTGGGGTGAGTCACGCCGGCAACGCTTTCGGGAATATTGCGCTGCCATAAGCTTCGGCGAACTCGAATCGCGTACCTTCCGTCGTGTGGGGGAAGACATTGCCTCGCCGGACGCATGAGGGCCTTGGCCGCTTCGTGCGTTTGCTTGCAGGTGCATGCGTCAGAGCCTTGGGACAGGAGTCCTTGAGAACTCTGAGCCAATATGACCGATCAGCTGGTCGCCGAGCCCAGCGGAACGCGTGGCAGCCCCGGACGGAGCTGCCAGAGGGAGCGTTCCCGGGGCGCGCATCGCACCACCTAAGTCCGTCCAGGACCGCCGTCTCCACCCGAGCCCCGTCAGCACCGTCGTCGTCTCGCTTTGCCAACCCTGGCAGAGGGAGAGGTGAGTCGCGGCTGTCGCCGGCCTACTCGCTCGGAGCAGGGTCACGGCACCAACTCGAAGATGGAGTGCACTATGCTGAAGCACCTTCGTCAGCGGTTCACCGGCGCGTCCCGACCAAGGAGCGCCACTCATGCCCATGAGCTTCGGCACGATCTCGAATGGAAATTTGTACTCCTGTGGCGACTTAAACCTCATCCTCCAAGTAGAACTTAACTGAGCTTCAGCCGGCAGGGTGTGCGACCTGACGCCGGCCACAAATAGCAAAGGCCGGTCCCGTGTGGGCCGGCCTTCTTTGTTTTTGACGCCCCGATCGGAGATCGGAAC
>NZ_CADEFI010000005.1:48816-57086 GCF_902826555.1 uncultured Hyphomicrobium sp.
TCGGAGATCGGAACTGAGGAGAGGTCGGAGATCGGGATTCGAGAGGGAGCGAAGATCGGCGATGCGCCGCCCTACATCGGCAGCCGCGCAATCTGATTGCCGAAATAGTTCTCGACCGCCGTCATGATCGAATCCGAGACTTTGTCCCGCCACGTGTCGGACGCCAGCAGAGCCGCATCCTCCTTGTTCGTGACGTAGGCAAGTTCGATCAGAACCGAAGGAAACTGAGCCGTCTTGAGGACCCGGAAAGCAGCTTGCTGATCCGGCTTCGCACGCAACTCGGTGCTCGTGCCCATGAACTCGATGACCGACCGCGTGAAGATGCTTGTCCGCTCTTGCGTCGCGTCCACCTCGCGTCCGGCGAGATCGGCCAGAATGCTCTTAACAGCCGAGATGTCGGTGCCGAGACTGGCCTGCTTCATGGACTCCACCTCGTCCTTGGTCAGAACGGCGCTGGAGACCTCGCCCTTGGCCGAGCGCTGGAGCGCGTTGGCGACTGTCTCGCGCAGCGAGTAGATAGTCGCCCCACGCGCCGCGGAATTGCCGCCCGCATAATCGGCGTGCACGGCAATGAACAGGTTGGCCTTGTGCTCCTCGGCATAATCGACGCGCTTGTCCAGCGGAACGAACACATCCTTGTCGCGCGTCATCAGCACTTTGTAGCTGCCGGTTTTCTCGAGCTTCTCCTTCAGCATCTTGCTGAAGGCCAGCACGACATCTTTTTCGACGACGCCGTTCTTCATGGCGCCCGAGTCGTCGCCGCCGTGACCGGGATCGATGACGATGATCGGCTTGAAGGAACGCGCTGCCATCTCGTCAGGCCGCATGGCCGGCGTCGGCAGTGGCGGTTGCATGTCGACGGCACCGAGCGAGGAGAGCGACACGGTCTTGAGCGGCTTCTTGGTGCCGGCCGGCGGGGCGACGGGCACGATGTCGAGCGCCAGGCGGTGCCCCTTGCCATCTTCGGAGGCAACGATGTTCGCGCCATCGACCACCACCGGACGAATGACCTCGATCACGACACGCGACTTGCCGGGACCTGATGCGCCGGCGTGAAAGCTGCGTACGAGACCGACGGCGATATTCTCCTCCGGCTGCGGGGGAAGCTGGAGGGCCGAGGCGGAAATATCGACGATGACGCGGTTCGGATTCGAGAGCGAGAAGACCCGGAACTCGACCTCTTTCGGGAGGCCGATAAGAAAGCGGGTGTGGAGGACGTCGCCGCCGAGCGTGGCGGAGGGGGCAGCGGGTGCGGCGGCGGGCTTGGCCTTCGCCGCGACACCAATCGAGCCAGTCGTCGCAGGAGATTTCTTCGATTTTTCAGCAGACGGAGCGGGTGCGGCACCTCGCGCCTCGGCATCATCCCCGGCCAAAGCGGCAAACGGGAAACCGAGCGCAAAAAGCGCACAGATAGGTTGCAGCGCACAGCGCCGCAAAAATCCGATCGTCATCGTTGTGTGACCCCCGTCTACGCAACACTGTCCTTTGGCGGGACGGTCATTAAGTAACCGCAAATGATGGCGTTTTGCAGGACGCCATCGGGCAATGTTATGGAACGCTAAAGGTTAATGTTTTGCTAACTGCCCCACCCGTTAACCCGATTGATACTATGATTTGTCAGCAGGTTCAACGAGGTAGTACGAAGAGATGAGAGATTGCTTACGGTTACTTTTTCGTTGACGGTCCGCCCCACCGGCGGAGCGCCTCGCCGTCCGTCTCCCGCGCATCGACCCAGGCTTCCGTGCCGTCGGCAAGGGCTTCCTTTTTCCAGAACGGGGCCCGCGACTTGAGATAGTCCATAAGGAATTCGGCGCCCTCGAAGGCTGCCTGCCGGTGCGCCGAGAGCGTCACCACGAGAACGATCGGATCGCCTGGATGGAGCTCCCCATAGCGGTGCACTACGAGCGAGCCGGCGAGCCCGAACCGTCCGACGGCCTCCGCCTCGATGCGCGCCAGCTCGGCTTCCGTCATCTCCGGATAGTGCTCGAGCGTCAGCGAGGTCAGCGCATGTCCGTGCGCCTTCCCGCGCACAAGCCCGGTGAAGGTGACGACACTACCGATGTCTGTCCTGCCGGCAACGAGTGCGCGAACCTCGGCATCCGCATCGAACGCCTCGCGCTGCACGCGGACCGCCATCGTCGCCCCCTATCCGCCCGTCACGGGAGGAAAGAACGCGACCTCGCGCGCCCCCCGGATCGGGGCCGTCGCCTTCACATGCACATGGTCGAGGGCCGCACGAACCACACCTGGGCGCTGGAATGCGGACTCGTACTCGGAGCCGCGCGCCACAAGCCAAGTGACGAGATCGCCCACCGTGGCCACAGTACCCGGAACCTCGATGGTCTCCTCGGCGCGGCCGACCTTCTCCCGAACCCAGGCGAAATAGCGCACCGTAATGCGCTGCCCGGCTGCCCCGGACGCCGCGCTCTCGCTCAATGTTCCGCTGTCCACGGCGCTCATCCTTCCATGGCGTGGCGTATACCAGCCTTGAGATAGTCATAGCCCGTCCAAAGCGTAAGCACCGCAGAAAGCCAAAAAAGCCCGATCCCGGCCGTCGTAATCCCGGGCACGATCCGCTCGCCCGCCGGCCCGGCGAGGAGGCACGCCAGTGCCACCATCTGCGCCGCCGTCTTCCATTTCGCCAGCGCCGTCACGTGCACCTTCACATTGAGCTCGGCAAGAAACTCCCGGAGTCCCGAGACCAGGATCTCGCGGCAGAGGATGATGACGGCCGCCCAGATCGACACCCCGTCGATGGTACGATCGTGCACCAGCATGATCAGCGCAGCGCCGACGATGAGTTTGTCGGCGATCGGATCCAGCATCCGTCCGAGCGTCGACTGCTGTTCGAGCCGTCGCGCCAGGTAGCCGTCGAGCCAATCGGTGATCGCCGCGGCGACAAAGAGCCAGAAGGCGGCCCACCGGCCGGCCTCGCCCTCCACCATCAGCAAACAGGCGACGAGCGCAGGAACAGCCGCAATACGTGCGTAGGTCAGCACGTTGGGCAGGCTGATCGCTTGCGGCCGGGTCGGAATAGGCGGGTCCATGGACCCTAGGTAACACCATTGCCGCACACGCCAGTCAATGGGGTACACGCCTAGGGCTAAACGGAAAACACAGTGAGCCCAAACAAGGGGCAGTCCCTGCACGGTAATCTGGCTTGTCCACAGGCTAATTATGGGGCATGAGGATTAAATCGCACGGCAACTCGTTGTCGTTGCGGAAGCGTCAAGCAGCCGACCTATGTACTGCGTCGTCGACTGCATGTCGGCAGCGCTCGGAATGTAGCCGCGTATCTGGGATTCGAGCGCAAACGGAGCGGAGCAGGAGCGAAAAGCTCCTGCTCCGCTCTTTCATTTGAACGGTCGGGAAAACCGTCTCAGAGACGGCGAAGCGATGCGTCAGGCCGCAGCCCGGCGCCGCTGCTTGGCACGCGGGGGCGCCTCGGACACGATCTCCCGCGCCAGCACGAAAGCGTCGCGGAAATCGAGATCCAACGTCTGCGGTGAGGCCAGCATGCGCCGGAAGAGGCCGGCTTGGGTCTTGTACTTCACGTCGCCGATGGCGAGCGCCCCGACGCCAAGCGTGCTTGAGCCCGGCAGCGGCGCTCCATCCATGAAAAGATCCATCCCTTCGATGCCGTAGGGCGGGACGGCATTGACGTCGGCCGCCACGAGCAGATTCGGCGCCCGCGCGATGAGGCTGCGCGGCAGGATGTTGACACCGGCCGGACCAGCCGTGAAAGCCACGTCCGAGACGGCCAGGATCTGCGCCTTGAGCGCGTCCGTCTGCCCCGCGACCGGTTCCAGGGTCACGCCGAAACGCGCCCGGGCAAACTCGGCCAACTCGACCAGCGGTTCCACCGTGTCGTGGGCGACGATGCGCACCTTGGCACCCTCTCCGGCGGCAATCACGGCCGACGCGAAGCCGACAACGCCGGCCGCGCCGAACACCGACACCCGGCGTCCCTTGAGCGCCCGGCCGGCACTACGATTGAGCACGCGCTCGACAAGCGCCACCATCGCCGCCGCGGTCGTGAACGATCCGCCGGGATCGGCAAAAACCGAGATTTCGAACGGCGGCACCATGGCCGCACGCGCCGCCTTCATCATGTCGAGCGCCAGCGTGATGTCCTTGCCGCCGATGAAAACACCGGTCTTGGCCTTCGGCGGACGCGAGAAGATCGCATCCTGCACTAGGACACCGACATCACCAACCGTGACCGCACTGTACGGCAGCACGATCTTGTAGCCTGAATCGACCGCCATATTGCAGTCGAACGGACTCATGAATTTCTGCGGTGAAAGCATATAGAGAACAGGCAGAGATCCCACCGCGGGTGTCTTCGCGCGCGACGACTGGTTGCGCGTCGAATTCGCGACATCAACCTTCGTTGATTTCACCGATTTCGCTTTTTTCGCCGGCGCCTTCTGCCGCGAAGGAACCCGATCCAATTGACCAGAAATCGACACGTCGTTTCCGGGCAAACCCTCGATAGCACGCATGAACGAAGTTCCTCTATCCCCTTGTTGGGGCTTACTATGCAGATCAGTGGGGCAACGCTGGGACCTGCACCAAGCCGATGTCAATTCGCCGCATCGGCAATGACAAATATGGCGGCGCATTGGTTGAAAAAAGATTTGAATAGATCACTCAAAAAAACTTTGTCGCATAACCAAGGCGCGGCAAATGATCCGAAAACGCATGGAATGCGCACTCAACTCTGAATCGACGGTAAATAACCACGGACGGGTGATTCAAATCCGGCGCTCATGAAAGAAGTCGTAAATCTTTTGCGCCATCTCCTGCGATATGCCGCTGACGGCTTGTAGATCGTCCACGCCGGCCCTCGAAACGGCTTTGGCCGATCCGAAATGCTTCAGCAACGCCCGCTTGCGCGTCGGCCCGACGCCCGGGATCTCGTCGAGTGGATTGACACCGAGCGACTTGGCCCGCTTGGCCCGATGCGTCCCGATCGCGAAGCGATGCGCCTCGTCCCGCAGCCGCTGCACGAAGTAGAGAACCGGATCGCGCGGCTCGAGCATGAAGGACGGGCGCCCCGGCACATGAAAGTGTTCGCGCCCCGCATCCCGGTCCGGCCCCTTGGCGACGCCCACCACCGCGATCTCGGCCAGCCCAAGCGCCGCCAGCACCTCGCGCGCCACCGTGAGCTGCCCGGCGCCGCCATCCACCAGAACGAGGTCCGGACGGTCGGGCAAGACATCGCCAAGCGGCGATCCCTCCGCCTCTTCCTCGCCGGGCGGCTCCGCTCCCTCCTCGGCAGCCACATGCTCCCAGAGCGCCTCGGGCTGGGAGGCGGCCGGCGCTTCCGCCTCGCTTTCGGCAAGTCTGCGGAAGCGCCGCTCGAGCACCTCGCGCATCATTCCGTAGTCGTCGCCGGGCGTGAGCTGCTCCGATCGGATGTTGAACTTCCGGTAGGCACTCTTGGCGAACCCCTCGGAGCCGGCCACGATCATGGCTCCGACCGCGTTCGTGCCCATGATATGGCTGTTGTCGAATACATCGACGCGGCGCGGCGGCCGTTTGAGCCCGAAGCGCTCGCCAAGCGCCGCCAGCAGCGTTCGCTGCGACGAGGATTCGGCAAGCTTGCGCCCCAACGCTTCGCGCGCGTTCGAAAGCGCATGATCGACCAGCCCCGACTTGACGCCCCGCTGGGGAACGCGGATCTCGACCTTGCGGTCCGCCTTGATGGACAGCGCCTCGGCGAGCAGCACGTGGTTGGCGATCTCGTGCGAGAGGAGAATGAGCCGCGGCACGGGCTTGTCGTCGTAGAACTGCGCCACGAAGCTATCCAGCACCTCTTCCACCGGCAGAGACCGGTCGGCCTTCGGATAGTAGGCGCGGTTGCCCCAGTTCTGCCCGACGCGGAAGAAGAAAACCTGAATGCAGGTCTGCCCGCCCTCCTGAAACGCGGCGAACACGTCCGCTTCCTCGACACCGTCGGGATTGATCGCCTGCTCGGCCTGCACGTGCGCCAGCGCCCACAGGCGGTTGCGCAGCATTGCCGCGCGCTCGAACTCGAGCTTCTCGGCCGCCTCTTCCATCAGCCTCTGATACATTTCCCGCACCGACTGGCTTTCGCCCTTGAGAAAGCGCAGCGCCTCCTCGACCAGGCGGCCGTAGTCGTCGAGACTGATTTCGCCCGTGCACGGCGCCGAGCAGCGCTTGATCTGATGCAGCAGGCACGGCCGCGTCCGGCTTTCGAACACGCTGTCGGAGCACGAGCGCAGGAGAAACGCCCGCTCCAGCATGTTGATGGTGCGGTTCACGGCTCCCGCCGAAGCGAACGGCCCGAAATATTCGCCTTTCACGGTCCGCGCGCCGCGGTGCTTGAGGATCTGCGGCGCCCCCTGATCGCGGCGGATCAGGATGTAGGGAAACGACTTGTCGTCCCGCAGCGTGACATTGAAACGGGGCCGGAAGCGCTTGATGAGATTGGCTTCGAGCAGCAGCGCCTCGGCTTCCGTGCGCACGGTCACGAACTCCATGGCCGCCGTCGCCTGGATCATGCGGATGGTGCGGTTCGGCAGCCCAGCGAGCCGCGTATAGTTCTGCACGCGGGCCTTGAGATTGCGCGCCTTGCCGACATAGATCACGTCGCCCCCCGCATCGAGCATGCGGTAGACGCCGGGCCCGGCCGTCAAAGTTTTGAGATAGCCGGCAATCACGTCCGGACCGGTCGCGGTCGGACGCTCCTCGGCGGGCTCGCTTCCTTGCACGGGGGCAGGAACGCCGCTGGCCTTGTCGGAGGGGGTGGGCATGGCCGCTACATTGGCGCCGCAAGCGCCCCCGTCAAGCCGAACGGCGTCGAATGGACTGGGGCGTCGCCACAAAACCGCCCAGGACATCCCGGCCCTTGGCCCAGGGACAACAGGCACGCAATCCGCCAACGGCCTCGAAGGCTTCGGACACAAGCCGTCCGAAAGCCTAAACGAGCGGCCGCAAAGACTGTATACGGCACGTCCGGAGGTGACGGCCCATGCGAATTCTGATCGCGCTTCTGATCGCAACGCTCGCGCTGACGCCATCGCTGGCCAAGGACAAGGCCAAGCGCCAGGCAGCGCCGGAGTTCAGCAAGTCCGAGCACGTTCTGAAATGGATCAACGAGTACCGCCAGGTGCCGGACCCCGACCGCCTGCCGGACGCCGTGCGCGCCATGGGCAACCTCGGTCTCTTCCGCGAGCTGGACAACGCCGGGGTCTACATCGGCTTCATGGCCGGCGTGCTCGGCTCCAATCCCGACCAGGCCGAACGCCTCGTCTCGCGCATGTTCCCGATGCCGCCGGAGGACCAGGTCGTTTTGATCCGTGCCATCGCCTATTCCGGGCTGCCGGACTGGAAGGATCTCCTGCAGAAGTTCGTGGAGCGCATGCCGGCGCGCATGGTGCTCCTCCGCAAATACCTCTACGGCGACGGCAAGACCCTCGCCGAGCTGCCCATCGACGAAGGCGGCGCTTACGTCATCGACGCCCTGTGGGGCTACTACTTCGCCACCGGCCATCGCGAGCCCATCACGCGCATCGTCGGCGCGCTCGCCATGTCGAACGACAAGAACGACGTCGAGAAGGTGACCATCGGCTCCATGGCCAAATGGACGCTCGCCACCAACGCCTCACGCGAGAAGGATCTGCTCGATATCCTCTCCGGAGAGATGAACACGCAGCCGGCTGAGGTGAGAAGGCCGCTGCGCGAGGTGATCGAGGCGGCTGAAACCTTCGAGACGGGCAAGATCAAGAAGGACGCCCTCGCCGCCATCGAGGAGTTGAAGACCAAGGGATCGCAGCGCTCCCGCGACTATGTCTGGTGGGGGCAGGCCGGTCAGACGGCGTTGGCCCTCGGCTGCGTCGGCGCCGCGGCCGGAGGGCTGGTGGCGCTCGGCATTCCATGCGTTGTCGGAGGCGCGGTTTCGGGCGCGGCTCTCAAGTACTTCGCACCCGAGCAGTAACGCGACAGCCTGATCAATCCGGACAGAGACTCCGCGCCTTGGAGAGTGCCTCATCGCGCGAAAGGAACGTGCCAAGCACCTCGCCGCCTTCCGATCGCGAGGCGAGAAACGTCTTCGTCATGCTGTCCTCGAAGCCGTCGAGCACGGACAACGCCACGTAATGCACGTCATCGCCCTCGGGCGATTTGACGAGCACCGTCGTCTCGCCGCCGTAACGTGCACTCTCGATCACGCAGCGCCCCGGCTTCACGCCGAGACCCGACGGCGGCGCAAACTCGGACCCGCCCGATCCGCCAATCATGAA
>NZ_CADEFI010000005.1:57186-128112 GCF_902826555.1 uncultured Hyphomicrobium sp.
TTCTCGCGCGGCTTGACCGGCACGACGTGCGCCTTGGCAGCGGGGGAGCCTTTGGAAACGGACCCATCCGGCCGAGGCGGTGCGATCTTGACGTCCGCCAGCGCAGCCGGAGGCGAGAACAGCGCGAACCCGGGCGCATCGGTCTCATCAGCGGGCTTTGCCTCGACCGAGGAAAGTTCGGGCGCCGGCTTCGACGGTGCGGTTGCGCCAAGCTGCGCAGCCGGTGCTTGTGCTGGCTTCGTCGCCCGCTTGGCGTCCGCCTTCGCCGCCACCGCAGGCGGGACCTGGCTCTTCGCCTTCTCGGCCTCGGCTTTCTTTGCGGGAGGCGCTTTCTGATCGCGGCTCCAGATCGTGCGCACGGTCGGGCTCACGTCGGCGACGGCGATCGCTTTCCCTTGCGGCTCTTCTGCGCGCGCGCCATCGGGATTTGTCCACGGCAGGGACTCCTGCGCTTGCGGCGCGCTCCGCCCTTTGCAGGATTCCGTGCGGAAACGGTCCGCAACCCATTCGATGGAGCGGCCATACTTGGGATCAGCCGCCCAGCGCCGCGCCAGGTCTGAGAAGCGCACCGGCCGGTTGAGCTCGCGCGACTTCTCGAGGATGTGCTCTTGCTTGAGCTGCGTCCGTGGCGCCACCGGATTGGCGATCATCTCGCCCGAGTAGACGACGAGGTGCTGGATCTGACCCAGCACGCCGGTCGAGACATCGGGAAAGCTGTCGCCGGGCACACCGCCGCCGGTGGTGCCGATGCCGGCGAAATTGTTCTGCTTGGGATCCACATCCCCCATCCGCCCGTTCGGCGCGCGATAGGTGAGAAAATTCGTCTCGATAGCCATCTGGAAGAAGGCGTAGTCCCAGCGCACGCCCCAGGCTTCGCCGTGCCTCTTGTAGTAGCTCGCGATGTCGCGGAAGCGCGGATCGAGATTGCCGTTACGCCGCTTGAGGAACGCCATCAGGCGGTCGGGCGTCACGCAGGAAGGCACCGCGTTGCTCCCGGAAAGACGGATCTCGGGTAAGGACGGCGCAGCCTGCGCGGAAAACGAGGCGCCGGTTAAAACAGCCAGCGCCATCGCAATTACACGCCTCCGCGCGAGGAAGCGCCGGCCAAGATCATGCGTCATGCTGGGAAGAGCCACCGGCACCGGTCCCGATCAGCCTTCAGGGCAAAGCTCGAAGGCTTTCTCGAGCGCCTGCGTCTGGCTTGCGAACTCGCCGACCGACTCGCCGCCCTTGGCATAGGCGTTGATGTAGGCATCGGCTTCGCGCTTTTCGGTCCCCTCGTTGACGTCGAGCACCGTGTAGTTGACCGTCTTGTCGGAGACCGCCTTGATGATGATGGCCTTCGAGCCGCCATAGCTCGCCGTCCAAACGCGGCACTTGCCGCTGGCGGAGGCCGCATCCTTCTTGTCCGGCTTCTTTGCTTCCGGCTTTTGCTTCTCTGGCTTCGGCTCGGCTTTCTTGTCCGCGCTGCTGCCCGCACCGGCACCCGCAACCGCGCCGGGCAATGCCGCGACCTCGACCGATTTCCCGGTCGACTTGGCTGCTGCGGCCGCCTCGGCCTCGCTGGCGACCGCAGGCTGCGCCGGAGCATCCGACGCCGTCGTCTCGGGATTGAGCAGCTTGATGGGCGGCGCGGTGGAAGCTTTCTTCGGCGGCGCATCTGGCTTGGCGACAGACGCCGCGACGGCGGCCGCCCCCTTGGACGGCAGCACATCCGCGCTCGCAGCGGTGTCGTCTTGAGCTTTTGCTTTCGCCTTTGAAGGAACGTCGGCCTCGGGGGCAGGCGCGGCTTTGCTCACCGTATCGGCCTTCGCGATCACATCTGATTTTCGCGGCGCCTTGGGGATTTGGTCGACGGCCGCCACGACGGCGCCGTCCGGGTCGGGCTCCTTGCAGATCCCATCGAAGAACCGGTCAGCAATGGCCCCGATGTCGGTTGCGTACTTGCGGCTTCCGGGCGCCCACTTGGCTGCGAGCTGGGTGAACGTGATCGGACCCGTTACGGACTTCTGCCAGTCCGTGAGCACGCCCCACTCCTGGATATTGCGCGTGCGTTCGGCAACCGGGCTCTCCACCCGCTCACCCGAGTACATCACCAGATGCTCGATGTGGGCACGCGCACCCGTCGAGATATCCTTGAAACGCTCGCCCCGCGCCCCTTTACCTGTGGCGCCGAGACCCGCGAAGTTGTTCTGATCGGCCTTCACGTCGCCGCCGTACGTCAGGTAGCCTGTCTCGAGCAGCATCTGGAAGAACGCGTAGTCCCAGCGCACATGCAGCGCCTCGCCGTGGCGCATATATTCGCCGGCGAGCCCCTCGTAGCGAACATCGAATTTCGGATTGCGCTGCTTGACGTATTGGGTGAGCCGTCCCGGCGTCGCGCAGTCCGCCACGCGGTTGCTTTCGCTCGTCCTGATCGGAGGCAGCTCCGCGGCGCTCGCCGCCATGGGAGCAAGAGCGAGAAACGCGAAAGCAGAAACGCCGAAACGAGCAGACCTAGATCGGCAGGTCATGGGACACCCCAGTTTTCTACGCGGCGCCAAGAGCGTGAGCCATCACGTTCAACAGTCGAAAAACGTGGCCCAACGCCCCAGATCCCGGATGTGCTTGTCGCGGGTCGGCGCCCAACGGTCCGAACAAACGTTCCTAGACCCTTAAGCTTAAGAGCCCGTTTACACGCGAACCGTCTAACTCTCCCGCGACCTACCCGTGACCCAAGTTTGGGGCACGAGTTGGGGGACGAAAGGGAGGAATTGTGGCGCAGACCGCGGGTTTGGTTAGCGCCGGACGGCCCGGATTATCGGCATGGAGATCAGCCTTCGCCCCTGCCGAGCGCGATCAACTGTCCTGTGAGAGATGGCGCCTCGAGGATGAACCGCACCGCCTCCGCGATTGCTCCCGGCATTGGCACGGCGTCATCGGCCGGAGCCCCCGTTGCAGCCCCTGTCCCGTCTGGCGATAGCGCGATGGCATTGACGCGCACGCGCGGCGCCAGCGCCACCGCAAGCGCTTGCGTGGCGGCCCACAGACCATCCTGCGCCAGCGTGTAGGAGAGAAATTCAGACCTCTGTCCCCGCACACGCCGGTCGATGATGTTGATGACATTGCCGATCTCGCCCTCGGGCAGATCGAGAAACATGGCTCGGGCCAGAAAAACCGGCACCTTGAGATGGATATCGAAATTCGCGGCCCAGCTTTCGCCGGTCAGGGTCGCAACGCTGTCGGCGTGCGCCTCGCAGGTGGCATTGACGAGGCAGACTGGCGCACCGAGCGTCTCGCGGCATTGCGCGACGATCCGGGCCGCATCCACGGGCGAACCGGGATCGTCCGCCACTGCCACCGCAGGAGCGCCGAAACTCCGGATGTCCGCCGCAAGCTGCAACGCTTCTTCCACCGATCGGCTCCCATGCACGCAGACCTGCCACCCGGCGCGGCCGAGATCGAGCGCCACGGCCCGCGCGACGCATCGCGCGGCGCCCGTGATGCCCGTAATGAGAACGGTTGGTCGGGAGGAAGAGCCCGATGACGGCATGAGTTTTCAATCTGCGTTTTGCTGTCGGAGGCAGGACGGGGAACGCGCGAAACCATCCTCGCGCAGCGCCGGAATATACGGGTTCGTGTTGGTCTTGTCCGTCGGGCGCGAACCGCCCCTCCGGAATGGTCCGGATCGGCTGACACGCAGCTTCGCCTCAGCACTGTGCACCTGCGAGCTGATTATCTTGCACCGTCAGACGCCTGATGCCCATCTCGCAGGCGATTCATGAGCAACATCACGCCACTTAGCGTCATTCGTTGCCGTACCACGACACAACCAGGACGAGGACGCGGCTTTCCCGACTTAACGCTTGTTGTGTGCGCAGGTTTTTGAGTTTTATGACAGCCAAGTTGCACTGCACCAAACAAGTGGTGGTTTCGGACAGTCGCTCTGGGAGACGAGCACCATCGAAACTGTCGGGCGCAGGAAACTTTCTACCGTGTGGGTTCCATTGGGGGTTAGAGGTACGATGACAATGTCTTTCACAAAATCGGTCGGCGCGGCGGGCATCGCGCTACTGGCTCTGGCGGCGCCTGCGTCCGCCGGTAGCCTCAAGGACGACGGCGGCCGTGAGTTCTCCTGGTCCGTCAACGCCGCCGTGACGAGCGACTACATCTTCCGCGGCGTCTCGCAGACCGACAACGACCCGGCGATCTCGGCCGGCTTCGACGCCTCTTACGGCATTCTGTATGCGGGCTTCTGGGCCTCGAACGTCGATGAAGCGATTTCCCCGGACAACTTCGAAATCGACTACTACGCCGGCATCAAGCCGGTGGTCGGCCCGGCAACCTTCGATTTCGGCATCCTGTACTACACCTACCCCGGCAAGGACGTCCCCGCTGGCGAGCCCGAAACGGTCGAGCTCAAGGCCGGCGTGAGCGGCGAGATCATTCCGAAACTCAGCGCGGCCGCCGTCGCATACTGGAGCCCCGAGGCTGCAGGCAACGGCAGCGAATACTGGGTCTACGAAGGCACCCTCGCCTATGCCCTGCCCAAGTTCTTGGTTTTCGATCCGACGCTTAGCGGCCTCGTCGGCTTCTTTGACGACCAGGACGACAACTCGTTCGACTACACCTACTGGAACGCAGGCATCACGTTCGGTTGGGATAAATTCGCCTTCGACTTCCGCTATTGGGACACCGACGGCGAAGATGGCTTCGAGATCTTGAACGACGGTCTCGCCGACGAGCGCTTCGTCTTCACGGTCAAGCTGACCTATCCCTAAATCGAGCTGGCCTATCGCCAAATCGGGCATGGCGCGGACGCCTGCTCACCTCGGCAGACACACGGACGGGGTCCCTTGTGGGCCCCGTCTCACTTCAGAGTGGCGACCCCCGCCGCCCGGCCGCGGATATGCTCCGCCCAACATTTGCACAATCCCGAATTTACATTGTTCACAGACGTGTCGCGCACGGCAGAAAACTGCGCTAAATTTGAGCAATTACTGACGAAAACGCACGCAACGTTGCCCCAATGAGACACCGCCTGTGGGACGTGAGGATTTCCGGCTCTTAGAGCTTGTACTTACCCACGGGTCTGCGCCTTTATTGTCCCCAGCGCGCCACGGCATCTCGGACGGCGCACGCAGAATTCGTAAGTGTGGGATCTTTGGGGGTTGCAGGTACGATGTCGAAAGTAGCATCCATCATGAAAACGGCCGGCGCAGTGGGCCTGGCCTTCGCAGCCCTCTCGGGCGCAGCGGCAGCCGAAGACCGGGAGTTCACCTGGTCGGTCAACGCCGCTGGTACAAGCGACTACATTTTCCGCGGCATCTCGCAGTCGGATGAGAAGCCGGCAGCCTCGGCCGGCTTGGACGTCGGCTACGGCATCCTGTACGGCGGCATCTGGGCGTCGACCGTTGACTCGGATTTCGTCGGCGGCTCGCCCGCAGAGGTCGACTTCTACGCCGGCATCAAGCCGGTTCTCGGGCCCGCAACCTTCGACTTCGGCGTCCTCTACTACTGGTATCCGGGCGATGAGGTTGCCGGTGGCAATGAGCAGGACTACGTCGAGCTGAAGGCTGGCGTCAGCGGCACGCTCATCCCGAACCTGAGCACCGGCTTCAACATGTACTGGTCGGATGACGGCGCGCTCGAGTCGGGCGAGTACTTTGTCTACGAAGGCAACGCAGCCTACACGCTGCCCGCGATCGGCATCTTCACGCCCACCATCGGCGGCGTCCTCGGCTATCAAGACCATCAGGACGACAACACGCTCGATTACACCTACTGGAACGCAGGCCTCACCCTTGCGGTCGAGAAGTTCGCCTTCGACTTCCGCTACTGGGATACGGACATCGACAACAGCGGTATCGCTGACGAGCGCTTCGTCTTCACTGCAAAGGTCACGCTGCCTTAATCGGGCTGCCAAGGCTGGAATTGAAAAACGGGGCCCCAAAGGCCCCGTTTTTTTGTTTGCCGGCTGAGTGCTTTGGTAACCAATGAGAAAGAAATGGTGCTTCGATGCACAAGATTGCATCAGGCATGTTGCGAACAAGCTACACAATAGGGGAAACCCAAGGGGATATTGCGCTTCTGACTTGTTCGCGACTCTCCAACGGAGTTTCCTCTAATCAATAGATTCTCTGAGATTCTATAAGCCTCGCCTAGAGTTGTGCATCGTCCTGGGCCGTTCCTTGGGAGACTTCCTATGCACGACACTCTACGCAAGGCTCGCAGCCTAATCGCTGGCGGCGCCGCGTTGGCCTGCCTCGCGGCCCCCGCCCTCGCCGAGGATCGCGAGTTTTCCTGGTCGACGACCATGACCGGAACGAGCGACTACATGTTCCGCGGCCTCTCGCTGAACGACGAGGATCCCGCCTATCAGCAGTCGATCGACATGTCGTACGGCATCTTCTACGCCGGCGTCTGGGGTTCGATGGTTGCGGGCGACTATGAGCCGGTCGAACTCGACTGGTACGCTGGTTTCAAGCCGGTCCTGGGCCCGGTCACTTTCGACCTGGGCGTCGTCTATTACACCTATTTCTGGGCCGAAGATCCGGACGAGCTCGACTACGTCGAGTTCAAGGTCGGCGCCGAGTTCTCCCCGATCACCAACCTGACGCTGAAGCCCGTCTTCTGGTACGTGCCGGAACAGGCGAACTCCGACGCCGTCTACACCATCGAGGGCACGGCCGCCTACAAGTTCCACGACATCGGCATCTTTACGCCGACCCTGAGCGGCCTCATCGGTTATTCGGAAGCTGATAGCGACGGCACCTTCTTCGGCGACCGCGAGCCGACCGACGACTACACCTACTGGAACGTCGGTCTGGCACTCGCCGTCGAGAAGTTCACCTTCGATTTCCGCTACTGGGACACGAACATCGAGGGCGACGGCCTGGCCGACGAGCGCTTCGTGTTCACCACCAGCATCACGCTGCCCTGATTTCAGGCCGCAGCGACCGAAAGGCGAAACGGGACCCGCAAGGGTCCCGTTTTTGTTTGGTGCCGATTGCGAAACATCCGCCCGCTGAACCAGGAGCAACCGCACCGGATTGCAGTACATACGGTTGCAGCAACGCCACAAGTCAACGGAAACACCCGGCTCGAATCGAACTTAACTCTTGTCCGGATTGTGGCAGAGGGCTTTCCTAGAAGTTAGCAAGCCCGGCCATCGGTCAGGGCGAGTATTGGGGGATAGTCCTATGCGTCACTTCGGAAGCACCGCACGCAACCTCCTCGGCGCCGCGGCGTTCGCGTGCATCGCCGCCACACCGGTCCTCGCCGACGAGTTCGAGTGGTCCGTCACCGGCACCGGCACCAGCGACTACATCTTCCGCGGCTTGTCGCTCAGCGAGGAAAATCCGGTCTTCCAGGCCTCCGTGGACGGCTCCTACGGCATCTTCTACGCGGGCATCTGGGGCTCGATGGTCGAGGGCGATGGCTACGAGCCCGTCGAGCTCGACCTCTATGCCGGCATCAAGCCGGAGCTCGGCCCCGTGACGTTCGACTTCGGCGTGGTCTACTACGTCTATCCCTGGGCCGGCGCACCGGATTCCGAGTACGTCGAGTTCAAGGCTGGCGCCGAGTGGTCGCCCTTCACCAACTTCACGTTGAAGCCGGTCTTCTGGTACCAACCCGACCAGGAAAATGTGGGCGAGGTCTACACCATCGAGGGCACGGCGTCCTACGAGCTGCCCGCGGTCGGCATCTTCACGCCGACGGTGAGCGGCTTGATCGGATACGCGGAAGGCGATGAGCCGGACACGTTCGGCGAAATCATCCCGACCGACAACTACACCTATTGGAATGCAGGCCTGGCACTCTCGGTCGAAAAGTTCACCTTCGATTTCCGCTACTGGGATACGGACCTTGCCGATGCCAAGGAAGCGCTGGCTGACGAGCGCTTTGTCTTCACGGCCAGCGTCACGCTGCCCTGATCGCCGGATAGACTAGACTTGATCATTTGAAACGGGGCCTTTGCAGGCCCCGTTTGCGTTGCGTCGGAGACACAAGGCACACGTCACGTTGAGGACATCGGGCCTTTGCTCTTGTTTGCTTAACCCCTCTACGCTTTTCTTGTTTCGATTGGGGCACCGCCTCTCGCCAAGGGGTGAGCGCGTGAGTTTGGGGGAAGTCGTTCGATGCAAGGTTTGAAGCAGGCGGCGTATGCGATGCTCGTTGGTGGCTCCATGATCGCCCTGACCGGCGGAGCAGCCTTGGCCGACGAGCCGCGCTCGCTCGGCTATTCGGTGACGCTCGGCGGCACCAGCGACTATATCTTCCGCGGCATCTCGCAGACCTCCGAGAACCCGGCCGCCCAAGGCTCCGTCGATTTCACCTACGGGATTTTCTACGCCGGCGTGTGGGGCTCCAACGTCGACTTCGACGACGCCCCGCCGGCCACCGCCGAGGTGGACTTCTACGCAGGCATTAAACCCACCTTGGGCCCCGGCCCGTTGTGGGGTCCGGTCACGTTCGATTTCGGCGTCATCTACTACGCCTATCCCGGCGCCGATGACGATGGCGCGGAGCTGGACTACGTCGAGCTGAAGGCCGGCTACAGCATGGTCTCGCCCTGGATCAAGGGCCTGACCAGCGGCACGACCTTCTACTGGAGCGACGACTACGGCCTCGAGACCGGCGAGGTCTTTACGATCGAGAGCGCAGCGTCCTACGCGCTGCCGCAGGTCGGTATTTTCTCGCCGTCTATCAGCGGCGCCTGGGGCACTGTTTACGGCGATCGCGACGAAGGCTTCACCGCCGGCGGCGGCAGCAAGGACAAGTACGATTATTGGAACGCCGGCTTGACGCTCGGCGTCGAGAAATTCGCATTCGATTTCCGCTACTGGGATTCCAACATCGACGTTGTCAACGAAGGCGTAGGCGCCTGCGTGACGCAGGGCCTCTGCGACGAGCGCTTCGTCTTCACCGCCAAGGTGACGCTGCCCTAGTGGGGCTTATCCGAGGGCGCAACCGGAGCCCTCGACATTCTGATTGTAGTCCAAGACCTCGTGCACGAGGTCTTCGCGACCGGGACCGAAATGTCCCGGTCTTTTCGTTTGCGCGCGCCGGCCGTCGACATGCTGATACTTGCCCGTCGCAGAGTCTTCATTGGGTTGTCACTCAGCACCGCTAACTATCTCAGCGATTGATCTCGGGACTGATCCTCTCGCCCCACCACCCGCATCGGGGCGCGCGCTGCCACGCTCTGGCAGCCGCTGGAGAGGGCCAGGAGAGGGACGCGCATCGCCCTCGTCATCGCGTGTCCGTCTTGCGGCCGCCACGGCTGACCCTAAAGGGTCTATTGCGGCGGAAAGAGAGGCCAGCCTGCCCCGGTTGTCAGCCCCCCCGCGGCTGGCGATAGAGGCGGCTGGCCTCGTTTGCTCCACCGCTCCTCGATTGATTTTCCCCAGATCTTACGGCGCGGTTCTTGATCAGCCACCGGCCCGCCCCCTAGAAAACGCGTGCGCGGAGAGCATGCCGTGATTCTGACCGTTGCCATCATGGTTGCCCTGACAATTGCGATCGCGGCCTATGTGCTCGCGCCGCGCATGGCCGACGCGCGTATTGTCTACGAGCAGATCCCCGATCGGCCCACGGACTTCGGGTACCGCATGGCTTGGCTGGCGGTGAGAAGCCGCGACACACATGCCGTGCTCGAAGCGCTTGGCCTGATAGCCGCCGAACCGTGCAACTGGAAATCGGGGATCGGCACCGTCTACGACAACCACCTTGGTGCCGATCACGTTTTCATCTCGCCACCGGTCAACGGATGGACGTTCGTGGTCGGCCTGCCGCTCCCCCATCCGGTGGGTCGCGGCTTCGCCGACAAATGCATGCCGCTCCTCCACCACCTCGGCCGCCAGTTTATCGAGGTGCAGTACTTCTTCGCCTATCCCCCTATCGATATCTTTGCCTGGGCACGCCTCCTCGAGGGGCGCGTGGTCCGTGCGTTCGCCATTACGGAGTCCGGCGTCGTCTGGAACAAGGGCCGCACGACCAAGGAGGAGCGTGCACTCGGAATGAAGCTGTTCGATTTTCGCGGCGTCCGCGGCCGCAAAGGCGATGCCGGCGGCGAAATCATCCTCTATCCGACGGAAGAGCACGTGTTGCGCCTTGCCGGCCGTTGGAGCCTCGATCCGACAGAGCTCGACGGCACCGACGTTGTCGCGCCCGCTCTCGGCTACATCGCACTCACGCCAGCAGAATGGCGCACCACGCGTCTGCGCAAAGCGGGATAGCAGGTGCGATATCGGTGGTGAGGATCGAATCCGCGCTTCGACGGCTAAGCTGCGAGACGCTCGAGAACCAGGCCACGCCCGATCATGCGATGCGAACGGTCCACAAGCGCGACCACATTGGCCGCGCGGGAAGAGCTGCGGACATCGGCCTGTCTCCAGGGCGCCGTCGCCGGCACGCCTGATGAAGGCTTGCAGACCTTGAGCACATGCGGCCGCTTCTTCGGCACCGCCTTGCCCGCCGGGGCCGCCATCCTCGCCCGATGTCCCTTTCGCGCCTTGGGGACGTTCTCGCCCGCGACTGACTTGAGACGCGCCGCAAAGGACCATGCATAGGAGCGGGTGACCGGGAACGGTGCGATCGCCGGCACAGTGCGCTCCGGCACCGGAGGCGAACGGACGGCAAAAAGCATCGGTAGCTGGAAGGGTTCGTGTGTACGGGTCGGCGCCTGCTCCGAAGGAGAGCGCACGCCGAAAAGCCAGCCGAAAAGCCGTGTCACCAGCTCTGATTGTCGGAACGCCGTAAACATTCCCCACCGCCCATGCAGCCCGACTTCCCGGACGCGCAAATACGCGCACCGAACGGCCCAAAGCCGTTGGAATCAAAATCACATCGTTTAGTTAAGCGATGGATAACGTTAGCCGGACCGGCTAATGCACGTCTCAAGAATATTCAAGCAACCACATGATATATATTGCAAAAATAAATTCACGACGCCGCCGAGAGGCCGACGATATCAGCCATCTGGTGCGCGATGAGGTGATCCAGAAAGCCGTCGAACGGCACCGTGAATGCCGTCAGTCCCCTCGGATCGTTGCTCCATTCCGTGAGCTTCTCGACGAAGCCTTCCGGCAGCTCGGCGGGAGCCTCGTCGGCGGCCACCACACTGGCCTCGAATGCGGCCTGTGTCAGGGGAAGGAACGGGATGGTGACCATGTCGAGGTGCCCGTCCGCATGGCGCCGCGGCGCGTGCACGACGGCACAACAGACGATGGTGCGGTCCTGATCGAAAGTTGCAACGGCGCCGATCAAAAGCCGGGAGGCCTCGAAGCCTTGAGGGGCACGATAGCTCCAGCTCTGTCCAGCGGCAAAATTCATATCTGACCAACTCCACAAATCGTGATGATGCGAGGATCTCGCGAGAGCACCGAAGGGTGCGCCTGTTACGCCCGCTTGAGGGCAGCTTTCGGGCGAGAGAAAGTTCAAAACTGAGACTTCATCTTCGCCCGAGCGCGGAGGTCGTTGTTTTAGAAAGGCCTTGAACCTTTTGCCACACCGCAGCCGAAAACACGCCTCCCCCGAGTTTACAGCTTACGGACTGACCCTTCCATCCTTGTTCAGAGGAATCCACCCGTCTTGCACGGCGACATCGATGCGGTCCTGCCGCCCCTCATAGGAATCCGCCGGCAGCGCGGGAGCATTGTGTCCGCAGGGACGGGCCGTCGTGAAACCGGTTTTCCGGTCGCGGGACACAAGCGTGCACGCTGGGGCGCCCGCATCTGCGACAGGCTCGGAAGCAGATCGCGTCAAAGGGGCTGAAGCATAGACCGCCGCCACAGGCGCAACCGGCGGCCCTCCTGCCAGCACCACCTCGGCGACAAACCCCCAGAACCCGACAAAATGCCAGAACACCGCGCCGCCGACGAAGCCGATGATGCTCCAGCCGAGACCGCCGACACCGTCGAGCATGTCCCGCGCCGCGCGCAGGGCTCGGCGGAGAGGCGCGTCAGGCCGCACCGTGTCGATGCGGCCTGCCCCGCCGCCCTCTTTCGCGGAAACCGGGACGCCGCCCTCGAGAAGCGGCGCCAGGCGGCGTTGGTTGGCAAATCCTTGCATGCGTCCAGCTCCGCAATGCGAAAACCAAACGCAGTACGACTCGGAGCTTGCTGTTCGCTGCTCCCGCCAGCAAGTCTCAATGTGGCGACGAGAGGACCCGCATACAGTTATCCACAAACTGAGCGCTGTAAAAAAAGCACAAATCCGTCACCGAAAGGAGCGGCCTCAGCGAACCGGAGGCACATGCACACGGCTCCCTCGGCAAAGCTGCCTCTGATCCTCATTGTCGCCGCAGGACCGCGGCGCGCCAGACTTCGAGAAGCAGATACGGACCTCGCGCAGCCGGCTGCCCGGCCCGCGGCACGCCACCGCGATCATGTCGGGCTTGAGCTGAGCGTTCGCCGTCACGAACTCCCGCACGACATCGTCCGGATCCAGGAACTGCGCGTTCGTCGGACCACGGAACCGGTCCGGAATGCGGATGCTGTCGTAAAGCGTCCGTGCCACGCGATAATACGCGCTCGGCGAAAGCCCCGAGCACGTGCCGTGCTTCCGATATTCGTGGATGATCAGCCCCTTGCCCGGCATCACATCCAGCATGCCGTCGATCACGGGCTGCGGCACCCAGGTCGTCTCGGCGGGACAGCTTTCGGGATAGCCGCGCTCGTGCTGCGGCCACAGCCCATGCAGGATAAACGCATAACGCCGCCCGTTGCGCGGCGCGCACTGCGCATCGTCGTCCCTCCCCTCAGGACTTTCGCAGTGTGTGGGACTCCAGGAAAGCACGAGGGAATAGTAGTCGAACGCGCCCGGCGCATCGCCATTGACCCGCGCGGACGCGGTCGGCGACGGCGCCGAAGGCCCTCCGCTGCCGCTCTTCTCGAAATACATGAGGAGGCCGGCGACCACGATCAGCGCAATGAGCCCCGGAAGCGTGAGTTGAGGTGGCGTTCGCATCAGGTCAAGCCGCCTGCCGCGCCAGGGCATCCAGGATGCGCACCCAGCTCCTTGCCCCCTTCTTGAAGCTCTTCAGGTTGTATTTCTCATTGGGTGAATGGATGCGGTCGTCGTCGACGCCAAAGCCGATGAGCAGGCTATCCATGCCCAGCGCCGCTTTGAACGAGGTCACGATCGGAATCGACGCCCCGCATCCCATCAGTACCGTTTTCGCACCCCATTCCCGTTCGAGGGCGCCGGCGGCGGCCTGCATTGCCGGTGCCGATGTGTCGAAGCCGATGGCTGCGCTGCCGTGCCCGCCGATAAACTCCGCCTCGCAGTCGGCCGGCAGGTTGTCGACGACGAACTGGCGCACGGCCGCGAGCACGTGCTCGGGATCCTGCCCGGGAACAAGCCGGCAGGTGATCTTGACGGACGCCCGTGCCGGAATGACGGTCTTGGACCCTGCGCCTTGATAGCCGCCCGTGATGCCGTTGAATTCGATGGTAGGCCGGCTCCAGAGCTGCTCGATGACCGACACCGAAGTCTCGCCCGCCGGCACCGAGAGCCCGATCGGCCCGAGAAGCTGCTTCGCATCGAGGCCAAGTGCCTGCCACTGCTTGAGCTGCGCCTTGGTCGGCTTGACGACGCCGTCATAGAACCCCGGAATTCTGATGCGTCCTTTGGCGTCGTGCATTTTGCCGAGCACGCCCACGAGTGCGCGGATCGGGTTCATCGCCGGCCCGCCGTAGATTCCGGAATGCAGATCACGCGACGGCCCCTTGACGATCACCTCGATGCCCGCCAGCCCGCGCAGCATGGTGGTGATGGCAGGCGTATCCTTGTCCCATTGCCCGGTGTCGCACACGAGCACCAAATCGGCGGTGATCTCCTTGCCGCTTTTCTTGAGGAAGCCTGGCAGCGACGGCGATCCGCACTCCTCCTCGCCCTCGATCATCGCCGACACCGCGATCGGCAGCGATCCGACGACCTCCTTATAGGCGCGCGCCGCCTCGAGGAAGGTCATGAGCTGACCCTTGTTGTCCTCGGCCCCGCGCGCGACGATGACCTTGCCGTTGCTCTTGTCGGCAGCGATGCGCGGCTCGAACGGCGGCTTCGTCCACAGGTCGAGCGGATCCGGCGGCTGCACATCGTAGTGCCCATAGAAGAGAACGTGCGGCGTCCCCTTCGCGACCTTCTCCCGGTCATGTCCGACGACGATCGGATGCCCCGTGGTCTGCCGCACCGAAGCGGGAATGCCGACCTCGGTGAGTTGAGCCGCACACCAGTCGGCCGCCTTGCGGCATTCGGCCTTGTAGGCCGGATCCGTCGAGATGCTCTCGATGCGCAGGAGCGAGAAAAGCCGGTCGAGACCGGCATCGAAATTGCGGTCCAGCCGCTCGAGAACCTTGGCAACGTGATCCGTCATAGTAACCCTGTGTAAATCGAGACTGCGCAAGCATGGAGCGCCTGTCGGACTGTTAAAGGGAGTGTTGGCGCATGGCAACGCCTGTGCCACAGTCCCGCGTCCGGCACCGCCCCGGATTCCTGCGCATGACTTTGGTTTGAGAGAGGCCAAATGGCAGTGGCTGAGCCATCCCGCGACGCGGCTCCCAAATGGGTCTACTACTTTGCCGCCGGCGAAGCGGAAGGTAGCGCCGGTATGACCAATCTTCTTGGCGGCAAGGGGGCCAATCTGGCTGAGATGGCGAGCCTCGGCCTGCCTGTTCCGCCCGGCTTCACCATCACCACCGAGGTGTGCGGCATCTACTACAGCAACGGGCATCGCCTGCCGGAAGCGCTTGCTCTGCAAGTGGAGGATGCGCTCGCCAGGATCGGTCTCGAGACCGGCGCCGAGTTCGGCAGCGAGGAGAAACCGCTGCTCGTCGCAGTACGTTCCGGCTCCCGCGCCTCGATGCCCGGAATGATGGACACCATCCTCAACCTCGGCCTCAATGATCGCACCGTGCTCGGCCTCGCCCGCAACTCCGGCGACGACCGCTTCGCCTACGACAGCTACCGCCGCTTCATCCAGATGTACGGCGATGTGGTGCTGGGCGTCGATCACGCGGTGTTCGAGGACATCCTCGACAACTTCAAGAACCTGAACGGCATCTCTTTCGACACCGAGCTCGACGCTGACGCATGGCGCAAGATAATTGCGCTTTACAAGAGCGCCATCGAGGACGCCATCGGCAAGCCCTTCCCTCAGGACACGGGCCAGCAGCTCTGGGGCGCTATCGCCGCCGTCTTCGGCTCCTGGCAGAACGCGCGCGCCGTCACCTACCGCCGCCTGCACGCCATTCCGGACAATTGGGGCACTGCGGTGAACGTGCAGGCCATGGTGTTCGGCAACATGGGCAACACGTCTGCGACCGGCGTCGCCTTCACCCGCAACCCCTCGACCGGAGCCAACGAGATCTACGGCGAATATCTCGTCAACGCCCAGGGCGAGGACGTCGTGGCCGGCATACGCACGCCGCAGCCGCTGACCGAGAGGGCGCGCCGCGAGGCCGAGGATCCGAACCCCTCGCTTGAAGAGGAGATGCCGCGGGCCTTCGAGGAGCTGAAGCTGATCTTCACGGCCCTCGAAAGCCGTTATCGCGACATGCAGGACATCGAGTTCACGATTCAGAACGGCAAGGTGTGGATGCTGCAGACGCGCTCCGGCAAGCGCACCGCGGAAGCAGCCGTCAAGATCGCGGTCGATCTCGCCGATGAAGGCATCATCGGACGCGATCAGGCGGTGCTGCGCGTCGATCCGTCGAGCTTCACCCAGCTCCTGCATCCGACCATCGATCCGGACGCCGAAAAGGAGCTGCTCACCTCCGGCCTGCCCGCTTCACCCGGTGCCGCCGCGGGAGGCATCGTCTTCAACTCCGACGAGGCCGAGCGACAGAAGCAGCAGGGCCGCGATGTCATCCTCGTGCGCACCGAGACGAGCCCCGAGGATATTCACGGCATGCATGCGTCTGCCGGCATCCTGACCGCGCGCGGCGGCATGACGAGCCACGCCGCCGTCGTTGCGCGCGGCATGGGCGTGCCGTGCGTATCGGGTGCCGGCGCCATGCGCATCAACGAGAAAGCCGAGACGCTGACCATCGGCAAGAAAATGTTCAAGGCCGGCGACGTCATCACCATCGATGGCGCGACGGGCCGCGTCTATGCCGGCATCGTGCCCATGCGCCAGCCTCAGCTTTCCGGCGATTTTGCCAAGCTGGTCGCCTGGGCCGACGAAGCACGCACCCTCGCTGTGCGCGCCAACGCCGATACGCCCAAGGATGCCCGCCAGGCGCGCACGTTCGGGGCCCAGGGTATAGGGCTTTGCCGCACCGAGCATATGTTCTTCGACGCCGACCGCATCCTCGCCATGCGCGAGATGATCTGCGCCACCACCGAAGCCGGCCGCCGCGCAGCCCTCGCCAAGATCCTGCCCGTGCAACGCGCCGACTTCGTCGAGTTGTTCGAGATCATGGGCGAGCTGCCGGTGACGATCCGCCTCCTCGATCCGCCGCTGCACGAGTTCCTGCCGCGCCAGGAACGCGAGATCGAATCCGTCGCCACCGCCCTCGATATGCCGGTCGACAAGATCAAGTCCCGCATCGCCGAGCTCTCCGAGTTCAACCCCATGCTTGGCCTGCGCGGTTCGCGCCTCGCCATCCGCTATCCGGAGATTCCTGAGACGCAGGCGCGGGCCATCTTCGAAGCTGCCATCGAGGCTGAAAAGCGCCTGGGCGCTGCGGTCGAGCCTGAGATCATGATCCCGCTCGTGGCCTACCGTCGCGAGTTCGACATCCTGGCCGGCATCATTCGCAGCGTCGCCGAGGCCGTCGAAAGCGAGACCGGTGCGCGCCTCACCTACAAGATCGGCACCATGATCGAGCTGCCGCGCGCCTGCCTCAAGGGCGACGAGCTGTCGGCGGGCGACGACGGCGCGGATTTCTTCTCTTTCGGCACCAACGACCTGACCCAAACGGTCCTGGGCCTGTCCCGCGACGACGCCGCACCCATTCTCACGGCTTACGCGACGCAAGGTATCTACGAGGCCGACCCCTTCGTCTCCATCGATCAGGAGGGAGTGGGAGAGCTGGTGCGGTGGGGCGTCGAGCGCGGACGGCGGGCAAAGCCCGGACTAAAGATCGGCATCTGCGGCGAGCACGGCGGCGACCCGGCGTCCGTGGCGTTCTTCCATGCCGCGGGCTTCGACTACGTGTCCTGCTCTCCGTTCCGCGTACCGATCGCACGCCTTGCAGCCGCCCAGGCCGCCATTCGCACCAAGCTTAAGGCCTGAAACGCCGGACGAAGATTAGAGCGTGAGGTCGCGCTGCTCGATGCGATCGAGCTCGTCGAGGCTGGGCCGGCGAGGGCGGGAACCCTGCTTCTTCGGCATCAGAAACAGCCACAGGATCAGCGGCGGAAAGATGAAGCACCACGCCATCCAGAAGGAGTAGTCGCGGTTCTTCCAACCGGCGACGAATCCGGCCAACGCAGCGGCAACGATCGCCGCCAGGCCATAGATTACGATACCGGAAACCATCGATAGAGCCCTCCCGAAATGCCTCGATCCGAGGCATCCGACACATGGGCGACAACTGCGGCGAAATCAAGCGCGTACGAATACGTGCTGCCAATTCACGCATTTACCTGCGCCTGAGGTAAACGCGGGGACCGTCTTCTAGGAGATGAAATCGAGCCCGAGATCCAGGATTGGCGCCGAATGCGTGAGCGCGCCGACCGAGATGAGATCGACCCCCGTCTCCGCGATGGCGCGGACCGTATCCAGCGTCACACCACCGGAAGCTTCCGTAAGGACGCGACCCGCAACCATCGTTACGGCCTTTCGCAGGACCTTCACATCCATATTGTCGAGCAGCACGGCATCGATCGGATGCTTGAGAGCCTGCGCGAGCTCGTCAAGGTCGCCGACCTCGACCTCGATCTTGACCATATGACCGGCATGCGCGCGCGCAGAGGCAATCGCCGGCTCCACGCCGCCCGCGGCCACGATGTGATTGTCCTTGATCAGGATGGCGTCGTAGAGCCCCGAGCGATGGTTGGCCCCGCCGCCGCAGCGTACCGCATACTTCTCGAAGGCGCGCAGGCCCGGCGTCGTCTTGCGCGTGTCGACGATGCGCGCGTGCGTGCCTTGAACCGCATCCACATAGCGGCGCGTCAGCGTGGCGATGCCGCTCATGTGGCAAAGGAAGTTGAGCGCCACGCGCTCCCCCGTCAGCAGCGCCCGCGCCGGTCCCGATACGCGTGCAACCACGCCCCCCGCTTGAACACGGTCACCATCACGGCCCAGCGCTTCGAACACAACGCGCGTGTCGACAGCCTGAAACGCCGCCTCCGCCACGGCAACGCCCGAGATCACGCCTTCGCGCCGAGCACCGAACGTCGCCACCGCAGTCGCGTCGGCAGAAACGGTGGCGTCCGTCGTCAGATCGCCGCGCGAGCCAAGATCCTCGGCCAAAGCCTGCTCGACCGCGCGCGCAATCGACAATTGCGGAAGTCCACCATCGAACGCGGCACTCACGTCTGCAGCTCCTCGCAGCGCGGCTGCGGAGCGGAGCGGCCGATACGCGCACTCGTGGCCCGGATTTCGCCCAGCGTCACCGCGCTCCGATGCTGCAGTGCCGGATCCGGCTCGGGATAGTCCGACCGGAAATGCGCACCACGGCTTTCCGGTCTCATCAGAGCCGCACCCGTAATGATCTCGGCGGCGAGCGCCATGTTGACGACCACGCGATCGTCGCCCGCCTCCTCGCCGATCTCGGACAGGATCGCGAGCGCCTGCTCGAGCCCCGCGCCGTTGCGCACAACGCCCACATGCGCGCTCATGGTCTGCCGCAGACGCTGAGAGAGACGCGAGCGCCGGGCAGCATCCAAAGTCTCCTCCGCGCCCGTGCGATACGTCCGCGCGATCGGATGCGCCATGCCCGGCGAGACGAGACGGCCGATATCCTGGGCTGCACGCGCTCCGAGCACGACGGCTTCGAGCAGCGAGTTGGAGGCAAGCCTGTTGGCACCATGCAGCCCCGTCGACGCCACTTCGCCCACCGCCCACAGACCTTCGAGGGAGGTGCGCCCGGCAAGGTCTGTCGCCACGCCACCCATGTGATAGTGCGCGGCCGGCGCAACCGGAATCGGCTGCGTGACGGGATCGACGCCTGCCGCGCGGCAATGCGCATAGACGGTCGGAAACGCCTGCGGGAAAGCCGCTCCGATCGCCGCGCGGCAATCGAGAAACGCGCCGCGCCCGGCCGCGATCTCCGCGAACACGCCCCGCGCGACGACATCTCGCGCGGCGAGATCTCCGGCCGGATCGAGCGCCAGCATGAAGCGCTCGCCGGCACCGTTGATCAGCCTCGCCCCTTCGCCGCGCAGCGCTTCCGACGCAAGCGGGGCCGGATCGATACCGGCATCGATCGCGGTCGGATGGAACTGCACGAACTCCGCATCCGCAATCGCCGCGCCCGCACGCGCCGCAAAGGCAATCGCTTCGCCGCGGGCGTACATCGGATTTGTGGTCACGGAATAGAGTGCACCTGCGCCCCCCGTTGCCAGCACAACGGCGCTCGCCGGCATGAAATCGAAGGTGCCCGTGCGCTTGGCCTCGGTGCGCACCAGACGCACGCCGGTGATGCGGTCCGCGTTGCCGGAGCCGGCATCCGAAATGAGATCCAGCGCCTCATACCCGTCGAGCACGCGGATCGATGGCGTCGCCTTCACCGCTGCTATGAGCGACTGCATGATGGCCGCGCCCGCACGGTCGCCCGACACACGCACGACGCGGGCCTGCGAATGCGCAGCCTCGCGCGACAGCACGAAATGCCCCGCGAGATCGCGGTCGAACGGTACGCCGTAGCGCAGGAGATCGGCGATACGCGACGGCGCCTCCGCGGCCACCACCTCGGCGACATGCGCATCTACGATGCCGCCCCCGGCCGCGATCGTATCGGCCGCGTGCCGCTCCGGCGTGTCGCCCTCGCCCACGGCGGCCGCAATGCCGCCCTGTGCCCAAACGCTGGAGGCACCTTCGCCAAGCGGCGCAGCCGCAACCACCGTCACCGGCAGAGGGGCCAGCCTCAGCGCGGTAAAAAGTCCTGCAAGCCCGGCGCCGATCACGATGATATCGCCCGCTCCCAGCGCATGACGGGGATCGGCGAAACCGGGGCTCAGAAGCCGTGTGCGTTCGAAGTCCATGGGTCGATACTCCCACGTCTCGCGGGCGGGCGCGCTCGTCGCGCGCCCGACGTTGCTAGACCGAAGCCTCCACCATGCGCTCGACAGCGCGCCGGGCCTTCTCGGCGACGGTCGGATCGACCGTCACCTCGTAGCGGTTGTAAAGCAGCGCCTCGTAGATCTTCTCGAGGCTGATGCGTTTCATGTGCGGGCACAGGTTGCATGGCCGCACGAACTCCACGTCAGGCGTTTCCGCCGCAACGTTGGAAGCCATCGAGCATTCCGTGACCAGCACGACCTTGGGCGGGCGTTTGGTCTTCACCCAGTCGATCATCGCCGCCGTCGACCCGGTGAAGTCGGCCGCATTGATCACGTCCGGCGGGCACTCGGGATGCGCGATGATCTTGAGACCGGGCTCCGCGGCCCGCATCGCCTCCATCTCCTCGCCCGTGAAGCGCTCGTGCACCTCGCAATGACCCTTCCACGCGATGATCTCGACCTTGGTCTTGGTCTGCACGTACTTGGCGAGATACTCGTCGGGAATGAGCAGCACGCGCGGCGCGCCGAGGCTCTCGACGATCTTCACCGCGTTGGACGAGGTGCAGCAGATATCGCACTCGGCCTTCACCGCCGCGCTCGTGTTGACATAGGTGACGATCGGCACGCCGGGATAGGCGACGCGCAACGCGCGCACGTCCTCGGGCGTGATCGACGCCGCGAGCGAGCAGCCCGCCAGCGGATCGGGAATGAGGACCGTCTTGTCCGGATTGAGCAGCTTCGACGTCTCGGCCATGAAGTGCACGCCCGCCTGCACGATGACGCTGGCCTCGGTGCGCGCTGCTTCCTTCGCGAGCTGCAGGCTGTCGCCGCGAAAATCGCCCACGCAGTGGAAGATCTCCGGCGTCATGTAGTTGTGCGCCAGGATGACGGCATTGCGCTCCCGCTTGAGCTCGTTGATCGCCTTGATGATGGGGGCGTAGTGCACCCACTCCATCGGCGTCACGACGTGCTTCACGCGCTCGTAGAGCGGTTCCATTTCACGACGCAACGCGGGCGTGAACGCCAGCGGCGGGGTGATCCGATCCTCGCCCCGCGACCGCGGCGCGCAAGCGTCCCCGCGATCGAGCGTGAGAGCCGAATGGGCTGAACCGAGAGCCATTTTTCACCTCCAAGCTATCATATACTCCACTTGAGTATATGAGGGCCCTGAAAAATACCGGCCGCCTTAGGCCAGTCATTCCTACGCTCTTGGAACCCTAAGGTTCCTTATTATGCTCACAGAGAGCACTTAGCGCACACAACGAATCTAATTGAGCGGACGACGATTTTCTAGGCCGTTGCCGAAAATATTTGCAGCGCGGCAAACCCTCCCGCCGCGCTGCAAGCATCCTGCGATCATGTCCGCACGGCCTTCACGCGCACACCCGGTGCCGGCCGCTCGAGCACGACCTCGCGACGGAAGCGGAAAAGCTTCGCAGGCCGTCCGCCCGTTTGCGTTTTGACCTCGCCGGTCGGCTCGACAAGCCCTGCACTCTCGACAAGGCGGCGAAAGTTCTGCTTGTGCAGATGCGGACCGAGAATGGCCTCCACCGTCTTTTGCAACTCGAACAGCGTGAAGTCGTCGGGCATCAGCTCGAAGATCACCGGGCGATATTTGATTTTCGCACGCACGCGCCCGATGGCGGTTGCAAGAACGCGCCGGTGATCGAACTTCATCGGCGCACCGAGCCGCGGCAACCCGCTGCCCCACAACGCACCGGCATCGCGCCCATCACGACGCGCTTCCTCGATCAGCCCCGCCTCGTAAAGCAGCTCGAACCGGTCGAGCACTTTCTCCTCGTCCCAGGCACCGCCATCGATGCCGAAGCAGATGCGGATACGATCCTCTTTCGGCACCGGCCGCTGAGGCGCCGTGCGCGAAGCCGGACTCTGCGCCCACTGCTTGAGACGCGGCTCGATTTCAGCCGCGAGAATCTCGGGCCTGCCCCTGCGCCAGTCCTCCCACGGAAAATACTGGTACCAGCTCCGCCAGGACCCATGCGCGAGATCGTGCGCGTGCCCGGTTTCCGTCAGCGCCAGATAGCCGATCGAGACCACATGCGGCGACGCATCGCCAGGCTCGGCGTGACGCCCGCGGTCACCGAACGTGTAGAGCTGCTCCACGTAGCCGAGCCCGAGCCCCGTCTGCTCCTCCACCCAGGCGCGAAGCCCGCTTTCGAGCGTACGGTGCGCGACGGGTGAGAACGGCCCGAACGGAAGGCCATCGACCCCGACAGGCTCCGCCTCGCTGCGGATCACGAGCACCACCGGCTCATCGTCGATGACCGCGACGATCGCGGCGTTGAGGCCGATTTCGACGCCCGCTGGCTCGCTGCGCGTTGCCACGTGATGAGTAGCCTCCACGTCGGAATCCACTTCGCGAATTCGACGCTTGAAGTTCATATCTGCGACCATGGCACAAGCTCCTTTAAGCCTTTGCCCGCTAAAACCTGATCATGGCGATTTTCGGGAGCCAATCGAGCGCGATTTTATTCCCGCGATCAGGAATAAATTCGCAATCTCAAAATGTTCTCCCAATCCATGCGTCAACGCGCATGCGTGAGCGCCGCAAAACGTTCGAGAAACAGCCGCTGCGCGTCGGCCGTGGTCAAAGGTGCAAGCGCCGAAAGACGTTGCGTGAGTGTGAAATTCGTTTCTTCCGGCTTACCAAAAAAAACAAGGGCTTCGGCCCGGGAAAAGCCTGCCAGCAGCGTCGCTTCATAAAATGCCGCGATTCGGTCGGCGCGCTTGATCTCGGAGGCAATGCGATCCGGTAGGCGTGGAGGCACCCCAAACCGCACATGAATGGCTTCGAGAAGTTTCATCTCGAAGGCCTTGTAATCGAGCCCGATCGCCGTCTTGAAGGGGCTTATCAAATCTCCAATCACATATTCGGGAGCGTCATGCAGCAGCGCGGCAAGACGCCATTCGGCGGACCACTCGGGATTGAGCGCAGCGCAAATGTCTTCCACCACCAAGACGTGCTGCGCGACCGAAAATGCGTGCGCTCCGTGCGTCTGGCCGTTCCAGCGCGCGACGCGCGCGAGCCCGTGGGCGATGTCCTCGATCTCGATGTCGCCCGGAGCCGGATTGAGCAGATCGAGGCGACGCCCTGACAGCATCCGCTGCCACGCGCGCGCTTCGGCTTTGCCATTGGAGGTATCGATCGGCTCGCCCATGGCATCAGACCAGCGGCGGCACGAACGTGCGCTGCAGCTTCGCGCACGCGGCGTGACGAGGACAGCCGACAAGGTGATCGTTGACCATGCCCGTCGCCTGCATGAAGGCATAGACCGTGGTCGGCCCCACGAAACGGAAGCCCTCCTTCTTGAGCGCCTTGGAGAGGCCGAGCGAGACGTCCGTCGTGGCAGGCACGTCGCCAAAACTCTCGGCCCTGTTGATCGTCGGTTTGCCGCCCGCGTGCTGCCACAGGAACGAACCTAGCGTCTGCCGCTTCCGAAGCGCGAGATACGCCTTTGCGTTGTCGATCGTCGCCTCGACCTTGAGCCGGTTGCGCACGATCCCCGCGTCCGCCATCAGCCTCGCCACGTCCTTCTGCGTGTAGCGCGCGATACGGGCGGGATCGAAATCGTGAAACGCCCGCCGGAACGCCTCGCGCTTCCTGAGGATGGTGATCCACGACAGCCCCGCCTGGAAGCCTTCGAGCATAAGTTTCTCGAACAGGAGGTGCTCATCGGCATGCGGCACACCCCACTCCTCGTCGTGGTAGCGCGCATAAAGAGGATCTTCGATGCCCGCCCAGGGACATCGCACGAGCTTCTCGGACTTGGACGATGTCATGCCGGAGCCCCAATCTCGAAAGTTGCGAACGGCGGCGCCTCGACGGAGAGCGCTACGCCATCGGCCGTCACCGGCACGCCGGCCTGCTGCGCTTCGAAGACCCGGTCGAGCCGCAAGAGGGCAAGCCCCCGCGCACCGGCGACCGAACCCAGCCGGCCGATCTCCACCGCGCCGGCCAGCACCGGCTGCGGTCCGGCGGGCAAGGGAACCTCGGCCACCACCGGAACGACGCGCTTGCGCACCGTCGCCCGGTGCTGCATGCGCGACACCACCTCCTGGCCCACGAAGCAACCCTTCGTGAAGGACACTCCGTTGAGCTGATCGAGCAGCGCCTCGTGCGGGAACGTGTCGCCGAGCACGAAGTCTCGCCCGCTTTCCGGCACGCCGAGCCCGACGCGATAGGCATGGTAGGCCTCGGCAGGGACTAGCCCGGCCTTGGTCTGAGCGACCACATCGCCCGCCTGATCCTTCGCGGCAAGGATGCGGATGCCGAGCGGCGCGAAACGCGGATCGGCAAACGCGTGCGCGCCCACAGCCTCCCCGAACGAGACCGCCGATGCGCCCCACAAAGCCGCAACCGAATAATCCTCCGATACGTCGCGGATTTCGACCGACGCGCGGAGCTTGTACATGGAGAGCCGCTTCACGAGCCCTTCCGCCTTCTCGCGAGCCGTCTCGAGCAGAAAGCCTTCGGCCGTGCGCACGACGAAGAAGTCGAACAGCACCTTGCCCTGCGGCGAAAGCAGTGCCGCGTAGAGGGCGGGCGTTTCGGCGAGCCGGGCCATATCGTTGGTGATCAGCCCGCCAAGCAGCTTCTCGGCGTCCGCGCCCACAACGGCCACGGCACCCCGATCGTCGAGTATCGCCACGTGAGGTGCTGTTGCGGCCGTCATTCCCATGGCACTCGGATACGAAAAGCCGCAACCTTTGGACTATCGTGCTGCCGGGCAAAGGCCTGCGTCGAAAACCTAACGCCCGCGGCGCCCGCCGGCCGCCCGCTTCTTGGCAGTCTCCTTCTCGCCAGTCCCGGCCGCGGCCGGCGCCAGCTGCGCCACCGGCTTGGCCTTGCCTGGAAGCTTGGCCGCGATCGGCTTCTGGCAGGCCCATTCCGCCACCGCGTCGATATCGTAGAACCGCGTGCTCTCCATCAGCATCCGGCACTCGGTCCAGATGTCGCCGTCCACCATCGGCATGAAGAGATCGTGCACGTTGTCGACGCCAAGATAGCAGCGCACGCCAGCCTCCCGGAGCTTTACGTAGGGGGCGATCGAGTTGTGCAACGGCGCCGTCATCGGCAGCTGCTTCATGCTGAGCGCGGCCGACGGACAGATGATGATGCCCATGTCGGCTTCGCGGACCTTCTCGATGATGCGGTCCTGCTCCCGATCGTCCTTGGCCGAGAGCGAGATCGCATGCACGCCGAACACGCGCCCCTGCATGCCGTGCTCGATCGTTTTCTCGGCCAAGAGCTCCGTCTCGTTCTCGAGCGGATTGTTCTCCTGGTCGATATGCACGTCCACCGGCTTGCCGAGCTTCTTGGCCAGCGAGAGAATGACGTCGAGATGCTTTTCGGGCTTCGGCCGGTCGCGCGAGGGAAGGCCGCCGCAATAGTCGGCAAGTTCGCAGGCCTCGGCGTACTGGGCGAAGGATGCGGGGTCGAGCACGCCCTGCAGCGGCTGCACGCCGACCTCGAACAGGATGCGATCCGCATAGCGCCTCTTCACCTCCAGCGCCGCCTTGATCGGCAGGAGACCGACTGTGCTGTCGGCATCCACCATCGTCCGGCAGTAGGTCGCCCCCTGCTGGATCATGGTTTCGAGGCCGCGGCTGATCCGCTCGACGAGATCGTCGTGCGTATAGTTCTCCTTGAGGTAGCGATAGAGCTCCCACTTTTTCTGCATGTCGACCTGGCTCAAGCGCAGGTTCTCATGCGTGATCAGATAGGCCTTGTCGAAGTGCGCATGATGATTGGCGAGGCCGCCGTGACGCTCGGCAGCCGCCAGGAACCGCAGCCGCAGATTCCACGGCTCGCTGTCGTCCGCAAGCCGGTAGCGATAGGTGCCGCGCTCCGCATCGATGATGATCTGCTCGAGTGTGGCGATGCCGACGTCGGCGTCCGTGATCAACGGAATGCCGTTCTCGATCGAAAGCTTGCGGATGAGCTTCGCATCCGAGCCTTCGTCGTAATCCTCGTCGCCGGTCAAGACGTTGATGACGAGATCGAAGCGGTTGGCCTTGAGGAACGAAAGAATGTTGGGCGAGCGCCCGTCGGTGATCTTGTGGATCTCGGTGCTGTTGATGCCGTGCTGAGCGAAGAAGCGGTAGGTCCCGGGCGTCGCGTAGAGTTCGACGTCGAGTGTGAGAATGCGCCGGATGGCGGGAAGCATGCGCTTCTTGTCTTCGGGGCGGCCCGCGCTGATCAACAGGCTCTTGCGGCGCTGGCGACCGAGGAGCTTCAGGTTGAAGGCCAGAAGCTCGAGTGAGATGGCGTTGCTCATATCCTGACCTCGTTTGCTCCGATAAGCGCACTTTGCGCGTCTTAACCTCGCGGGACAGGCCCGCGTGGTGGTCAGAATCGCATCCTATTCGAGTTGGCGCCTCGGCACCACCGGATTGCGCCGCTCATCCACGGGCGCACGCCGGAACCCGTGCCGAGTGCCGTCTATACGCGACACTAGGCGCCCGAGAAATGCCCCCGGCGCGCCTCAAACGTCGCAGCCAAGCCCACCTTGCTAGATGCCCTGGCTCGTTCCTGACGGCTGCTCAGCCGGCGGAGCGGCCTGCCCGGATGGCGGCGATGCGGCCTCTGGAGCCTGAGGTTGCGCCGGCTGTGCGGCCGGAGCGTCCGGCTGAGCGGGAGCGGCCTGCTGCTTGACCTCTTGCGCGCCGCCGCCAGGGGGCATGATCACGCCCGATTTCGGCAACCGCCGCATGACGTAGACGACCGTCCCGGCATTGATGTGCTCGGCCAGATGCACAACGTGAGCGTTATGCATACGGAAGCAGCCCGACGACGATGCCGATCCGATGGAGCCCGCGTCGTTCGTGCCGTGAATGCGATAGAGCGTGCTGCCGAGATAGATCGCCTTGGCTCCGAGCGGATTGTTGAGACCGCCCGTCATGCGCAGCGGCAGGCCGCGCTTGCGCTGGTGCATCTCCTTGGGCGGGATCCAGTCCGGCCAATCCTCGATCCGCGAAACCTGCTCGACGCCGCTCCAAGCGAAACCCTGCTTGCCGACAGCGATCGGGTACATATAGGCGCTGCCGTTCGACAGCGTGTAGTAAAGCTTGCGCCCCGCCGTATCGATCACGATTGAGCCCTGCCGGAAGCCATTCTGGAAGGCCACGGTCTGCGGCGTCTTGGGCGAGATCGAGGGCCGCGCGCCGCCCGACGCCAGATCCACAGGCTTGGCGATTGCCGGACCCGCGCCGAGATACGAGGGCTTTGCCGAGCGCTCAGGTGCCTCACCCCAACTGCCGAACTGAGAGAGCCCCTGTGCCGACGCATCCGAGCCAGCGCCGAAACCCACGAACGCAGCGCTGAAAGCGAGCGCGCAAAACCTGAAACGCAACATGCCACCAACCTTCTGAAAACCTTGAAACCTATGCCTCACCGCAAAGCGGGAGCCATGCACATGGGCGCACTATACTCATCCTTCCAGTCCCGTACAGCAGTCGCGCCGAACATATTGAAAGGCATGGTTCTTCATCAGGCAACGTAGCCAAGCGCCGCGGCGGCATCCCCGCGCCCAGCCGCCAGAGCCCGCGCATCAATCGTATTTCCGGAACGTGTGCCACGTCCCGTCGGCGCCGATCGCGAGCCGCCACCAGGGCCATTTTTTTGCGGTCTTCGCCGCTTTTGCGGCCTCCGCCGGCAGCAGGCGATAGAGGTCGACCTCCTCCCCAGGCATCAAGCTGCCGGGCGGCAATTCCGCGAGATAAGGCCACACGTAGACCGTGGTGTTTTCCGGATCATTGCCGATCGCGAGCCGCGCCGGCGGCAGCGCCAGAACATTGGCGAGGACAGCCAGCACTTCGCGGCCCTCCCCGTCGGTAGAAATCCGCTTCCAGTAACCGATCGGATCGTCGTTCGCCGCCGGGCCGAAATCGGGCTTGATCTCGTTCCACTCGATGGCGCCCTTGAGCTCCGCCACGTCGCCGGCATGAACCGCGGCGAGAATCTGCTCGCGCATGTCGATGACGCTTTGCGGCAGCGCGCCGTGATAGGCCCGTTCCTGGGGCTGCACGCGATCGGGAGTGGCCTTATCCCCGGCCACGGCCTGAAAGCCCGGCCAATCGCCATAGACAAGAAAGACCACCGCCGTTACCAATAGAACCGTGCCGAGGCCGACTGTGCCCATCGGCCGCCGAGCGCGCATGGTGAGGGTCCGTTTCCGCTCCGCGCATTTTGAGCCGCGAGCGCGCCGCTTCCCATCGGTAGCGAGTGAAAGCACCCTTTGTCCGTATCCCATGAATCTCGCTGATCCTTCTTCGAACCCGGTGTGGCCAGGCCCCATTCGAGGTGCAATGCCGCAGTTTCCTAAAGCGCGGTCGCCGCGGTGGCGCGCATGCAGCTAGTTCCCAACCTGCTCATCATTCCCGTTGGAATTCTGATCGGAATTCTTGTCGCGGCTCCGGTTGGCCCCGTCAATGTGCTGTGCATCCAGCGAGCGATCGAGCGCGGCTTCTGGGGCGGCCTCGCCGCAGGCATCGGCGCCATGCTCGGCGACGGCTTCATCGCCCTCTTCGCGAGTCTCGGTGTCGGCGCCATTTCGGGTGCCATCGAATACCATCGCCAAGCCATCCAGATCGTCGGCGGTCTGGCTCTGATCGCGTTCGGCGTCAGAATGTATGTCGCGCCCCCGCGGCTTGCGAACATTGAGGCCGAGACGGCGGACGGAGCCTCCTTGCGCGACTATGCTTGGGACATTCCGAAAACGTTCTTCCTCACCATCACCAATCCCGGCGCCGTGCTCGGCTTGTTTGCCATTTTTGGCGGCGTCTCGACGTTCGTCGAGGTGCACAGCTATGTCGACGCGCTGACGATGGTGGCGTCGATCATGGGCGGCAGCTTCCTGTGGTGGCTCGGCCTGTCACACCTGATCGGCCGCCTGCGCCATCGCTTCAGCGCTGCGCACCTAGCCTACACGAACCGCATCGCGGGTGTGCTGCTGATCGGGTTCGGCGCGCTGCTGGTCGGCGAGATGATGCTGAAAATGCTCGACTGAGCGCCCGCCCGAGGCGCGGGCCCGGGTCGCATGACGACACCTCAGTTTCGAGCATTGATTGGCGAACGCCTCCTGGGCGCTCAACTTCAAGGACTACTGAACGTTGCGGTCCAGCGTGAACTCACCCATTTCGATCCGGCGCTCGAGGCCGCCCGCGAGCTTCTTGACGGCGTCCTCGCCGTAAAGCGACACCAGATCCGTCAGCGCCGTAAACAGAGCCGCATAAGCCATCTGCTCCGGCGCCACGCCACTCTCGGCACCCTCGTCCCAAGCCGCAAGTATGAGGCTCAGTGCCCGAAAACTGAGATCCTCGGACGTGTTCAGATCGAATTGCGTGTCCATCTCGGTCCTTCCCCCAGGAAGCCAAATTGAAATCGCTGGCGAAACCCCCGCGCCCGACGACTCTCAAGCCTTGAGACGCTACACCTAACACGTGCGTCCCGCTCGACTAGATGCTGCGGCAATTCACAGTAAACTGCTGGCTACTGGGCGTACCGACCGGCAGACGGCCGACCATTCGAGGATCCGGCCGACTTCCATTCAGATTCAGGGCGATCGCGCAGCCAGGCCGTCACCGATCTGGATGCCCTCGGCAAGAAAACGCTCGATGGAGGATTGGGCCGTCGGCGTGCACGTGACGTAGGTGCGCCGGTAGCTGCGGTAGCCCTGATTGAAGCTGCGCGTCAGTCGCGCGCGGCGAATCGCCGTGCCGCCTTCGGTGTCCAAAAGCTCTTTCATTTTCTCGCGCCAGAGCTGCCCGTCGTTGGCGCTGCAGAGTTCGCGCAGGTAGTGGACCGCACCCAGGATCTCCGCCAGCCGCATCAGCTTGTCGTCATAGGGCTTGGCATCCCCAGGCGCCGCCAGCACCGGCGAAAAGCCGCCCGACTGCAGCATTAGGCAGACGACCGCCAGCACCCCTGCGCCCGAGGCACGACGCGCTGTCCTGCTGGGGCGGCGGCGAGCGTTGGGCTCGGACATCGGCCTTTCTCCTGGTTCGACTGCCTTCTTGCGCCGGAATCCGACCTCGTCAAGGCGAACCGGCAGGGCAAGTCACCCCGGGAACCCGAGACGAATCCTGCCGAGCGTTATTTACCAAATTCGCGAGCCTATGGCGCCGCCACTCGAACGCTGTAAGGTAGGAGGGTATGGTTTTCCGCCTGGGAGCCGGAAAAAGGGGACAAGAGCCCCGCCGCGTCGCGTAAGGGGAGTAAGGGATGGGGTATCGTGGCGACGATCTGGACCTGAGGACGCCTCAGGCTACTCCGGGGGATTTCGCCGTTTCCCAGCAGTCGGAGCCGTTTGTCACATCGTCGCGCGCCCGCGCCAGTGCCTCGCGCGCCGCTCCCATCTGGGTCGACGAGACGCTGCTCGACTGCTGCAACCACGCCTATGACGTCGCCTCTGCCCACCGCGCCGACGAGGTGCGTCTCGAGCATTTGATCTATGCCCTGACCCGCATCGACGAGGCGGCTGACGCGCTCGAGCACCGTGGCGTCCGCATCGCGAGCCTGCGCCGGGAAGCCGCCACCGTGATCGCGACGGAGATCCCGGCCGCTCACGGCAACGGCAAGACCAATCCGCGCCGCGCCGAAGCTGTTGAGGATGCCCTGCGTCTGGCGGCAGCCCACGCAGACCGGCGTCAGGCGCCCGCCGGAGTTCCGGACCTCGTCTACGTCCTCCTCGACAGCGGCATCGAGTTTACGACCCTGCTCAGGGGACTGCCCGCAACCGCCCGGCCGGTCGAGTCAGGGCCGGACGGCGATGGCTTCCGCGAGCGTCCCCGCAATGGGCCGTCCGCAAACCAGTCCACCCGCGGCGTCGCCGCCGACTTCACCGTCACCACCCAGCATTCGCGGATCGACGCCATCGAGCACTCGCTCCGCGCCCTCACCATCGAACTTGCGAACGAGAGAAAGATCTTATCGGGAGTGCTGCAAGACCTGCAGCGAGAGCTCATGGCACAACGCGAAGACACGACCCGCCTCGGCGGCATCGCTCAAGAGAGAACCGTGTTCGGAGATCGTCTGCACAGTCTGGAGCAGGCTTTTCTCGCGGGCCGCAGCCCAGGTTTGGACTCGGGCGTCCTTCAGGATCGCCTCGGGCTTCTCGAGCGGGCCTTGCAAGGGGAGATCTCCGTCACCCGCGCCGCCGTCGAGGCCCTGGCCGAAAAGCCGGCCGTAGACATCGGCCCGCTTCTCATTCGCCTAGAAACGATCGAGGCGGCAGCGAGCGCCGAGCGCGAAACCGGCCGGGCAGCCGTCCAGGCTCTCTCGGACGGCATCAAATCCATCGGCGCCGCGGTCGAGCAGCAGCCGGCTCTCGTCTCCCAGCCCATCGTCGAGCACTTGAACGCGCTGACGGTGACGCGCGACGCCCAGCACGCGGCCGCGACCGACGCACAATCCGAGACCAACAGGCGCCTCGAGACGTTGGAGCAGGCATTCAACGCCTTCGTGACGCGCGCCGAGAGTGCGTCCGCGTCCGCAGCGCAGGAACGCGCCGAACTGCGCGATCTTTTGGAGCGCCTGACCGAGCGCAACCAGGACGGCTTCGCAACGCTGGGCGAGAACATCACCCAGGATCTGAGCGAGGTGCACGACGGCCTGACCCGCGTGCATTCCGACCACACCGCACTCGCGACGACGCTCGACCGCGAGGCCGAGGGTGCCACCGCTGCGTTTGCCACGCTCACGACCCGCATCGAGACACTCGAGAAAGCGGCCGGCAGACCGATCGAGATGCTGGAGTCGCTGTCGGCCACGGTCGACAAGATGCACAGGGTCACCGTCGAGAAATACTATCGCCGCAACCGCTTCTGGTACTGGCTCTTCGGCACCGACGATTGGTTGGCCGCGAGCTGGCCGTCGCAATCGGCCCGCATTACCGAGGAGCTGCGCGCCATCAAGCGCTAGGATTGCAACGGGCCTACTGCCTACTGCCCCCGCTTCGCCTTCTGCACGGCCAGTTCCAGCGCCTCGAGGAAGCGCGAGCGATCCTGCCGGGTGAACGACGCGTTGAAGCCGCGGCTCTCTCCCGTCTCGCGCAGGTGCTGATTGAGCTCGCGCATCGCCAGCGCCATGCCGATGCTCGCATCCGTAAACGGCTTGCCCTGGGGCCCGATGGCCTGCGCGCCGGCTTTGATGCACCGTGCCGCAAGCGGAATGTCGGCCGTCACCGCGATGTCCCCCTTGCCGATCCGCTCCGCAATCCAATCGTCGGCGGCGTCGGGGCCTTCCGCAACGACCACACGCTCGACCAGCAGGCCCTCCGGCAGCCGCATCCAGGTATTCGACACATAGACGATCTTGAGGCCATGCCGGTCCGCAACCCGCAACGCCTCCTCCTTCACCGGACAGGCATCGGCATCGACATAAATGACTGTCACCTTCTCAACCCCCTGGTCTCGGCCGCCTGCCTGTTGCCCGCTGCCCGCAGCGTCCGAATAAGCTACACTGCCCTGCATGACCTGGCACAAGGACCGCGGCCCCGGCGCACGCCGCGGCTACCATCATGGAAACCTGCGTGAGGCCCTGATCGAGGCCGCGCTGAACCTCATTCGCGAGAAGGGGCCGGGCGGCTTCACTTTTGCCGAGGCCGCACGCGCTGCAGGCGTATCGCCGGCCGCACCTTATCGCCATTTCCGCGATCGCGACGCCTTGATCGCCGACGTCGCCAAGCGCGGCTTCGAGGCCTTTACGCGCGCGCTCGCCCTCGCCTGGGACAGCGGACGACCGACACCGCTCAAGGCCTTCAACAGGCTCGGCGGCGCCTATCTCGCTTTCGCCAGCCAGGAACCCGCCTACTTCTCCGCCATGTTCGAATCCGGTTTGTCCCTCTCCGACTATCCCGAGGTGCAGGCCGAAGGCGACCGCGCGTTCGGCGTCCTGCGCGAAGCCTGCGAGGCGATCATCGCCACGTTACCCAAGGACCGCCGCCCGCCGCCGCTGATGATGGCGCTGCATATCTGGTCGCTCTCGCACGGCATGGCCGCGCTCTTCGCCCGCGGCGACCAGGCCCGCCGCCCGATCCCGATGCGTGCGGAGGAGCTGCTCGAAGCCGCCGTGCTGATCTACCTCGACGGCCTCGGCATCGGCGGCCGCTGATTTTACTTCTTCTCCGGCGCCACGACGCGGATGGAGAGCTCGCGCAGCTGCTTCGGAGACACCTCGCTCGGCGCACCCATGAGCAGATCGTTGGCCTGCTGGTTCATCGGGAACAGCGCCACGTCGCGCACCGTGGTGCAGCCCGTGAGCAGCATCACCATGCGCTCGATACCGGCCGCCATGCCGCCATGCGGCGGGGCGCCATACTGGAACGCGCGGTACATGCCGCCGAAGCGCGCCTCGACCTCGGCGCGGCCGAGCCCGGTGATCTCGAACGCCTTCACCATCGTCTCGGGGCTGTGGTTGCGCACCGAGCCGGACGCGATCTCGTAGCCGTTGCAGACGATGTCGTACTGGTTGGCCTTGAGGGCGAGCAGCGCCTCGCGCCCCTCCTTTTCGGCCGCCTCGAGCGCCTCGCGGCCGCCTTTCGGCATGGAGAACGGATTGTGCGAGAAATCGATCTTCTTCTCGTCCTCGTTCCACTCGTAGAACGGGAAGTCGACGATCCACGCAAACGCGAAGCGGCCCTGATCGACGAGCTTGAGCTCGCGCCCGACCTCGTCGCGGGCAAGACCCGCGAACTTGTAGAAGCGTGCCGGATCGCCCGCCGTGAAGAAGCACGCGTCGCCCGTCTTGAGCCCCATCTGCGCCTGGATAGCCGCGGCCCGCTCGGCGCCGATGTTCTTGGCGATCGGCCCGGCGCCCGCCGCGCCCTCGTCCTCGCGCCAGAAAATGTAGCCGAGACCCGGCTGGCCTTCCTTCTGCGCCCAGGCGTTCATGCGATCGCAGAACGCACGGCTCCCGCCGGCCGGTGCGGGGATCGCCCACACCCGCACTTTCGGGTCCTTCTCGATCATGCCCGCGAAGACCTTGAAACCCGAGCCGCGGAAATGCTCCGTCACGTCGGCCATCTCGATCGGGTTTCTGAGATCCGGCTTGTCGCTGCCGTACTTCGCGATCGCCGTGTCATAGGGAATGCGCGCCCAACCGCGGTCGACCGCTTTGCCGTCCGCGAACTCCTCGTAGAGATCCGTGAGGATCGGCTCCATGGTCCGGAAGATGTCTTCCTGCTCGACGAAGCTCATTTCGAGGTCGAGCTGGTAGAATTCGCCGGGCAGCCGGTCCGCGCGCGGATCTTCGTCGCGGAAGCACGGTGCGATCTGGAAATACCGGTCGAAGCCGGAGACCATCAGCAGCTGCTTGTACTGCTGCGGCGCCTGCGGAAGCGCGTAGAACTTCCCGGCATGGATGCGCGACGGAACGAGGAAGTCGCGCGCGCCTTCGGGCGACGAGGCCGTCAGGATGGGCGTCGGAAACTCGTTGAAGCCCGCGTCGTGCATCCGCTGCCGGATCGAGCGCGTGATCGCGAGCCGCTTCATGATAATGGCGTGCAGCGTCTCGCGACGCAGGTCGAGGAAGCGATAAGTGAGCCGCAGGTCCTCGGGATAGTCCGGCTCGCCGAACACCGGCACCGGAAGCTCCTTGGCCTCCGAGAGCACCTCGATCTCGGTCGCATAGACCTCGACCTCACCCGTCGGCAGCTCGGCATTGGTCGTGCCGTCCGGACGCTTGCGCACGAGGCCGTCGACACGGATCACCCATTCCGAACGAACGGCTTCCGCGCCCTTGAAGGCCGCACTGTCCGGGTCGGCCACGACCTGGGTCAACCCGTAATGGTCCCGAAGATCGATGAACAGCACGCCGCCATGGTCGCGGACGCGATGCACCCAGCCCGAAAGACGCGCCGAGGTACCGATATCCGAGCTTCTGAGCGCCCCGCAGGTGTGCGAGCGATAGCGATGTAGCTTGCCGCCGCCCGCACCCGCCTGGCTTTCACCTGCCGCTGCTTTCTTACCCGCTGCCATGTGCCGAGAGTTCCGCCTGAGACCGCTTTGAAGTGGCGGAAAAGCGCATGCCGCCCCCCCAAAGTCAAGCTTTGGAGGCCACCGGCCAGAGGCGGATTGAACAGCGTTGATTGTGAGCCGCCTTTGGCCCGTCGCACGGCTGCCGGAGCAATCCCGCGCAATCTCCTGAAACCGGAGATGATCAGCCCATGGCCAACATCGCGAACCAAACCATCAAGGACGCGGCGAACAGGCCGACACTTAGCTTGAGCTTCCAGGACACGTCCCGGAAATCCCTTTCAAGCGTGCCGAGTTCGGTCAAACGACGGCTGACCGCTTCAAAATTCTGAAAAGCGTGATAATCGCCCTTTGAATTTCCGTCGATTGTATCAAACCGGGATTTCAAATAGTCAAATCGGCGCGACAATTCCTCGACCTTGGCTGTGCGTGTTTTATGCTCGCGATCGAGAAATTCCGAAAACCAATACCCGCGCGAGGCCTCGTCTCGAAGTTCGGCAATATCGCCCTTCATGAGTTCCAGATCGCGCCCCAGAGACTTCATCTCGAGACTCATCTGGTCGAGCTTGACGGCTGTCTCGGCGACGAATGCATCGCGCGCGATAAGCTGCACGGCGGCACCGCTGGCCGCCCTCTCGAAGGCTTGCCCTTCAAAGAGATAGCGTTGGATCGCGGAAGGTCGGGTACCGACCGGCCTATTCCTGCCCAGCTCTTGCACAACAAACTCCTACGCCACGCGACAACGATCGCAGCACTCGCAAAAGACCGCGCACGCACAAATCGCAAGCGCGCCTTTCTTTGGACTTTGGAGCTTCGCGAAATCGACCGCCGACAAATCGGGCCGGAATTGACGTTAAAATTAGCGCCAAATTCCAGATAACTTCGCCTCTTGCGAAGAACGCTCGAAATCAACCCGCATCTTGCAGATTTTATACATCAGACGCGATTTCTTGACCAGACGTTGGTCGCGCGGAATTTACGGTTTTGAAGAATTTTTATTGGGACAAAGCCACGGCATCCGACGCTCAGCGCACCGCGCAACAAGCGATCGGATCCGCGCCGCCAAGCGCGTTGCCCGCGGCATGTCTGCGCCCCCAAGCGAAGAAAATGCATTCTCCACCGAACGAACTAGCGACAGTGGCACCGACCGTGTCTATAACCGTCGCGCAATGCGTGTAATTTCCACCACTTCTGCCCTTTCCGAAACCTGCTCCAGACTCGCGGCCGGCGAATACGTCGCCGTCGATACCGAGTTCATGCGCGAGCAAACGTTCTGGCCCGATCTCTGCCTGGTCCAGCTTGCGGGGCCGCAGGAGGAGGTGATCGTCGACCCGCTCGCTGCGGACATCGACTTGAAGCCCTTCTACGATCTGATGGCGGATCGACGCGTCGTGAAGGTGTTCCACGCCGCCCGCCAGGATATCGAGATCGTCTATTCGGAAGCCGGCCTCATCCCCACGCCCATCTTCGACACCCAGATCGCCGCCATGGTCTGCGGCTTCGGCGAAAGCGTGAGCTACGTAAATCTCGTCAAGAAGGTCACCGGCCGCGATCTCGACAAGAGCTCGCGCTTCACGGATTGGAGCCGGCGGCCGCTCTCCGAAAAGCAGCTCACCTACGCCATCGGCGACGTCACGCACCTGCGGGACATCTACGTCCACCTCAAATCCGAGCTCGAGGTCACGAACCGGGAATCCTGGCTCGACGAGGAGATGGCTGAATTGACGGCCCCGTCCACATACGAGAGCCATCCCGAAAACGCGTGGCAGCGCCTCAAGATGCGGGTGAAGAACCGCAAGGCGCTCGCCGTCCTGATCGAGCTGGCCGCCTGGCGGGAGCGCCTCGCGCAGGCGCAAGACGTCCCGCGCGGACGCATCTTGAGGGACGAAGCGCTTTACGACATTGCCAACCAGCAGCCGACCAGCCCGGACAAGCTTTCGGAGCTGCGGACCTTGAGCGACGGCTTCGCGCGCTCGCAGCGGGCGCGCGAGATCGTGGAGGTCGTCCAGCGCGGCCTAGAGCGCGACCCCAAGACGCTCCCGCCGATCCCGCACAGCCAGCCCATGTCGGCGGAGGCGAACGCCACCATCGAGCTGTTGAGAGTGCTTCTCAAGGCATCGGCAGCCCGCCACCGCGTCGCGCCGCGCCTGATTGCCGATTCCGACGATCTCGAGCGCATCGCCAGCGAGGCCGATCCGGATGTCGCGGCGTTGAAGGGATGGCGGCGCCAGTTGTTCGGTGAGGACGCTCTGAAATTGAAGCGCGGCGAGCTGGCCCTGACCCTCGCCAAGGGCGAGGTCCTCGCCATCGGCCTCCCCGAACACTGACGCGGAGAACGGGCAGCAGACGCGGACAGCCTCGTTGCCCGCAACGGTTGCGGCCTGACCGTTGTGTCTATCTACTTCCGCGGATCGTATTTGTGCTTCTGCCGCCACTCGGACAGGAAGTACGACAGCCCCTCGTCGATCTCGTCCGGCAGCACGATCCGCACCGTCACCAGCTCGTCGCCGGTCGCCCCCGTCGTCGCATTGCGCACGCCCTTGCCCTTGAGGCGCAGCACCTGAGCTGAACTCGTGCCCTTGGGTATCGTGAGCTGAACCCGCCCGCCGACGGTCGGCACTTCGACCTTCCCGCCAAGCACGGCCTCGTCGATCGTGATCGGCACCTCGACCAGAATGTCGTCGCCTTGACGTCTGAAATCGCGGTGCCCGCGCACCCGGATTTCGACCAGCGCATCACCGGCTTCACCACCTGCGGCACCGGGTTCGCCTCTCCCGCGAAGCCGCAGCACCTGCCCGTCGGTGACACCTTCCGGAACGGTGAGGTCGAGAACGCCGTTGTCGGGCAGCGTCACCCGCTTTTTCGCGCCCTGCACGGCCTCGAGAAAGTCCACCTCGAGCGTGTAGCGCACATCGCGTCCCGGCACGGAGAAACCGCCCCGCGGACCGCCTCGCCCGCCACCCGAAAAGATATCCGAGAACATGTCGCCGAAATCTTCGAAGATCGGCCCGCCTCGACCGCGCGCACCGGCACCGGCTCCCGCGCCTTGAGGCCGCCAGGTCGAGCGCCGCGGCTCGCCCGACGCGTCGATCTCGCCGGTGTCGTATTGCCGCCGGCGTTCGGGATCGCCGACGATGTCGTGCGCGGCCGTCACCTTCTTGAAGCGCTCTTCTGCCACCTTCGACGGGTTGACGTCCGGGTGCAGCTCCTTGACGAGCTTGAGATAGGCCTTGCGGATCTGATCGTCCGTGGCGGTGTGCGTCACACCCAGGACTTGATAGGGATCGTCGGCCATAGTGGAGCTATATCCTGGAGCGCGTGAGACCGAGAAAGTTGATATTGGGACCGGCAGGACTTCGATAGATACGGGATATCGCCATCCCGAAGCCAGATCAAAACGCGTCGCGGAAGCCACACCCCCGTCAGGTCGAAAGCCGGATCTCCGGCTCGTGGGCAAGCAGCTCCGCCAGCACCGCGAAGCGGCGCCTCAATCGCTCCCCGTCGAGGGCGCTGTAAGCCTTGGGAATGCTGAGGACCAGCTTGGTTCCTTCATAGAAAAGTTTGGTTTCGTCGATAACGCCCGGCATACCGATCGAGAGCATATGGGCCGCCCGGATGGCCGCGCCGATGATTTTGGCGCGCTTTTGCGCCCGTTTGCTGACCACGAGCTTGAGACGGGCCGAAAAGTCGTCCGGTTTGCCCTCGTCCGCGCCCACATGGCGATAGTAGACGGCGAGCGCGAGAAAGATACGTCCTGAATGATCGATGCCGGACAGCCCCGCATGCGCAATCACATTAAGGCTCTGTTCGCCACGATAGTCGGGATGCGCCCGCCAGCCGATATCGGATAAGAGGCAGGCCGCGTGCCTGAGGCGCCGGTCCTCGTCCGTCTCCTTGGGTCCACCCTCCTCGAACAGCGCATCCGTCCACGTGCAAAGCTCTTGCGCATGGAGCAGGGAGCGCGATTTCTGGCGCGCATAGTCCTCGCAGAACGAGAGCAGCGGATCCCTTTCCTGTTCGTGCGGCGGCATCAGGCTGAACAGCAATCCCTCGCGGATGCCGAACACCGAGAACACGACCTCCGACGGCGCAAGCGCTTCGAGCAGGCGCTCGAGCACGAGCGCGCCGAACGGCACCACGTCGCGCCGCGCCCGCGCCACGTCGTCCATGCCCGGCAGCGCCGAGACCTTTTTGGCGCGCCGCACGAACTGACAGAACTCGATGGCCTCCCGCGTCGGGATCGCATAGCCGTGCATGACCCGCAGCGGATAGTTGGTCTGCTCCATGTGCAGCTTGGCAAGCGCCCGCCACGTACCGCCGACGGCGTAGAACGGCCGCCCCCGCCCGTTCGTGAGCCATTTGATCTGCGCGATCTGCTCGTCGACGACCGGCAAGGCGCGCTCGATCTTGTTTCCGGTCTGGTCGATGAGACGCAGGCCCCCGAGCGGCAACGTCGCCGCGTCGTTGAGCCGGTCTTTGTAGATGTCGATAACCTCGAGGCTGCCGCCGCCGAGATCGCCGGCAAGTCCGTCCGCACCCATGAAACCCATGCGGATTCCAAACGCGGCAAGCTGCGCCTCCTTGGCGCCGGAAAGCACCTCGATGGGCACGCCGACCACCGCCTGAGCCCGCTGGATGAAGCCTTGCCCGTCCACGGCATCCCGCACCGCGGCCGTTGCCAACACGCGCAGGTTCTTGACCTTGAGAACGCGCGCAATGGCGCGAAACCGGCGCAACGCCTCGAGGGCTCGCTCGACGCTTTCCTCGCCGAGATGCCCGGTGGACGCGATCGATTTGCCGAGCCCTGCCAGGACTTTTTCGTTGAAGAGCGGCAGCGCGGCCCGCACCGCACCCTCGTACACCACGAGCCGCACCGAGTTCGACCCGATGTCGATCACGCCGAGCGGCTCGAGCTCCGTTGCCTTACCGCGCCCGCTGAACACCTGCGTCAAGCTCACCGCGACCTGCCTGAAATGCGAGCGTATCCGATTGCAGAGGACGAACCGCAAATCGCGCTCTGAATCATGCGTTTAGAACGTTACTCACGCGACACCCTGATAGGGTGTGACGGGCCGCGGGTCTAGTGCGAACGTGGAGAAAATCTACCGCGAGTTGCGGCTCGGCACCGAGCCGTTCCGCTCTTGCGAAAGGCCCTGACAAGCCCATGATACCATGGCTCTTTTTACGATGGCGGGCCGGCTAGTCCTTTTGCAGGAAATCGAACCGCGGCGGAAAATGCTCTTTCAGCGCCTGCCCGCGCCCCGAGAGCGACGGGTTTGTCATGAAGTATTTGTGCGCATTGAAAGGCTCTTCGCCGGGCCCCGGCACGATCCGCGCCGACGACCCGTCCGCCTTGATCTCCCAGCTCTGCTGGTTGTCCTTGAGATTGGCCACCATGATCTGATCGAGCACCTGCTCGAGCACCGTCGCATTCTTGATCGGCACCATGGCCTCGACACGCCGGTCGAGATTGCGGGGCATCATGTCCGCCGAGCTGATGTAGACGGCCGCCTTCGGCGAAGGCAGCCCCTCTCCCTGGCCGAAGCAGTACATGCGCGCATGCTCCAGGAAGCGCCCGATGATGCTTTTCACTCGAATGTTCTCCGAAAGCCCCGGAATCCCGGGCCGGAGACAGCACACGCCGCGCACCACGAGATCGATCTCGACGCCTGCTTGGCTTGCCTCGTAGAGCGCACAGATGATCTGGCTGTCCACGAGCGAGTTCATTTTCATCCAGATGGCACCGGGACGGCCAGCCTTCACGTGCGCGACCTCCTGGTGAATATGATCCAGAATCCGCTGCCGGATGCCGCGCGGGCTCGCCGCCATGCTTTCGAGCTCCGCCGGCTCGCCGTATCCGGTGACGAAGTTCAAGACTCGCGTCACGTCGCGCGCGATCGCCGGATCCGTCGTGAAGAGCGAGAGGTCCGTATAGATACGCGCAGTCTGCACATGATAGTTGCCCGTCCCGATGTGGCAGTAGGTGACGAGCTCCGAGTTTTCGCGCCGTACGATCTGGCCGAGCTTGGCATGCGTCTTGAGCTCGATGAATCCATAGACGACGTGCACGCCCGACTTTTCGAGGTCGCGCGCCCAACGGATATTGGCCGCCTCGTCGAAGCGCGCCTTGAGTTCCACCACCGCCGTCACCGACTTGCCGGCTTCCACCGCTTCCTTGAGGGCTTGCACGATCGGGCTATCGCGTCCGGTGCGGTAGAGCGTCCACTTGATGGCCATGACGTTGGGATCCGCCACCGCCTGGCGCAGGAACTGCACCACCACGTCGAAGCTCTCGTAAGGATGGTGGACGATGATGTCCTTCTTGCTGATGGCCGCGAAGCAGTCGCCGTTGAATTCCCTGATGCGTTCCGGAAAACGCGGATTGTAGGTCTTGAACACGAGATCCGGTCGATCGGCGACGATCAGCTGGGCGGTATCGGCGAGACCCAGCAGGCCTTCCTTGAGAAAGACGGACTCCTCCCCGACCTCGAGTTCGTCGATGACGAACTTTCTGAGCCGGTCGGGCATGCGTGCGTCGAGTTCGAGCCGGATCACATGCCCGCGGCGGCGGCGCTTGAGAAGCGTCTCGAACGAGCGCACCAGATCCTCGGCTTCCTCCTGCAGCTCGACGTCGCTGTCGCGCAGCACGCGGAACGCACCTTGGCTCTCGACGTCGAAGCCCGGAAACAACTCGGAGATGAACATGCCGATCATCTCTTCGAGCTGAATGAAGCGTAACCGGCTGGCCTTGGCGGCGTCATCCGTCCTGAGGCGAATGAAGCGCTCGAGCTGACTCGGAATAGGTATGAGCCCGCTCATCGCCTTTGCATCGCTCTTGCGTTGCATCCAGACGACCATCGTCAGACCGAGATTCGGGATGAACGGAAACGGGTGCGCCGGATCGACGGCGATCGGCGTCAGGATGGGAAACACGTGGCTCATGAAAAGCTGCTCGAGCCAAGCCGTTTCCAGTTTGGAGAGCATCTCCGGCTCGACGATCTCGATGCCCGCGGCCGCCATGTCGGCTTTAACGTCGTTCCAGCACTCCTGCTTGTCGGCAACCAGCTTGGCGGCAAAGCGGTTGATCTCGACCAGCTGCTGTTTGGGCGTCAGCCCGTCCTGGGTGAGTGTCGTCACGCCCGCTGCGATCTGCCCATAGATGCCGGCCGCACGCACCATGTAGAACTCGTCGAGGTTCGACGCCGAGATGGATAGAAACCGCAGGCGCTCCAGGACCGGGTGGTTCTTGTTCTGGGCTTCCTCGAGCACGCGCCGGTTGAACTGCAACCACGAAAGCTCACGGTTGTAGAAGCGGGCCGCGCCTTCCGGAACCGGCGTGGCAGGCGCCGACGCGCGAGCATCCGTCTTCAGCTTTCCCTTTGCGGAAACCATCTTCTCTGTCCTGCGGTCTGTTCTTGTTCTCGAAAAGAGCCCACGTATCACAACACTATGATGACAGTTTAGTTCGTATCCCCAGCCTCGGTCGCACTTCCGTCTTCCGGTTCGGCGACGGCCCCCAACGCGGCTGCCGCAATCGTGCGCGTGACCTTGCGTTGCATGGCCAGCGACAGCCGGTCGCAGACGGCGACCACCTTGAGCGCCGCATCCATCGAGCGGTCCATATGCAGAGCAAGGTAGGCGATGACGTGCGGCTCGACCGCGAGCTGGCGGTCGGAAAACAGCTTCACCAGCACCGAGCGGATGAGCGCTTCGTCCGGCGCCTCGATCATCACCGGCGGGATGGCCCTGAGGCGCGATCTCAGATCCGGCAATGCGATCTCGATCTCGCCGGGCGCCGCGCGGGACGTGAGCAGGATCGAGCCTGCCTTCTCGCGCGCAAGATTGAGGAGATGAAATAACACTTGCTCGCTGCCGATACCGCGATCGACATCCTCGACCACGAGCGTCCGCCGCTCCTCGAACAGTCGAACCGCCGACTCGTCGAGACGCTGCGCCGCCACGAGAAGGGCCTGCGAGCGCAGACGCCAAACGTTGGCCAAGTGGCTTTTCCCCGCGCCCGCCGGCCCAACGACCAATGCCGCTGGGAGCGGCCAGCCGGGCCATCCATCGACAAGATCCACCGCCGCCGCATTGGATCGGCTGACCAGAAAGTCTTCGGCCTCCTGCGCCTGTCGGTGCGGCAACGCGAGCACCAGCTGCTCGGGCTCTGCTTTGGCTCGGAGCGTCATGACTGCGCTCCCGGCGCGGCCGGCGCACCCCGATACACCGGGCTCTTGAGATAGACGTCGAGCGCAAAGCGGATGACCACGCCAAGCGCGGCCGCGAGCGGAACGGCCACCAGCGTGCCGACGATCCCGAAAAGATAGCTGAAGACGAACAGTGCAAAGATCAGCCACACCGGGTGCAGTCCGATCTTGGAGCCGACAATGGTGGGGCTGAGAAACCCGGCATCGAGCGCCTGCGCACTGAGAAACACGCCGACGACGAGCATGATCGGCACCATCTCGGGCCAGAACTGGATTACCGCAACCGCAGTGGCGGTCATGAAACCCAACGCCCAGCCGACGAACGGAACGAACGCCAGAAGCCCCGTCACGACACCGATCAGAAGCCCGTAGTTGAGTCCGATCGCCGACAGCGTCACCGCGTAGTAGATGCCGAGAATGATACACACCGTTCCCTGGCCGCGCACGAAGGCCGCGACCGCGTCGTTCATATCGGATGCCAGCGTGCGGATCGAATCCGCATGGTCTCTCGGCAACCACCCGTCGACCTTCTCGAGCATCGGATGCCAATCCACCAGCAGATAGAAAACGACCAGCGGCGTAACCAGGACCAAAGCAAAAAAGTTGACGATCGCGAGACTGCGATCCCAGATCGAGCTCGCCGCCCACCCGGCCAGACTCGCCCAGTTGGCCGCAAGCGCATCCGACGCACGGGCGATCTGCGCATCGAGGCTCCCGACCCCCGGACCCAGCCGCTCGTGCGCCCAGGCGTCGATCGCGGTGCGCAGCCTCGTGAGCTCGCCGGGAAGCGCCGCCGCCAGATCCTGAGCCTGCGCGAGGATAACCGGCACGATGAGCACCAGGGCTGCCACAACGATCACGGCCAGTGAAACGACGATCAAAAGCGATGCCACGATCCGGTTGAGACCGAGCGCCACGAGCCTATCCGCAAGCGGACTCAGAAAGTAAGCGATAGCGACGCCGGCGACGAACGGCAGCAGGATATCCTTCAGCACCGCGATCATGAGGATCAGCAGCAACGACGCCGTCACCCAGAACAGAACCTGCCGCTCGGCGCGCATGGCCTTCCTCGTCTCCGCTCGTCGGCAGACTTCGCGTCGCCGCCCGGGGGGACTTTACCCAGACATATGCCGAAGCCAAGCACGCAGATACGCCGCAAGCGAGGCGATCGTAAGTACGCCCGCAATCCACACCAGCGCGATGCGCGGCGTCTCGAGGCCGAGGCCAAACCCATCGTCTGCAAGCACCGTTGCCGCGAGCACGATCTGCGCCACCGTATTGGCCTTGCTGACGACGAGCGGCGCGATCCGCACCGGATGATCGAGCAGCCAAGCCAGCATGACGCCGAGAACGATAAGGATATCACGTGAGACCACGGCGATGACGAGCCACGACGGCAGCGCGTCCAAGACACCGAGCGCGACGAAAATCGAGACGATGAGAAGCTTGTCGGCCAAAGGATCGAGATAGGCGCCGAGCTCTGTCGCAAGGCCGAAACGCTTGGCGATGAAGCCGTCCACGGCGTCCGACACGCCGGCGAGCACGAAGGCGAAAAAGGCAAGCTGCGTCTGCCCGGAAACCAGGAGCCAGAACACGACGGGCACCAGAATGACCCGTCCGAGCGTAATGAGGTTCGGGATGTTCAAGTGTCGGGGGCCTGAGACGCGAAGCACAACCATAGTTCAGTTTATCCCGGCTGGCCTTGTAACGAACAGACCCAATTTACGCCGGAAGCTCCCCTCGAATATTGAGATTAAAGGCTTTTTTATAGAGACGACGTCGTAACACTAGTATCCGGAGCGCAGAGTCCAGTATCCGCCTTCGCCCGTCAGGGTGAGGCCCTGCCGCGAAAATGCCGCGGAAAGCGCTTCGCCACCGCCTGGATAGCGGACCGAGACATCCGCCGTGCGGGCTGAAACGACGCCGATCCTGACGTCATCTACACCCGGAAGATCGAGGATCCGGCCGCGCAGATCGTTCCACTCGTCGGGGCTCGTGAAGGCAACCGACATGTGCACCTCGCCACCACCGCCGGCGAACCCGCCGCCCGTTCCGTGGCCGAAATTGCCGCCCTGCGCCTCCTCCAACTTGGCGACCTTCCAGCGCCCCTCGAGCACGCCCTGCGTGATCACCGCCGCAAGCTCCATGGTATAGCCGACGTCGCCGTCCGCCACCTTGTAGGCGCGCCGCCAGGAGACGAGCCCGGCCGCATCGATGCCCGCCAGCGTCACATTGAGTTCCTTACCGCCCTCCTGTACCTCCGCAATGGCAAACAGGACGTAATCGGCCTTGTATTCGCCGGTCAGGACCCGCTCCACGCTATCGTCGCCGTTGAGCGCAGCCACGATGGTATCCTCGTGAATGACGGGAAGCAGCGACTCAACCTTGACCGGCGTCAGCGTGTTCTCGAGGTCGAGCCCCTTCCACACCTGCGCCCAGCTCCCGCTCGCCGCGCGGTAGTGCAGGCTGCCCTCCTTGCCTTCCGCCGTTACCGGCACCAGCACCATGCGCGGCGCTTGGTCCTCGACGAACGGCACCCCCTCGCGCGAAAGCAGATCGCGGATCGCATCCGCTTGGAATGAGAAGTCGAGGCTTGCGATGTAGCGCGTGCTCGAATTCTGCTCCGAGCGCACGGCGACGCCATCGATGTAGTTGGCGGCCTGGACCGCCTTCAGATGGTCGAGCCGGTTGTATGCCGTCACCGGCACGAGCCGCTTGAGCAACGCCCCGAGCGCCGCCTGCTGGCCGTCGGCAAGGGCCTTCTCCTTGGCCGCCACGGCGTCCTTGGCCGTCGCCTCCACGGGATAGTTGGCGACCGTGAAAACCTTGCTCGCGGCTGCGGCAGCCTGTTGCGGCATACCCGGCGCGAGCACCCAAAGGGCACCTGCGATCACAAGAGAAATCCGGGGAAGTGCCGTCACATCGATCCTCCAGCGTCCTTGTCCCGTTGCCGACCCGCCTGCGAGCTGGTAGGAGGCCCCATCACCCGTTCACATTCGGGCGAAAGTAGGGATCCACCCCTTCCGAGGTCCAATGAGCCAGCCAGCGGACGGCCCAGCCAGGCCGATCACTTATCGCGATTCAGGCGTAGACATAGACGCCGGCAATGCCCTCGTCGAGGCAATCAAGGGTATCGCGCGGTCGACGTCGCGCGCCGGCGCCGACGCCGCTCTCGGCGGGTTCGGCGGCCTGTTCGACCTCAAGCGTGCCGGCTTCCGCGATCCGATCCTGGTCGCGGCCAATGACGGCGTCGGCACCAAGCTCAGGATCGCCATCGACACCGGCCGCCACGCCACCATCGGCATCGACCTCGTCGCCATGTGCGTCAACGACCTCGTGGTGCAGGGAGCCGAGCCGCTCTTCTTTCTCGACTACTTTGCCGTCGGCAAGCTCGACGTGGAGACCGCACGCGCCGTCGTCGCCGGCATCGGCGATGGCTGCAAGCAGGCCGGCTGCGCTCTGATCGGCGGCGAGACGGCCGAGATGCCGGGCCACTACCAAGGCGGCGACTACGACCTCGCGGGTTTTGCGGTCGGCGCCGTCGAGCGCGGCGAGATCTTGCCTCGCCCGGACATCGTGATCGGCGACGTCATCATCGGCTTGCCGTCATCGGGCGTGCACTCGAACGGTTATTCGCTTGTGCGCCGCCTTGCTGCCGAGGAGAAGCTAGGCTGGGACGCACCCGCCCCGTTCGCACCCGAGTTGAGCCTCGCCGACGCGCTGCTGACACCGACCCGCATCTACGTGAAGCCGGTCCTTGCGGCACTGGAGGCGACCGGCGGCGCCATGGACGGACCGATCAAGGCGCTGGCCCACATCACGGGCGGCGGCCTTTCCGAGAACCTGCCGCGCGTGCTTCCGCCGACCGTCGCCGCTGCCGTCGATCTGACCAGCTGGCGCGCACCGTCCGTATTCGGCTGGCTGGCCAAAGCCGGACACCTGCCCGAGACCGAGATGCTGCGCACGTTCAACTGCGGCATCGGCATGATTGCCGTCGTCGCCAAAAATGAAGCCGACGGCCTCGTGCGCCTCCTGCACGAATGGGGCGAGGCGCCTGTTGTCATCGGCGAGATCACGGCACCCACGGGCGAGCGAAGCTCCGCCAAGGGCAAGGGCGACGCCTGGGCCGTCACCTACGAGGGCGCGCTGAAGTACACGGGCTAGACTCGCGGCCAAGCGCAAGCCCGGATATACCGGCTCCGAGGCACCCACAGCGGATAACGCCCATGGCCCCCGAGCCGGACGCAACAGGCGCAAGCAACGAGACCGGCGCCGAGCACGCAGGCGGAGGCTTGCAACGTCGCTCCGTCATCGAGCCCGAAGCCGGGCCGCCTTCGCCGTTCCGCATCCTGTTCGCCATCGTGCCGCTCATGATCATTGTCGTCGTCGGCGCACATCTCGTGTGGACGGGAGCCGTTCGGGAGGCGGCGCGAGAGAAGGCCCTGAGCGAACCTCATCTTGCGGAGAAATCAGCCGACGCACCGGCTGAGAACGCGACGGCGCCCGTCGAGCCCTCCTTCAATGCTGCCGCCGTCGTTGCGCGGCTCGCCAACGCCGATCCCACGGCAGGCGCCGCCGCATTTCGCATGTGCGCCCCGTGTCACTCCGGCGAAAAGAACGCGCCGCCGAAGCTCGCGCCGAACCTTTGGGGAATAGTCGGCCGCGCCAAGGCCGCGACGCCTGGATACGCCTATTCGTCCGCCCTCAAGAGCAAGGGCGGCACATGGACGTATGAGGAGCTGGCTGAGTTCCTGCACAATCCGAGGCAATTCGCGCCCGGCACCAGCATGGCGTTCGCGGGCATCCGGACCCCTACGCGAATGGCCGATCTCATTGCCCACCTCCGCGCGCTTTCGGACGCGCCTGCCCCTCTTCCCGGCCAGAGGCGCGAGCCGTAGAGACCCGCCACGCCTCACACCGCCGCTCACCACGTCCTCGAAACACGGATCGCGTCGCTCGAGTTGGGACGCACCGTCCCGCTCGGACGCGAAAGCTGGCGAGGCGCATCGCGGCCAAAAAATGGATGAGGCCCGGGGACTGCGAATTTCAGCCGGCCTCGACCTGCACGCCGGGCCGTCGCCGTGCTACACACCCCGCCATGACCACACCCGCCAAACCTCGCGTCGCGATCCTCATCTCCGGCCGCGGCTCTAACATGCAGGCCCTCGTCGATGCAGCGCGCGGGCCCGATTATCCGGCCGAGATCGCGCTCGTCATCTCGAACAGACCCGACGCCCCCGGCCTCGCGTGGGCCAAGAGCCAAGGCCTCCCGACCCTTGCGCTCGACCACAAGCTCTACGAGGGCCGCGAGCATTTCGAAGGCCAGCTCCAGAGCATGCTCGAGCTGTCGAAGATCGATCTCGTCGCCCTCGCAGGCTTCATGCGCCTCATGACCGCGCCCTTCGTCGGGCGCTGGAGCGGCCGCATGATCAACATCCATCCTTCCCTGCTGCCTGCCTTCAAAGGGCTGCATACCCACGAGCAGGCGCTCGCTGCCGGCGTCCGCATCTCAGGTTGCACAGTCCACTTCGTAAGCCCTGAGATGGACGGCGGCCCCATCATCGCCCAGGCCGCAGTGCCGGTTCTTACGTCCGACACCGCTGACGCTCTCGCAGCCAGAGTCCTGGCGGCGGAGCACAAGCTCTATCCCCTCGCGCTGGCCCGGGTCGCGCGCGGTGAGATCGTCTTGAATGCCGGCATAGTCCAGATCCAACCCGTTGTTAATTCTGGGATTAACCAGGAACCCGCCCTGTTCTCGCCTTAGCCCTGGACGACGGCTACTGAACCGAGGCAGCGCCCCTTTGTTGACCCCAAACGTCACAGAGCGACGCTGACGCATGGACAGTCGGAAAACTGAGGCCGTAAACTGAGTTATTCAAACATCACCCCAGCGTAACCCACGGAACACCAAGACCCCGGTGTTCGCGTGTTAGAAGTAACCCTGAAGTACGGATCCCCAGTCTGGCCCAAGCCACCCGTCGGTTAGACCGGAGGGATTCGACGCCGAGCGAAGCGCGCCCGCCCGATTTGCGGCACATCAATTCGCCTTCGCACGGCCCATGTTGAGATCGGTCCGGCCCCCTGATCGGATCGACCCGGAGACAAGCTTCGTATGACCGCAGAATCGACTGAGCAACATTCCGCACTTGGCCTCGGCGACGAGAGCAGCATCTGGTTCAACCTGTCCCCGCTGCTCAAGGACCCGGAAAACCCGATGCGCCTCCTCATGCAAATGGCGGAGCGCTATGGGCCCGTGATCCCCGTCAACATGGCCAACCAGCGCGTGGTGCTCGTAACCGATCCCGAGTACTTCAAACACGTGCTCGTCACCAAGGTCGACAACTACGTGAAATACTTCGACGGGCTGAAGCCGATCTTCGGCAAGTCCATGATCACGCATGACGGCGCGCTCTGGCAGAAGATCCGCATGCCGCAGCAGCCCGCCTTCCACCCCGACGCCTTCGGCGACTACATCCCGTATTTCATCGACGCCATCAAAACCAAGATGGCCAACTGGGGCGAGCTCGCCAAGACCGGCGAGACCTTCGAGATGGTCGAGCAGACCTGGACCCTCGCCGCCGACATGATCTGCAAGGCCCTGTTCGATCGCGACATGCCGTTCAATCCGCACTTCGTCTTCAAGTGCGTGAAGACGTATACCGACGTATCGAACCACAAGGACATTCGCCTCAAGCGCCAGGCCGACGCCCTGTTCGAGGTCGGCGAAGAGGACACCGCCAAGGCCGTCGAAGCGTGGTGGAGCGTGCCGCCGGCCGTCTTCGCCGCCGATCCGCGCGAGGAGCGCGAGAAGACGCTCTTGAAGATGATCGAGGCCGCCGTCGCCGATCCCAACATTCCGGAGTTCGACCAGCAGCAGGCCGTCGACGAGATCAAGCAGTATCTCTGGGCCGGCACCGAGACCACGGCCTTGACGCTCGCCTGGGCCATGTACCTCACCTCGACGCATCCGGAGGCCGCCGAGCGCATCCGCCGCGAAGGCGAGGCCGTATGCGGCGACCGCGAGCCGACGGCAGCCGACTATTCCGCGCTCCAATATACCCGTTCGGTGATTCAGGAGACCATGCGCCTCTATCCGCCGGTCTGGAGCCTGATCCGCGTTGCGGCCGAGCACGACGTCATTGCCGGCAAGGAGATCAACCCCGGCGACCGTATCGTGCTGTTCGGCTACGGCGCCCATCACAATCCGAAGTTCTGGAAGGACCCGGAGGCGTTCATGCCCGAGCGCTGGATGGACAAGACGCAGAAGCAGGTGAAGTACAGCTACATCCCGTTCGGCGCCGGCAAGCGCTCGTGCATCGGCGGCGCCATGAGCCAGGTTGAAAACACGCTGGCTCTGTCGATCCTACTGCGCCGCTTCCGCCCGGAGTACGTCGGCCTGGAGCCGCCGGGCATCAATGCTACCGTGACGCTGACACCGCGCGGCGGCCTCCTCTTCCGCGTCCGCGAGCTGAGCTGATCGCCGGGAAAAAATCCTCGAACAAAAAAACGGGCCCCGAGGGGGGCCCGTTTTCTTTTCGCTCGCGGCGATGGAAATCCGGCCTCAGCCGACGATCTCCTTGGCCGTGAAGTTGAGCTTGATCTCGCGCGAGGCCGACTTCGGGCTGTCCGAGCCGTGCACCGAGTTCTCACCCTTGGAAAGGGCGAAACGCTTGCGGATGGTGCCGCGCTTGGCGGCTTCGGGATCCGTGGCTCCCATGATTTCGCGGTACTTCACGACCGCGTCCTCGCCCTCGAGCACCTGCAGCACGATGGGCTCCGAGGTCATGAAGGACACGAGTTCCTTGAAGAACGGCCGCTCTTTGTGCTCGGCGTAGAACTCCTGTGCCTGCGCCTTCGACCACTTGACGCGCTTCTGTGCAACGATGCGCAGTCCGGCCTTCTCGATCACGGAATTGATCTCGCCGGTGAGATTGCGCCTGGTCGCGTCAGGCTTGATGATTGAGAATGTGCGCTCGATCGCCATCATAAGTCTCTTCAGTCCTTGTAAATCGTTCGAATCTAGTTGGCAGCGGAGCGGCTTATAGGACGCTCACGCCCGCACCAGAAGGCGGCGCCTTAACGCAGGGCACGGGTTTGGCCCGCAAACTGCCTAAAATGCCCTGCAAAAGCCCGGATTCAATGTTGATCAGACCTCGAAGTGCGCAAATTGCATGGCACAATCCCCCGTGTCCATGACGAACGTTTGAAACCGGCCGGACGGGCAAGCACCAACTTGTGGATTGCACGTCGAACAACGAGGACCGGGGAGGGGGGAACGGGGATCATGATTGCGCAGGCTCAACCTGCGTTAAAGCGGTTCGGGACGGGGTGAAAGCAGACCGGCTTTCTCACTTCATGGTATGAGCGGGCATGAGCGGATCAGAGACAGACATTCAGTGGTTCATTGCCCGGGACGGTAAACAGCACGGCCCGGTGTCGGACCTGGAGCTGAAAAAGATCGCCGAGCTCGCCCACCTGAAGCCGACCGACTTGGTCTGGCGTCAGGGTTTTACGGACTGGCGCGCAGCCTCCTCGGTCTTCCCGGAGCTGGCAGCCTCGGCGACATCTGTCGCACCGTCCGCGCCTGCTGCCTCATCTCCGTCGCCCGCAGCCTCGCCGACACCGGCGGCCAAGCCGGCGAGCGCAGGCCCCACCACCACCCAGTCACAGCCCGCATCATCGAGCCCCGCGTCGCCAGCCCAGGTATCGCCGACACTGGGATCCGCCCAACGAGACAGCTGGCGGCCGCAGCAGGGCGAGACCACCGGGCGTCCCGCCGAGCCGGCGACGGCTTCGCGCACACTCGGCGGACCGGCGCAACGCACGGCAGGACCATTACCCGCCAAACCCGCGAGCCCCACGCCGACGTTCGGCACCGCCGCTCGCACGACCACCGACAGCCGCAAGCCTTCGGAGCTGGCGGCGCAGCCCCGCCAACAGGTGAAAGAGCCGTCACGGGCCCGCAAACTCGCCCTTGTCGCCGGCGGCCTGATCGCCATGACCGGGCTCGGCGCGTGGATCTCGAGCCGCTATACGGACGATATGTTCACCTACCTGCAAACGGACGAGACCTCGGACCTCGAGACAGGAGCGGCAGCCGGCACACCCACCGTGAAGGCAGCGGCCGAGACCAAGACGGCTGCCGCCATCCCCGCCGCCGTGACCACCACGACCACGGCCCCGGCGGCGACCGGCTCAGCCACCGCCGAGGACGTCGACCGCGGCCTGCAGGGCCGCGGCATGTGGGTGACCATCAAGCAGGAGTTCCCGGACTGGTATCAGGCCCGCGTCGCCGACATCGCGCGCCTTTCGTCCGAGCAGAAGAGCCAGCTGGAGATCGATCGCTATCTCGCCAATTCTTTGGTGACCCTTCGCCGGGAAAACGCGAAATACGCGCTCGCCGCCAGCACCACGCGTCACAAGGAGCTCGCTCAGGCCTTCCTCGCCAATTTGAACCGGCTCTCCCAGGAGAGCGGTGACGAATGCTATGACTTCATTTCGAAAGGCGAGCAGAGCAGCGCCATTGTCGAGCGCCTCGGCGACCCGGCGAAGAGTACCGAAATCGACGCTCAGATCCTGGCCACCGTCGGCGCCATCGTCGAAGGCAAGAAGCAGCCGGCCGATCACTCCGCTCCCGTGAAGACCGACTATGACGTGCTCGCCGGAGAGTTGGGGCGCCTTGGCTGGACGCAGGCCGACATGCAGCTCTTCGCCAACCCCAAGGCCCTGGCTCAAGCCCCCCGCGCCCGCGTCTGCAACATGCTGAAGGACTGGTTCACGGCCCATTTGGCCATTCAGGATCCGAGCACGCAGGAACGGCTGCTGTTCGAAACCTTGAAACCGGTCATTTCCGGCTAGCTCAGGCCCTCGCGAAGGCAATTCGGCGCCCCTTAAACCAGCCGCGTGACAAGCCGCGCCTGAACGGCTATCGGCTTCGCCAGCCATGCTGCACATCAACGACCTCACCTATCGCATCGAAGGCAAGCCGATCCTCGAGGACGCGACCGCGGCCATCCCCGAGGGGCACAAGGTCGGCCTCGTCGGCCGCAATGGTGCCGGCAAGTCGACGCTGTTGAAACTGATTGCAGGCGACCTCCATGCCGATCAGGGCAGCATCACCATTCCACGCGGCGCACGCATTGGCCGCATCGCCCAGGAGGCACCGGGCGGCGAGGAGAGTCTGATCGACTGGGTGCTCTCGACCGATACCGAGCGCGCTTCCCTGCTGGCCGAGGCGGAAACCGCCACCGACCCGCACCGCATCGCCGAGATCCAGATCCGCCTTGCCGACATGCGTGCCCACGCCGCGCCGGCCCGCGCCGCGAGCATTCTTGCCGGCCTCGGCTTCGACGAGGAGGCGCAAAGGCGACCCTGCCGTGCCTTCTCCGGCGGCTGGCGCATGCGCGTCGCGCTCGGCTCCGTGCTGTTCCTTGAGCCCGACATCCTGCTGCTCGACGAGCCGACCAACTATCTCGACCTCGAAGGCACGCTCTGGCTCGAAAGCTATCTCAAGAGCTACCCGCATACGGTACTGATCGTGAGCCACGATCGCGACCTGCTCAATCGCGCGGCCGCCGCCATCCTGCACCTCGACCGAGGCAAGCTCACGCTTTACGCCGGCGGCTACGACGACTTCGAGGAGACGCGCCGCGCCAAGCAGCGCCTGGAGCTGAAGCTTAAGAAAAAACAGGACGACGAGCGCCGCCGCATCCAGGCCTTCATCGACCGCTTCAAGGCCAAAGCCACCAAGGCCAAGCAGGCCCAGAGCCGCGTCAAGTACCTCGCCAAGATGCAGCCCATCGCCGATCAGGTGGAGGACCGCGTCGCGCCCTTCGCGCTGCCGAGCCCCGAGAAGCCGCTCGCGAGCCCGCTGATCCGTATCGAGAGAGCAACGGCCGGATACACACCGGGCCACCCGATCCTCACCGGCCTCGACCTCAGGATCGACCAGGACGACCGCATCGCCCTGCTCGGCGCCAACGGCAATGGCAAATCGACCTTCGCCAAGCTCGTCGCCGGCAAGCTGGCGCCGCTTTCGGGAGACGTGTTCGGCATGAGCCGCGTCACCGTCGGCTACTTCGCCCAACACCAGCTCGACGAGCTGAACCCGCTTTCAACGCCCTTCGACTACGTCGTCAAGCTGATGCCGGAGGCGACGGAAGCGCAACGCCGCACGCGGCTCGGCACCTGGGGTTTCGGCGCCGACAAAGCGGATACGAAGTGCGGCAACCTCTCGGGCGGCGAGAAGGCACGCCTGCTGTTGGCGCTCACGGCCTTCCACGCGCCGCATCTCCTGATCCTCGACGAGCCGACCAACCATCTCGACGTCGACAGCCGAGAGGCTCTGATCCACGCCATCGCCGAGTACGAAGGCGCGGTCATCCTGATCAGCCACGACCGCCATCTCGTCGAGGCGACGGCCGACCGCCTCTGGCTCGTGGCCGACGGCACCGTCCGATCCTACGACGGCGACATGGAGAGCTACCGCGCCGAGCTGCTGCAGGCGCGCGCGCCCCGCGCGGACCGGCGTAACGGAACCGACGCATCCGCCGAAAACCGCACCAGCCGCGCCGACCAGCGCAAAGCCGCCGCCGACCGCCGCGCCGAGCTCGCGCCGTTGAAGAAGACGATGCAGGCGGCAGAAAAAGCCGTCGAGCGTCTGACCGGCGAGCTTGCCAAGCTCGACGAGGCGTTGGCCTCGCCGGATCTTTATGCAGATGCCGCCAAGGCGAGCCGCGTCTCGCTCGAGCGCGGCCAGACGGCCAAGCGCCTCGCGGAGGCCGAGGAGGCCTGGCTCACAGCCACTTCCGCCTACGAGGACGCCGAAGCCCAGGCCACGACGGCCTAGTTGCCTCCGGTATCAGCACCGGAACCTCCCGCGTACCGAAACGTTTCTGAGCCGCGGAGACGTGCGGCATCCCATCGAGGTGCCGCCAGCGCGCGAAGTGCATTCCGACCGGAAGCACGTCAACGGTAAGTCGCCGTCTCCAACCCGTTTGAGGAGGAAACACCATGATCAAGCACGGCTTAGCTTTATCGGCCGCACTGCTTGTGGGCACGATGGCCGCACGCGCCGAAAGCACGATCGCCGCCGATAGCATCAAGGCGTCGGCGAGCACCGTCACCGTCGGCTCCGTGACGGCGGAGAAGGACGGCTATCTCGTCGTGCACAGGACGGACTTCACCGGCACGCTTCCCGGCAGCGTCGTTGGTCATGCCCCCGTGAAGGCCGGCCAGAACGCCGATGTCGCAATCACGCTCGATAAACCGGCCGAGGTCGGCTCGAAGCTGATCGTCATGCTGCACGAGGAAGGCAATAACGACACCAGCTTCGACAGCGCCGATAAGCCGGCCAAGGCCGCGGGCGGCATCGTCCAACAGGTCGTGACCGTGCAGTAGAAAAAGCGTGATCAACAACGCTCGCACCATTGAGTGCGAGCGGCGGCACGGATCATGAGCAAGGCGGTGGCTCCAGGGGCCGCCGGCTTTTCACGATCGTAAGGTCAACGGATCACGAGAATTGACTGGGCTGCGCATCGATCATCTGGCTCAGGAGCTGGCAAGCGGTCTGCTCTGGTCGATCCACGTCCTCCGCCTGAGCGGCTTGGCGGGTGACCCCATCTGAACCCCAGTAGATAACGGACACCACGTCACCGTCGACGCTGTAAGTCGCGTCGTGATACTTGCCATCCTTCGCGATACTGAAGGAATTCACGGGCTTGGCGCTTTCCATCTTCGATCCCCCGAAAGAAGACGTTCAACTTAGTTCACCCCAAGAACTACCATGAATCTCTCTCCCGACACGTACGGACGACTACCTAGCTCCGGCAAAAAAGCTCCGGCGCCGGACGAGTTGCAACCGCACTCAGCGCAAGCGAGGCCGCTTTTCCTCGCCCGCGCACCTGACAGGGGGTCACGATCCTCTAGCCGGCGATCTTCGAGAAGTCCGCGACCGTCAGCGTTGCTGCACGGATCTCGGAGAGCAGGCGCAGCCGATTCTCGCGCAGCGCCGCATCGGCATCGTTCACCGTCACCTTGTCGAAGAAGGCGTCGACTGGCGCGCGCAGCTCGGCGAGCGCGTTCATCGCCCCCTTGAAGTTCTCGACGTTGATCGCCGCCACCGTGTCCTGCTTCACGCTCTCGATGGCCGCCGCCAGTGCCAGCTCCTCCTTGTCCTTGAGGAGCTTCAGGTCGTAGCTGCCGGCGTAGCTCGTTTTGTCCTTCTTCTCCTCGATGGCGAGGATGTTGGACGCCCGCTTCACGCCCGCGAGCAGGTTCGCCCCGTCGTCGGTCTTGAGGAACGCACCGAGCGCTTCGACACGCTTCACGATCAGCGCCAGGTCGTCCTGCCCGCCGAGCGAGAACACGGCGTCGATGAGGTCGTGCCGCGCCCCCTTGTCCTTCAGATAGACCTTGAGCCGGTCTGCAAAGAACGACAGCAGATCGGCAACCGTCGCGCCGACGCGCTGGCGAACAGCGCCGCTCTTGTCCTCGGTCAGCGGCCCGAAGTGATCGCTCACGGCCAGGCTCTCGATTTCCGCAAGCTGCTGATCGGAGAAACCGAGGCTCTTGAGCGCGACAGCCTTCGCTGCGCCCTTGATGTCGGATCCGCCGCGGTCGATCTGCGCCAGCAAACGCGCCATGTGCCGGCCAAGCTTCCGCACCAATGGCACGCGCAGATCGTTCTCGATCACGATGCGGATCACGCCCAGCGCCGCACGGCGGAGCTGATACGGGTCGCCGCTCCCCGTCGGCTTCTCGTCGATGGCCCAGAAGCCGACCAGCGTGTCGAGCTTGTCCGCGAGCGCCACCGCGATCGCCACCGCGTCGCCCTCCTCCTCCTTCGGCACCACGTCCGTCGGACCCTTGGGCTTGTAGTGCAGCTCGATGGCACGCGCGATCTCGGGCTTGGCTCCCGCGCGCTCCGCATAGTAGCGGCCCATCAGCCCCTGCAGCTCCGGGAACTCGCCGACCATGTCGGACACGAGATCCGCCTTGCAGAGCTCCGCCGCCCGCCGCGCATCCTGCGGATCCGCGTCCACCGCGCCCGCGATCTGGAACGCCAGCTCCTTGATGCGCTCCACGCGCTCCTTCTGCGTGCCGAGCTTCTCATGGAACGTAATGCCTTCGAGCGCGATGGCCATCTCGTCGAGCGGCCGCTTGAGGTCCTGATCCCAGAAGAACTTCGCATCCGAGAGCCGCGCCCGGATCACCTTCTCGTTGCCGGCGACGATCTGCGCCCCGCCGTCCGTCGCCGTGAGGTTCGAGACCAGGATGAAATGATTTGAGAGCTTCTTGGTCTTGGGATCGCGCACCGAGAAGCACTTCTGATGCGTCTTCATCGACGTGATCAGGCACTCGGGCGGCACGTCGAGGAAGCTCTTGTCGAACTCCCCCATGAGCACGACCGGCCACTCGGCGAGTCCGGCATTCTCGGCCAGCAGCGCCTCGTCCGATATCAACTCCAGCTTGGCCTTCTTGGCCAGCGCTTCCGCCTGCTCGCGGATTTCATCGGCGCGCTCGGCCGCGTTCAACATCACCGCATGCCCGGCGAGCTTGTCCGCGTAATCCTCGAAGCTCTTCACCTCGAACACGTCGTTGCCGTGGAAGCGGTGCCCGCGCGTCGCACGTCCCGCCGCCAGACCAGCCACCTCGAGCGGCACCACTTTGCCGTCGATCAGGCAGATGATCGATTTCAACGGGCGGATCCATTGCAATGATCCCGAGCCCCAGCGCATGGACTTGGGCCAGGGAAACTTCGCCAGCACGCCGGCCACCACCTCGGCCACGATGTCCGCCGCCGCTCGCCCCGGCTTCTCGATTTTCGCGACGTAGTAGTCGCCCTTTTTCTCGTCCTTGACGATTTGAGCTTCGCCGAGCGAAGCCAGACCCGCCGCCTTCAGAAACCCGGCGACGGCCTGTTCGGGCGCACCCACGCGCGGCCCCTTGCGCTCTTCCGAAATGGCCGGCGAGTGCGCAGGCACGTCCTCGACCGCGAGCGCGAGACGGCGCGGCGTCGCGAAGCTGTGCGCCTCTCCCACCGCGAGTCCGGCCGCATTGAGGCCTTCCGTCATGAGGCGGCGCAGATCCTCCGCGGCCCGCGCCTGCATGCGCGAGGGGATCTCCTCGGAAAAAAGCTCAAGCAGCAATTCGGCCATGGCACGCCTCGGGTTCGGACCATGATCGCTTCGGACGCGATCGGTCCGAAACGTAAATCAGTAGGTCCCGTGAGCGATTGAAGCACGATCTCGATCCAATCGAGTGTGATCGCGCTCTGGAAAGTCGCAAGAGACATACGTGGCTCGCCGCAGACGGGCAACCGCGACATCGGGTGAGCCAAAGAAAAAGGCCGAGGGCATCGCGGTTGCCCTCGGCCAGATTGGTGAAAAGCCTTGGTTCTTAGGGCGCCGGAGCCGGCGCGGCCTCAGGAGCCGGAGCAGGTGCTTCCGGAGCCGGAGCGGGCGCAGCCTCGGGAGCGGGCGTCGGCGCCGCTTCTGGTGCCGGCGCCGGAGCCGGCTCGGGAGCAGCCGCAGGCGATGCCTCCGGTGCGGGCGCGGCGGCAGGTTCCGGAGCGGCCGCGGGCGTTGCACCCGGCGGCGGAGTTCCGACGTAGCCGATCGCCTGCTTGCCGATATCGTCGACGGTCCCTGTCGTCGTCAGGTAGCCGAGCCCCACCAGGAGCGCCAGGAAGAACATCCAGAAAACCGGGCGATAGCGCCCGAGCAGAATTCCGCCGATCAGCAGCGCCGGAACGCCGATGACAATTAGTCCGATTATCGTCTCATTCACGAACGGCCTCCATCAGTCTCGAGCCACGCTTTGCAGCACGCCTTCGCGAGCTCGCGGGTGCGGAGGATATACCCCTGGCGCTCTGTGACAGAGATGACACCGCGGGCATCGAGCAAATTGAAAACATGTGATGCTTTTATGCACTGGTCGTAAGCGGGCAATGCGAGCAGGTGTTTATCCCCCGTCGCACCTCTTTCGAGCAGGGATTTGCATTCTTTTTCGGCATCCCGGAAATGCTGAAACAGCAGCGCCGTATCGGCATGCTCGAAATTGAAACGCGAATACTCTTGTTCTGCTTGGAGAAAAACATCGCCGTACGTGAGTTTCTTATCGTCCGTGCGCCCGTTGAAGTTGAGATCGAAGACGCGATCCGTTCCCTGAACATACATCGCCAGGCGCTCCAGCCCGTACGTGATCTCGCCGGCGACGGGATCGCAGTCGAAGCCGCCCACTTGCTGGAAATAGGTGAACTGCGTCACCTCCATGCCGTTGCACCACACCTCCCAGCCGAGCCCCCACGCACCGAGCGTCGGGCTCTCCCAGTCGTCCTCGACAAAGCGGATGTCGTTGACGCGCGTATCGATGCCGATGGCGTCGAGGCTCTGCAGATAAAGGTCGAGAATGTTCTCAGGCGACGGCTTCATGATCACCTGGAATTGGTAGTAGTGCTGCAGCCTGTTCGGGTTCTCGCCGTAGCGCCCGTCCTTGGGCCGGCGCGAGGGCTGCACGTAGCACGCACTCCAGGGCTTCGGCCCGAGCGCACGCAGCGTCGTCGCCGGATGGAACGTGCCCGCGCCGACCTCCATGTCGTAGGGCTGCAGCACGACGCACCCCTGCGCGCCCCAGAATTGCTGAAGCGTCAGGATCAGGTCCTGAAAGCTCTCCTTGGGCCTCAGCGCAGGCAGAGGCGCGGCGGCTTGAGGCTTGGAATCGGCGGTACGGGTCGAGGATTTGGGCATGAGGCCGTCGAGAATTGCTGCAGGGGGCGCACTATACGCATTCGCAGCCCCCTGTCACCCTGAAGGAGCCGCCTCGCCACGCCACTAAGGGCTGAATAAATGGGATGATGACGATTACTTCGCCCGCGGCCGGTAGACGCCCGTCGCAGGATCGCGTTCGAGCGTGCCGAGATCCTTCGGCCCGCCACGCCCTTGGGTCATGGCTTCGCGCAGTTCCGCCTCACGCACGCGCGCCGAGCGCTGCGCCTCCGCAAGCGTGCGAGAGACCCACTTGTAGCCGGCATAGAGACCGGCGCCTGCGATGACCAGAGCGAGCACTTGCGGCATGACATGCTCCAAGAAAAGTGCCGTGCGCTCGTTATAGCCCGAAACGGGACCAGAGCGCCCGAATTTCAATAGCCGACACCAGATCGTCAGCGAAAGCAAGGCCTTGCCGTGTCCCATCCAGCTCCGCAATTCCGAAAATGGACGGCAACCGCCTGAGCCGGGAGGCGAGCCAACCGCGCTCGATGGGCACCACGCGCAGGCGCACGTTCTCGCCGTGCAATTCCCGCATCTTGGTGCGGACGTCGGAGATGCCGTCGATCAGCCCCAGCTCGAGAGCCTCGGTCGCCGACCAGAAAGCACCCGAGAACAGCTCCGAATCCGGCCCCTTGAGCCGCCCCAGCCGGCGGTCCTTCACCACCCCGATGAACACGTCGTGCACGCTGCGCTGGACGGCTTTGAGGCGCTCCACGTCGTCGGCCTTCTCCGGCTGGAAAGGATCGAGCGCCCCTTTGTTGAGACCCGCGGTATAGACGCGGCGCGAGATGCCGAGCTTTTCGATGGCGCGGTCGAGCCCGAAGCTCGCCGAGATGACGCCGATAGACCCCACGATGGAGGACGCATCGGCATAGATCTCATCGCCGGCAACAGCCAGATAATAGCCCCCCGAGGCGGCCACATCCTCGCAGAACACGTAGACCTTCTTCTCTTTCTCCTCGGCGAGCTGGCGGATGCGGCGGAACAGCAGGTTCGACTGCACGGGGCTGCCCCCGGGCGAGTTGATGACCACCGCGACCGACTTCGCTTTCGACATCGAGAAGGCCTTCTCGATCGGTCCCGCCAGAGACGCGATCGAAAGCCCGGGCCGGAGCGGCGCCGCCATTCCGATGGCACCGGACAACCTCAAGACGGGAACCACCGGACCGCGGTTGAACCAACCCATTCGTCAAATCCTTTCGTTCATTTCTCGTCCCCTTCCGGGGAGGAAAACCCATAAGCCGCCGCGAGCGACTGGCCAAGCCGCAGCACGCCTTCGGCCCCGGATGTGAAATGCTTCTCCTTCTCGTGCAGAACAAGCCCCGCGGCGAGCCGAAATGGCGCACGCGAGCCCTTGACGCCGCCGAGAAGTACGCGCGACGCCGCCTCTCCCGCAAAGGAATGCAGCGGCAGCGCTTGAAGTCCGCCGAACCGCCCGTCTAGAGCCTTGATCAGATCCGGCAATGCGGCGGTCTTGTGAATGATCGATGCCTCGCCCCCGGGCCGTGCCATGCGGGCAAGAAAACGGCACCACTGCTCGAGCCCGGTCTCCGGCATCGCGTGCGCCGCCGCTTTGAGAACGTGCGCTGCCGCCGTGCCCGCCCCTTCGGCGTGGAACGGCGGATTGGCGATCACGTGGTCGAAAGAGCCATCCTCGATCCCGGCTGCGGACAAGGCGTCGCGCGGCGCATGACCTACGTCAGCCTCGATCACCGACACGCGCTCACCGAGAGCATTTCTCGCAATGTTCTCGCGCGCGAGCGCCACCAGATCCGGCTCGCGCTCGACGAGCACCACGCGCGCCGCCGGGCACCGCCATGCGACGCATAGTCCCGCTGTTCCCACTCCCGCGCCGGCATCGAGGACACGGAATACAGCGCCGAGCCGCTCGGGCACCGCAGCCGCCAGCATGACCGCGTCGAGTCCGGCACGATAACCTTGGCGCGGCTGCAGAATTTTAAGCCGCCCACCCAGAAATGCGTCATCACTGACGGACATGCAAAGGCCTCGTTGCGGCTCATTTTTCGGTGCGCTGCGGTCAAACACTGGTTATGGTGCCGGAACCCATTAGATCGCAAGAAACGTCCGCAACAAAACTAGGGAAATTGCCGTGGGAGTTGTCGTTCCGCTGAACGAAGCACGCGAGCCGTCGCAAAGTCTCGCGCCGCTCTTGGAGATCGTTGACGAGGACATGAATGCGATCAACCGCATCATCCTCGACAAGGCGGTCTCCGACGTTGAGCTGATCCCTGAGTTGACCCACCATCTCGTCAACTCCGGCGGCAAGCGCCTGCGCCCGATGCTGGCCATCGCCTCCTCGAAGCTCTGCGGCTACAAGGGCAAGGGCCACGTGCAGACGGCGGCCGCCATTGAGTTCATGCACACCGCGACACTCCTGCACGACGACGTGGTCGACGAGAGCAACACGCGCCGCGGCCACAAGACGGCACGCCTAATCTGGGGCAACCAGGCCACGGTGCTGGTGGGGGATTTCCTGCTGGGCCAGGCCTTCCGCATGCTGGTGGACGTCGGCTCGCTGCCGGTCCTGCGCATTCTGTCCAACGCTGCCGCAACCATTGCCGAAGGCGAGGTCATGCAGCTCGCCGCCGCCAAAAACACATCCACCACCGAGGACGCCTATCTCGCCATTATCGACGCCAAGACCGCCGCACTGTTCTCGGCCGCGGCAGAGGTCGGCGCCGCGATCGCCAACCGCCCGGCGGACGAGCAGGCCGCGATGCGCTCCTATGGACGCAATCTGGGTCTCGCTTTTCAACTCGTCGACGATGCCCTCGATTATTCGGGCGACAGTGCGCGCCTCGGCAAATCGGTTGGTGACGACTTCCGGGAAGGCAAGATCACGCTGCCGGTCATCCTCTCCTTCCGCCGCGGCAACGACCGCGATCGCGAGTTCTGGAACCGCACCATCGTCGAGGGCAACATCTCCGACGGCGACCTCGAGCACGCCATCGGCCTCATGAAGAAGCACAAGACGATCGAGACCACGCTGGACCGCGCCCGCTCCTATGGCAGCATCGCCCGCGACGGGCTGGCCATCTTCCCCGAGAGCAGCGAACGCGCCGCCATGCAGGATGTCATCGATTTCTGCATCGCCCGCGCACACTAGATCGCGCGGCAAGTTCAGCCGAGCGTCGCCGCGACCGCCCACCATCGGGGATGTGCCGCCACGATCCGCGGAAGCGCCGCTTCGGCTTTCCCGCGATCCGGAAAGATTCCGAAACACGTCGGCCCCGCACCCGACACGGCCGCGTATTCGATCCCCGGGAGCCCACCCAGCGCGTCCATGACGGCGGCGATCTCCGGCACCACCGTTTGCGCCGCCGCCGCGAGATGATTGCCCCGCGCCCGCATGAACTCGAGCAGTACGGCCCGGTCGGAGAATGTCGGCGGCTTCGTCTCCGCGATGAGAACACGCATCTGCGAGGCTCCGAGCGCGCGAAACACACGCGCGGTCTTGTCCCTCGGCACCTCGGCCATGGGATTGACCAGCACCGCCGCAAGCGACGGCGCCCCGCCCGCGATCTCTCTCAGCTCATGCCCGAACCCGGTCATCCAGCAGGGACGGCCCTCGAAGCAAACCGGCACGTCGGCGCCCAGTGAGCCCGCGACGAACCTCCAATCGGTGATCTGTCCCCAGACGCCGTTGCCGGTGTTGCCGCGGCGCACAGCCCGTAACAACGCGGCCGCATCTGCGGACCCGCCCCCGATACCGGCGGCAACGGGAAGATGCTTCTCGAGATGCACCGCACCGAGCACGAGTTTCGGCTGCTCCTCCCGCAAGGCGGAGAACGCGGTCTCGAGGATGTTGGGATGACCGGAAAGACCGCCCGCCATCGGTCCGTCGACCGTCACGCGCGCTGGCTCGCCGGGATCAAACGAAACGACGTCACCCACGTCGGCAAAGGTGACGAGGCTATTGAGCTGATGGTAACCGTTACTGAGACGGCCGACGATCTCGAGCGTGAGATTGATCTTCGCCGGCGCGAACTCGCGGATCGAGATCAAGCTACTTCTGTTCGCTCTCGCCGGCCTTTGCGGCCTGCTTTCCGGTGCCGTCGCCGGACGCGTGCGGAAGCTGCACGCCGGTCAGCCCGGTCTCGAGCTTCTTCTTGATCTTGGCTTCGTCCTCGGGCTCGGGCTTGAGCGACAGCGCCTGATCCCACTGATAACGCGCTTCGCGCTCGCGGCCGACACGCCACAAGGCATCGCCGAGATGATCATTGAGCACCGGATCGTCGGGCTTGAGCTCCACGGCCCGCTCGAGATAGCGCACGGCCTCTTTGAAGTTGCCCTGCATGTAGTGCGCCCAGCCGAGGCTATCGACGATGTAGCCGTCGTCGGGCTTGAGCGCCACGGCCTTCTCGATATGCGCCATGCCCTCTTTGAGGTTGCGCCCCTGGTCGACCCAGGAATAGCCAAGATAGTTGAGGATCAGCGGCTGATCCGGATAGAGCGACAGCGCCTTCTCGAGATCGGCCTCGGCCGCATCCCAGTTCTTGATGCGCTCGTAGCTCGTGCCGCGGGCATAGTAGTAGACCCAATGCCGCCGCTCGGGCTTCGTCACCAGGGAAAGGGCTTGGTCGTAGTAGGGGATCGCCTCGGAGTAGCGCTTGCGTGCGCGCATGATGTTGCCGAGCGCATCCAAAATCTCGAGCTTGTCCGACACGGTCAGAGGCACGGGTCCATCGACCCACGCGCCGCCCGCGGGTGCGGCTGAGGCGCCGGCAGCCTCACCGCCGACGATGGCGCTGAACGTCTTCGCCCCGACGATACCGTCCGACTTGAGCTTGTGCTTGGCTTGGAACGCCATCACGGCCTTGCGCGTACCGTTCCCGTACTTCCCGTCGGGCGTATCGATCTCGTAGCCCTGCGTCTTGAGGGCTTCCTGCAGCTTTTGCACGGCGTCTCCGCGCTTGCCGAGCTTCAGCACCTCGCCCTCCGGTAGAGTGGCGGGTTCTGCCGGCGCTGAAGGCGCGGCAGCGGTCTCGGGACTGGTACTGGCCGCGGCAGGCTTGTCCGCAGCCTCGAGCAAATGCGTCAGCGTGGCACGCGCCTCGTCGACCTTGTCGAGCGAATTGAGATTGAACGCCTTGCGGATCTCGACGGCAGTTGCGAGCGGGCTCGTCCGCGGAATGCGATCGTAGGTGACGATCGCTTCGGCGTACTGTTTGTTGCCTTCGTAGGCGGAGGCGAGTGCAGCCAGCGCGAACTGGTGATCCGGCTCCACGTAGAGCGCCATCTGCATGTAGAGCACGCCGACGCCCACGGCGCCTTCGGCAATGAGCGCTTCACCAAGGCCGTAGAACACCTCCGCCATGCCTTCGGAGGGCGTCTTCACGATCGGATCGATCTTTTTGCCGGACTGCACGGCGGCCTTCAGGCTCCTGAGCAGCGGATGACCGTCACTCTGCGAGCGCTGGATCTGCTCATCGATGATGGCGAGCGCCTTCTTGCGATCGCCCGTGTAAGCCTGATGGCGGGCGTAGGCGAGCGATGTCCGGAGCGTCCGCGCATCCTGTGCGTATACCTTTTCGTAGGCGCTCCGCGCCTCGCTCTTGCGCCCGGCGATATCGGCCACAAGCCCGCGATGGTACCTCAGGAAGAACTGCGCCCACTCGGCCTGCTTCGGCAATTCGAGTTTGGCCAGCGCGCCCGCCGCGTCGTCATGCCCAAGATCGACCCACGCCGTCGCCATTGCGCTCGTCAGCTCGCCGATGGGGCCTGAACCGGCAGACTTGAAATGCTCCTCGGACTTGCGCCATGCCCCGGCCTTGAAATCCCTGAGCGCCAGAGCGAGCTGCGCCATGCGGTGGGTCTTCTGGACGCCGATCAGATCCTCGGCAAGCTTGAAGGCCCGCGGCCAGTCCCCGCGCGCAGCTTCGATCTGAAAGGCCTGCTCGAGCAGCAGCTCGTTCTGCGGATCGAAGGTAAGCGCGTTGCGGTAGAATTCGGCAGCTTCGGCGGCGTCGTTCTGCGCCCTGGCAAAACGGCCGGCGAGATAGCTGCCGACCAGCGAATGCGTCCCGTCGAACGGCTCCGTGGCCTCCACCGTTTCGGCACGCGATGCACCCGAGGCCGTGATCAGTCCCGCGGCCAAAATGGGGACGATCAAGGCAAATCGGCCACGGCGAACGCTCATTCTCATGATCCTCTTCGGGCGACCCAGCGCGACGTCGATTGAGAGTAGCAAACCTTTCGACCGGTTGGCGACTCCGCTTAAACAGTGATCCGAAGCAAAATTAACTGGAATCCGATCCACGTCGCAGAACTGAACACTCACATCTCGGCGTAATTCGGTCCGCCCCCGCCCTCCGGGCACACCCAGGTGATATTCTGGCTCGGATCCTTGATGTCGCAGGTTTTGCAGTGAACGCAGTTTTGAGCGTTGATCTGGAACACGGCCTCACCCGCGTCTTTGCGCACCACCTCGTAGACCCCGGCCGGGCAATAGCGCTGCGCGGGCTCGGCATATTCCGGCAAATTGACATCAATGGGAATGGAAGGATCGGCCAATTTGAGGTGAACCGGCTGATCTTCCTCATGATTTGTGCCTGAGAACGAGACACTCGTCAGTTTGTCGAAGGTCAGCACGCCGTCGGGCTTGGAATAAGCGATCGGCTTGGCGCTTTTGGCTTTTTCCAGCGACGCATAATCGGCCTTCCGGTGGCGGAGCGTGCCGAGCGGCGACCAGCCGAACAGAAGCGTGCGGATCCACATGTCGATGCCGCCGAGCCCGACGCCGAGCACGGTACCGAATCGCGACCACAGCGGCTTGACGTTGCGGACACGCTTCAGGTCATGCGCGATGTCGCCACTCCGCACGGCCGTTTCATAAGTGCCGAGCACATCGTGCGAGCGGCCCTCTCCGAGCGCGGCGACCACCGCATCCGCCGCGTGAATGCCGGACAGGATGGCATTGTGGCTGCCCTTGATGCGCGGCACGTTCATGAAACCCGCCGCACAGCCGATGAGCGCCCCGCCTGGAAACTCGAGCTTCGGAATCGACTGCCAGCCGCCCTCGGTCAGCGCACGTGCGCCGTACGCGATGCGCCGCCCGCCCTTGAACACCGGCGCGATCGTCGGGTGCGTTTTGAAGCGCTGAAACTCGTCGTAGGGCGAGAGGTAGGGGTTTTCGTAGTTGAGGTGGATGACAAAGCCCACCGACACCAGGTTTTTTCCGTAGTGATAGAGGAAGGACCCGCCGCCGGTCGTCAGGTCGAGGGGCCAGCCGAAGCTGTGCTGCACGAGGCCGGGCTTATGGTTCTCCGGCGCCACCTCCCACAGCTCCTTGAGACCGATCCCGAACTTCTGCGGCTCGGAATCCTTCGCCAGGTCGAAGGTCTTGATCAGCGTCTTGGTGAGCGAGCCCCGCGCGCCTTCCGCGAAGAGCGTGTATTTGCCCCTGAGCTCCATGCCGCGCGTGAAGCTGTCCTTGAGCTCGCCGTCGCGGCCCACGCCCATGTCCGCCGTGGCCACGCCGACAACCGCACCCTTGTCGTCGGTGAGCACCTCGTTGACCGCAAAACCCGGATAGACCTCGACACCAAGCTCCGCCGCCTGCTCGCCGAGCCAGCGCACCACGAGACCGAGGCTGCCGACGTAATTGCCGTGGTTGCTCATCAGCGGCGGCATCAGGATGTTCGGCAGCCGGATGTCGCCCGCGGGACCGAGCACGAGGAAGCGATCCTCGGTGACCTGCGTCGTAAGCGGAGCGCCGCGCTCGCGCCAGTCCGGGATCAGCCGGTTGAGCCCGATGGGATCGATGACGGCGCCGGACAGGATGTGCGCGCCGACCTCGCTGCCTTTCTCGAGGACGACGACCGAGATCTCCTCGCCCTTCTCGGCCGCGAGTTGCTTGATGCGGATCGCCGCGGCGAGGCCGGCCGGCCCTGCGCCCACGATCACAACATCGAACTCCATGGCCTCCCGCTCGGGAAGGTCAGCATCACCCCGCGCCATATTGTCTTGTCCTATCCGACACTGCTCTTTTCTCGGTTTGGTACCAATTGACGACAGCGTCAAGCCGGTACCAAGCCGCGGGATAACGCCGGACGCGTGCAATTGGATCGCGGGATCGGTAATGTCGCCTCGCAATGCAGACCGAAGCCGACAGACGGACCCTGGCCGCCCTCCTCGACTGGTACCGCGAGATGGGGGTGGATACTGCGGTCGCCGATGCGCCTATCGACTGGCTGGCGCGTGGCGACGCGCCGCCGGGCCAAGCCTTCCGTCTGCCGGAGCAGGAAAACAAAGCCGTACCCGAGGCGCCTCCCCGCGCACCTCTTTCGCGTGACGGTGAGCGGCCATCGCCGCCGCCGCGGATTGCGCCTCGCGCTCCAGCCCCGCAGCCGAGCTTGGAGCCGAGGCCCGGCTTCGCCGCCACGCCGCCAGACGCCGCCGAGATCGCCGCCCGGCGCATCGCGCGCGACGCGCCCGACCTCGAAGCCCTCGAAACCGCCTTGCGCGCCTTCGACGGCTGCGGCCTCAAGGCGACGGCCAAGAACTTGTGCTTCTACCGCGGCGCTCCCCGGGCGCGCCTGATGATCATCGGCGAAGCCCCGGGCCGCGAAGAGGATCTCGAAGGCCGCCCGTTCGTCGGCCGCGCCGGCCAGCTCCTCGATAAGATGCTGGCCGCCATCGCCCTCAAGGAAGAGGACGTCCACATCACCAACGTCGTCTACTGGCGCCCGCCCGGCAACCGCACGCCGACACCCCAGGAAAGCCAGGTCTGCCGGCCCTTCCTGGAGCGCCAGATGGAGCTTGTCGAGCCCGAGGTCGTGCTGCTGCTCGGAGGCGCGGCGGCAAAGCAGGTCCTCGACACCACCGATGGCATCATGCGGATCCGCGGCAAGTGGCGTGAGATCCAAAGCAGCGGCCGCACCGTTCGAACCATGGCGACCCTGCACCCGGCCTACCTGCTTCGCACGCCGGCGGCCAAGCGGCAGGCTTGGCGCGACCTCCTCGCCGTCCAGGCCGCCCTCGAGAAGAGTTGAGGACTTTCGAACGAATGAACCGCCTGGACGAGACGCGCCCCTTCATCCCGCTTCGCATCGCCATCCTGACGATGTCGGACACGCGCACGGCTGCCGAGGACAAGTCCGGCGATACACTCGCCGCGCTGGCGACGGACGCCGGACACACGGTGGCCGCCCGCGCGCTCTTGAAGGATGACGCCGATGCCATCCGCGCCAAGGTCGCGGGCTGGATCGCCGACCCCGAGGTCGACGTCGTCATCACCACGGGCGGCACCGGCTTCACCGGCCGCGACGTGACGCCGGAAGCCGTGAAGCCGCTGTTCGAGAAGGAGATCGACGGCTTCGCGATCCTGTTCCACCAGATCTCGTTTGCGTCCGTCGGCACGTCGACGATTCAGTCGCGCGCCTGCGGCGGCATCGCGAGGGGCACCCTGATCTTCTGCCTGCCGGGCTCGACGGGGGCGTGCAAGGACGCCTGGAACGGCATCTTGAAGTGGCAGCTCGACAACCGCCACCGCCCCTGCAATTTCGTCGAGATCATGCCCCGCTTCGAGGAGCACCGCGTCGGGCTCGAAAGAAACTGATTCCCTAACAAAGCTTCTTGTACACCGACTGATTCGCCGCCAACCTTGTGGCCATGCGTCGTAAAAGTACGAGACCGCCCGGATGTGGCGTCCGAGCGGCCTCAGTGCGTCTCCGCAATCCATTCCGACGGGCTCGCGGAGCAAGCAAATCGATTTGGGAATACGAGGAGGAGTGTCGCGCGTACTCGCCGCTTGTCAATAGCCCGTCTCTTCATTCTCTGAGGAGACACTGTCATGCCTTCTTCCGGCTTGTTTGGACCTTACGCACTAACACACGAAAACATTGACCTCGTTGTCCTTGGAAAGGGGCCTGGGGCTTACGTCCTCGGCCCCTTGAACGAGGATGCGAACCTTGTTGTCTATCGTGCTGGTCGGTCAGACGTAGATTTGAATCGGAGGCTGCATGATTACGTGGGGGTGTACACTGCCTTCAAGTACGCCTTCTCGTCGTCTGCAAAAGTCGCGTTCGAGAAAGAGTGCCGCCTGTATCATGACTTTGACCCGCCCGATAACGCGATCCATCCAGATCGTCCCGAAGGGGCTAACTGGACTTGTCCTTGTTGCTTGATCTTTGACTGAGATCGCGTCCGGCCAGCCGCAACACATCAGTTAGGGCCGCCTGATAGCCGTGGTGCCAATAGGCTTGTTCTGGCGTGTTGGCCGTGAGGTGCCTTTGGTCGGCCGATGTATAGGGAGCTTCGTCGGCGAGCCAATGCTTCAGCTTGGCTCGCCGAATTTCTAGCTGGCTGGCGATTTTTTCATCAATCAGCATTGCGTACTCCGGCGTAAGAACCCGCAAGCGTGGGCTCTGTTCCTGAAAATCGAATTAACGGAGTTGGTCAGGGATTTGCGCCAGAACACCGGACATCTGGCGTGGACGGCTGCCGTCATCGCGGAGCGATGCTTCGATCAACGCAGCCACGACGGAAAGGGTGGGTGAACTAAGCCGCCTCCTTGCCCCAGACGGGAAACGGATCGTGGAGCGCGAGCCATTCCTTGGCATCGACAGGCCCGGCCGCCGGCACGGGAAGCAGACAGGCATCGAGCGCCGCGATGATCGCGGCCTTGTCCATCTCGCCCATGCCGATGAAGACGAGCTCTTGCCGCCGGTCGCCCCAATGCGCGTGCCACCCCGTTCGAATGCGAATCTGGGTGGCCTCGTCATCTGGCCATTTGTTTTTGGGGACCGCCGCCCACCAGTAGCCGGCCGCCTCGTGCCGCA
>NZ_CADEFI010000006.1:0-6490 GCF_902826555.1 uncultured Hyphomicrobium sp.
CCGCGTCATAAATCTTTTGCGCTCCATGCATGGCGGCAAGGACTACGTCGCCGACTTCGGCGAGCGCCAGAAGGGCCGCGGCCCCTACGCCGACCAGATCGCGCTTCGTTTTCGCTTGGCCCTGAAGCGGCTCGGACTGAACGAGCGCCGCCACGCACTCCGCCTCGACCTCTTTGCGCCTCCGGTAGCCAAAGGCCAGCAAATGCCGTTGCTCTGAGACGGAGGAAAGCGTGCCTCCCCCTCACTGCCTCACTGCCTCACTATCCACAATCCGCTTTGACACACGTGCCGCCACCCGCGAGGCTGCACGCATGCGGGTGGATGATTCGAAAATCGTGCCGACTTTCGAGCTTGAGGCGGCCGAGCTGGCGCTCAAGGGCGGGCCGATCGTCGGCGTCGACGAGGCCGGACGCGGCCCATGGGCCGGGCCGGTCGTTGCAGCCGCGGTGATCCTCGATCCGGATCGCATCCCCCAGGGCATCGACGATTCCAAAGCTCTCGATCCGGAGGAGCGCGAGCGCCTTTACGAACGCATCCGCCTCACTGCCGTCGCGGTCGGAGTGGGCATCGGCGAGGTCGACCGCATCGATCGCGACAACATCCTCGCCGCAACCCTGTGGGCCATGGGCGAGGCCGTGAGCCAGCTTTCGTGCAACCCGCGCCTCGCCATCGTCGACGGCAACCGGGCCCCGCGCCTCAAGTGCGAGACGCGCACCATCGTCAAAGGCGACGCCAAGTGCCTGTCGATCGCTGCCGCCTCCATCATCGCCAAGGTCACGCGCGACCGCATGATGATAGCCCTGGCGCGCGAGGCCCCCGGTTACGGCTTTGAGCGCCACAAGGGCTACGGCACACCCGAGCATCGCGCAGCGCTGGTCCGCCTCGGATTGTCACCGCATCACCGCCGCTCATGGAAGTCCGTGCAACTGGCTCTCGGACTGGCCGAGGCTGAAGCCTCCTGACTTCATCCCTCGGCGCGGCAGCGGTCAGTTCCCGAAGATCACGCCCTAGGCGCGAACGGCCTGCCGAAAATTCGCCGCGGACGTGCGGAACGCTTCCTCGCCGCATCACGTAGCCCCGTATTTATACGGATGCCGTGATCCACGGTAATCGCGATGACGTAGAGACATTGCCTAATTTGGCAACACACCGCCCCTCATCGCGCCTTGCGTTTCGGGCTCCTGCCTGTGATCGTCACACGATCACGAGACCTTTCAACACAACCGAACGGACACCTACCCACCCGATGCATCAAACGCCGCTCATCGCGACGATCGTCACAGGTCTGGCTCTTGCATTCGTGTTCGGCGCGCTTGCCCATCGCCTGCGCGTGTCCCCTCTGGTCGGCTACCTTATCGCCGGAATCGCCATCGGCCCCTTTACGCCGGGTTACGTTGCCGATCAGGAGCTCGCCAACGAGCTGGCCGAGATCGGCGTCATCCTGCTCATGTTCGGCGTCGGCCTCCATTTCTCGTTCAAGGAGCTGTGGGCTGTCCGCAACATTGCCGTTCCGGGCGCCGTTGCGCAGATTGCCGTCGCAACGCTGCTCGGCGCAGGGCTCGCGCACGTCCTCGGCTGGACCGCAGGTGCCGGACTGGTGTTCGGCCTGGCGCTCTCGGTCGCAAGCACCGTCGTGCTGCTGCGCGCGCTTCAGGAGCGGCGCCTCGTCACCACCGAGCGTGGTCAGATTGCTGTCGGCTGGCTAATCGTCGAGGACCTCGTCATGGTCCTCACTCTGGTCTTGTTGCCGGCCATCGCGCCTCTGCTCGGTGGTCACGCCGAGGGAGAGCCGGCCACGAGCTCGTCCCTCAACATCGGCCAGCTCTTGGCAACGGTTGCCTTCACCATCGGCAAGGTGGCGGCATTCGTCGCCATCATGATGGTGGCAGGCCGGCGCATCATTCCTTGGATCCTGCACTACACGGCCCACACTGGATCGCGCGAACTATTCCGTCTCGCCGTGCTCTCGATCGCCCTCGGCGTTGCCTTCATCGCTGCCAAACTGTTCGGCGTCTCGTTCGCGCTCGGCGCCTTCTTCGCCGGCTTGATCCTGAGCGAGTCCCAATTATCCCAGCAGGCCGCCAACGAGAGCCTTCCGCTCCGCGATGCCTTCGCCGTGCTGTTCTTCGTTTCCGTAGGCATGCTGTTCGACCCCGGAATCCTGATCTCCCAGCCACTGGCCGTGGCGGCAACTTTGCTGATTATCGTCATCGGCAAGTCGCTCGCCGCCCTCGCTATCGTTCGCGCGTTCGGCCATCCACTGAGCACGGCGTTCACGATTTCGGCGAGCCTGGCTCAGATCGGCGAGTTCTCCTTCATCCTCGCTGCGCTCGGCATGAGCCTCGATCTTCTGCCCGCCGAAGGCCGTGACCTGATCCTTGCCGGCGCCTTGCTTTCGATCGTCCTGAACCCGCTCTTTTTCTGGTGGCTCGATCACCTCAAGCCCTGGATCGAGAAGAAGGATGGCCATGTCCATGGCCCGCGCGAGCCCGAAACGGTCGAGGAGGATGACGAGCCCATCCACGTCACCGCGCTCGAAGGCCACACCATCGTCGTCGGCACGGGCCGCGTCGGCAAACGCATCGTCGATGCCTTGGCTTCGGGTCCGGCGCCGCTCTACGTCATCGACGAGAGCGACGAGGAGATCAAACGCCTCAACGCACGCAACATTGAAGGCGTGGCTGGCAGCGCCGCAACGCTGCTCTACGCCGCCAACCCCGCCAAGGCCGCCGCCATGATCGTCGCCATCCCGAGCAACTTCGAGGCTGGCGAAGCGATCGAGCAGGCACACAACGCCAACCCCAACATGCGTATAATTGGACGCGCCCAGAACGACGCCGAAGCAGAATACTTGAGAAAGTACGGCGCAACGGAGGTCATCATCACGTCGGACACGCTCGCCGACGCGATGCTGTCCACCTACCGCAAGGACTGAGGCGCTTCCCAAGTCCGCCAATGACCGCTTCCCGCCAGGCGTGTTCGGGTCGCCGAGCCCGCACGGGAAAAGCTCACGCGCGCAGTGATGCATCAGCATCGTGGCTTATTCCATATTATTCAATTAGTAACGGCGGATAGATAAAGTTTTACATTACACAGAGATTTCGCGTGCAGAAGCACGCGCGCCAGCCAATGGAACATCCCGTGCTCAATCAATTGAAGCTCAAGCATAAGGTAGGTGCGCTGATCGCGTTTCTTGCCCTCGTCCCGGTTGCAGGCGCAGGACTGACCTACCGCAGCCTGTCCGCCCAGGACGTGGCGCAGGATTTGGCCATGCGCGCAAAAACCGGCCAGACGTACCTCGAGCGCATCAACGGCCTCGTCTACGCCATCGTCATGGACTCCCGCGGCATCTACATGTCGAGCGACTGGGCAGCCGCAGAAGGCTACGGCAACGGCATCTTGAAAAGCACGAAAGAGCTTCAGGACGTGACCAAGCTCTGGGAGGCGACCGTCGAGCCCGAGCACCGGCAGAGCTTCACCGACGCTGAGCAAACCATTCAGGAATTCATCCGCTTCCGCACCGAGCTGGTGCGCTTGGCACGGGAAGAACCGCTCACGACCGCCCGCGCGTTCGGCGATAACGACGCCAATCGCTCGAACCGCAAGGCGCTGAACGACAAGCTGCGCAGCCTTGCCAGCCACTACGAAACTTACGTCTCGGCAACCAGCGTCACCTCCGATGAGGCACGGCAGGCCGCCGTGCACACGTCCGCGATGACGGGTATCATCTCGATCTTGACCATGCTGGCCGGCATCTGGCTCGTGATCACGAACCTCACGCAGCCGATCGAGCGCATCAAGCTTTCCATTCTCGACCTCGCCGCCGGCCACACGGAGCGCGACATCTACGGCACGGACCGCAGCGACGAGATCGGCGAGATCGCCGGCGCCGTGCTCGTCTTCAAGCGCAACATCATCGAAGCCGAGCGCCTGCGCGCCGAGCAGGCCGAAAGCGAGAAGCGCATGGCCGCCCAACGCAAGGCCGACATGCTTCGCCTCGCCAGCCAGTTCCAGGAAAGCGTCGGCCACGTCGTGGACACGGTCTCCTCCGCGTCGGCCCAACTGGAAGCGGCGGCAGCGCAGCTCACCTTGAACGCAGCGTCCACCCAGGATCTTTCCGGCACCGTCGCCAGCGCCTCCGAGCAGACATCCGTCAATGTTCAGGGCGTTGCGGCCGCATCCGAGCAGCTCTCATCGACGGTTTGCGAGATCGGCCGCCAGGTGCACGAAAGCAGCGCCATCGCCGAGGAAGCCGTCCGCCAGGCGGCAAAGACCAACGAAAACGTCGTCGAGCTTTCGCAGTCGGCCGAGCGTATCGGCGCCGTCGTCGAGCTCATCAACCAGATCGCCGGTCAGACCAACCTCCTCGCCCTCAACGCAACCATCGAGGCTGCGCGTGCAGGCGACGCCGGCAAGGGTTTCGCAGTCGTTGCGCAGGAGGTGAAGGCGCTTGCTGCACAGACGGCCAAGGCGACCAACGAGATCGGCAGCCAGATTCGCAGCATGCAGGCCTCGACCCGCCAGTCAGTCGAAGCGATCAACGAGATCGCATCCACCATCACGCGCATCTCTGCCGTAAGCGGCACCATTGCCGCCGCCGTCGAGCAGCAGGGTGCGACCACGCAGGAGATCAGCCGCAACGTCGTCGAAGCCGCCAAGGGAACAAGCGAGGTTGCGACCAGCATCACCGCTGTCAGTCAGGGCGCGTCCGAGACGGGATCGGCCTCCTCCCAGGTTCTCGCGTCGGCGAAGTCGCTCTCCGGCGAAAGCCGCTCGTTGAAGGCAGAGGTCGAGCGTTTCCTGGCAACGGTCCGCGCCGCCTGATCGAAAAAAGACTGTCTCATAAGCACGGCGCGAGCCCGGCATATTGCACGTATGCCGGGCTCGATGTTTTGGGCACAGCACACCGCCCGGCATTGAGATCCGAGAGGTGTATGGCGGAGTCGAATTCGGCCTTCCGTCTGCCGCAAAAGCATGCGAGTCTTCGCGCGTCTGACGTCCTAACGGATCCTTGCATCGCTCCCGCCGCTTTAACCGAAAATTAACTCCCACCGTTTACATTCCGTTAACTGTGGGGCCGGTTTGTCAGCGCGTTGGGTTCGCTTCATGGATCCTGGACATCTCTGGTTTTTCTCTGTGAGTTGCGTCGAATGGGTGTGCGTCGTGGTGCGAGTCCGGCTGCGAGAAATCGCGGCCGCGTGGCCGGAGATCGGTCTCTGGCCCGAAATCGAATCCTGGTGGGCGATTGCCTCGACGAGCTTCGTCGAATACCGGATCGAAGCGTAGACCTCGTCTTCGCCGACCCCCCGTACAATCTCCAGCTCTCGACCGAACTTCTGCGTCCCAACAACACGCGCGTCGACGGCGTCGACGACGCATGGGACAAGTTCGCTTCGTTCGAGGAGTACGACCGCTTCACGCGCGCCTGGCTCGCCGAATGCCGCCGTGTGCTGAAGCCGGATGGCGCGCTCTGGCTGATCGGCTCCTATCACAACGTCTTTCGACTCGGCGCCGCGCTGCAGGACCAGGGCTACTGGATCCTGAACGACGTCGTCTGGCGCAAAGTGAACCCGATGCCGAACTTCCGCGGCCGCCGCTTCACCAACGCGCACGAGACACTCATCTGGGCAGCGCGCGATCAGAAGTCTCGCTACACCTTCAACTATGAAAGCCTCAAGGCGTCGAACGACGACCTGCAGATGCGCTCCGACTGGCTGTTTCCGATCTGCTCCGGCCCCGAGCGGCTGAAAGATGACGGCGGCCGCAAAGCGCATCCCACGCAGAAGCCGGAAGCACTCCTGCATCGCATCCTGCTTGCCACGACGAACGCGGGCGACACCGTGCTCGATCCCTTCTTCGGCACCGGCACGACCGGCGCCGTCGCCGAGAAGCTGGGCCGCCGGTGGATCGGCATCGAGCGCGATCCGGATTACGCCAAGGCCGCCGAGGAACGCATCGCCAAGGTGAAGCCGCTCTCGACGTCCGCGCTCGAACAGCAGCCCTCGAAGCGCGCCGAGCCCCGCGTGCCCTTCGGCACCATCGTCGAGCTTGGCATCCTGCGTCCGGGCGCCCCGCTCTACGACGAACGCCGCAGCATCAAGGCCGAGGTGAAAGCCGACGGCACGCTGGCCGTGCCCGGCAGCCGCGGGTCGATCCATCGGCTAGGCGCCGTCGTGCAGGGCAAGTCGGCTTGTAACGGCTGGACCTTCTGGCACTACGAGCGCGGCGGCGTACTGCACCCCATCGACAAGCTTCGCGAACGCGCCAAGGTCGAACTTGGCCTCACAGGTCAGAAGCTGCGCACACCACTCATCGCTGCGGAATAAAGCTCGCGCTCCGGGGGGATAGCGAGCGGGACCCAGGGCCGATGCCGGCGGCGCTTTCACACGCGCGCCAGACAGCGGTCGGGCATGCGCCCTGGGTCCGGAGGTCGGATTGCTCTCGGGCCGCGTTGTCCGTCAATCCAAAGACAGGATTGCCGTCGCCTTCG
>NZ_CADEFI010000006.1:6590-69622 GCF_902826555.1 uncultured Hyphomicrobium sp.
TTGCTCTCGGGCCGCGTTGTCCGTCAATCCAAAGACAGGATTGCCGTCGCCTTCGGTCGATCGCAACGCATCCAGCGTGCAAAACACGTCCGTCACCCCCGGCGAAAAACTACCCGCCGCAAGCCTCGTCGTACCCCCGCAGCCTGACGGAGGCGTCATCGAGAGGGCGGTAGCTCTGCGCAAAGCCCCCGTTCAGATGTCCGCTTAGGGTCGGACGCAGACTTCCGACCACGCATCTCAATGCTCTTTCAGCCCGTGCGCGACCACCTTCCGCATGACGGAGGGCAGCGCCGCACTCCCGAGATCCCGCCGCGCCACCCATCGGCACTGCTCGGGGTTGGCCCAGAACGTCAGGCTCGCATTTGCCGGCACGATAGCGCGCAGCACCATGAGCTCGAGCCGGAAGTGCGTGAACGTGTGGCTGACCACGCCCGGCACCGGCCACCAGTCCGTCTTCACCGGCTGCGCCGTCATCGCCTGATCGACAGGCAGCCAGTCGTCGCCCCATTCGGTCGAGGGAATTTCGAGCATGCCCCCGAGCAGCCCTGCCTCGGGACGCTTGCGCAGGAGCACATAGCCGTCTTCGCTGAGCGCCAGGAACGCGGTGCCGTAGCGCACCGGCCGGTCCGCCTTGGCGAGCTTGACCGGCAACTGCGCCTCGATGCCGAGCGCATGCGCGTGGCAGTCCTGCTGCAACGGACACATGAGGCACGACGGCTTCTTCGGCGAGCAGAGGCTCGCGCCGAGATCCATCATCGCCTGCGCGAAGTCGCCCGCGCGCCGCTGCGGCGTCAGCGTCTCCGCCAGCCGCTTGATCTCGCGCTTGGCCGCGGGCAGCGGACGCTTGACCGCGAACAGCCGGGAGACGACACGCTCGATGTTGCCGTCCACGGGCGTCGCCGGCTCGCCGAAGGCGATGGCCGCGATCGCCGCCGCAGTGTAGGGACCGATGCCCGGCAGGTCTAAAAGACCAGCTTCCGTCCGCGGGAACTGCCCGCCGTGCTCGGCGACGACAGCCTGTGCGCACTTGTGAAGGTTGCGCGCCCGCGAGTAGTAGCCGAGCCCCGCCCACGCAGCGAGAACGTCGTCCAGCTCTGCCGCCGCCAGCGCTTCGATCGTGGGCCAGCGCCTGAGAAACGTTTCGTAGAAGGGGATCACCGCCTTGACGGTTGTTTGCTGCAGCATGATCTCGCTGAGCCAGACGCGATAGGGCTCGCTGCGCCGGCCGCGCTTCGAACGCCACGGCAGATCGCGCCGCTCGCGATCGTACCAGTCGAGCAGAGCCGCCACCGTATCGGATCCCGCGGGCCGAAGCGGCAGTTGTTTGCGCGCCACAGTTTTCGCCGTGTCCCCCATTTCGAATCGGGTCTCCCTTCGACGACGACGCGAATCACCACCAACATGCTAGGGACGTGCAACACCCCTGCATATGACAGCAACGCCGCGTGACCGCAAAACTCACACAAAAACCACGGAAATCGCCGCTCCGGGCTCCGGCGCGGAGGCACGTTGTGCTGAGCCGCAGCGACACGCGGTTCGCAGCGCCCCCGGTCGCCCGCTTCGTTCCGGCCAAAGCCGTGGGCAGTTTTGTGCCTACGCTCACCAAGAAAGCCTTCGAAAAATTCGGCTTCTCGACCGCAACCCTGATCACCGATTGGGCGCGCATCGCCGGCAACGAGCTCGCAGCCTACACAATGCCGGAGCGCCTCAAATGGCCCCGCGGCGGCGAAAGTGCATCGGCCGACGACATCGAGAGCGACCGCCGCGGCGGTACGCTGATCCTGCGTGTCGATCCCGCGCGCGCGCTCGATGTCGAGTACCGGGCCCGCCAGATCATGGACCGCATCAACAGCTACTTCGGCTATCGGGCTGTCGAAACCATCCGCCTCGTCCAGGCCCCCCTTGAAGTGCGGCCGACCGCGCCGCGCCGCGAGACCCCCACCGAGGCAACGGGTGGCGCCGCAGCCGATCCCCTGGACGCCGCACTGGCCCGCCTTGAGCACGGCATGCGCCGCGACCAGCCCCGCCGATCCCCTCGATCACCCTGACCGGATTGGCTTTTCCGGCAACACGGCAGACGTTCAAATCCCATTCAGCCTGGAATTGCCTTAATCGGACAATGCACCCATGTTATGGGCCTCAGCCGGAAACAAGGATTTCGCACCGGCCTGGGCTGGGTGCGGCGCGATTTTAGGGAGTTGACGATCATGAAACTAGAGAGCCCGCTCGACCGCCGTCAGGCCCTGATAGCGGGCGCCGCACTTGGCGGACTGACGTTCGCGGCCGCGGCTCTGCCGGCCTTTGCCCAGCGCAAACAGGGCCCCGCCGAGGTCTCGGTCGAAGAGCTGATGAAGCGGGACGGCTTTCCCGATCTCGCCCTCGGCCCCGACACCGCCAAGGTCACCATTGTCGAATACGCCTCGCTGACCTGCGGCCACTGCAAGCACTTCCACGACACGGCCTTCCCGGAGATCAAGAAGAAGTACATCGACACCGGCAAGATCCGCTTCATCTTCCGCGAGTTCCCGCTCGATGCACGCGCCTTCGCCGGCTCCATGCTGGCGCGCTGCACCGGCACCAGCGAGAAGTCGATGGCCCTCATCGACGTGCTGTTCGACAAGCAGGAACAGTGGGCCCACGTCGAGCAAGGCACCAAGGCGGCGCTATTCGATATCGCCAAGCAGGTCGGCTTCACACAGGACAGCTTCGACAAATGCCTGACCGATCAGAAGTTGCTCGACCAGCTCACCGCCGTCCACACGCGCGCCATCGAGGCGTTTGGCGTGAACGCCACCCCGACCTTCTTCATCAACGGCAAGCGCCTGCAGGGCGCACCTGTGATCGAGGAGTTCGACAAGGTTCTCGAGCCGCTTCTGGCTCAAGGTTGAGACGCGCCGCGGATAACGTTGTGGCTCGGATCCGGGTCTAGGCTTGGGAGTAGGCGCGCCATGCGCGAGGCCGCGACAGGAACGTTAAGAATGGCCCCCGCAGCGATGCTGCTGGCCGTCCTCGTTCTGTCGGGTTGCTCGAGCAATTCGTCGTCGTCTCTTTCAACGGCGGGCGTGGCTCCAACGGCGGCGGAGGCCGGGACAAGCAGCGCTTACGGCGACACCACGGGCGAAAACAAGGCGGGCAGCGAACCGTTTAGCCCGTTCGGCGCCATCCCCGACCCCTCCGAGGGCGGCCGCAAAATTATCGAGAACCCGAGCGTCGCCGACGTCATGACGGCCGGCCCATTGCCCGAAATGTCGCTTGGCCGTCCGGACGCCCCCGTCACCATCGTGCAGTACGCGTCGCTGACCTGCCCGCACTGCCGCGCGTTTCACCGTGAAACATTTCCCGAGTTCAAACGCACCTACATCGACACGGGCAAGGTGCGCTACATCCTGCGCGAGTTCCCGATCGGCAAGCAATCCGGCAACGCCACCATCGCGCTGCGCTGCGCCCCACCCGACAAGTACTTCACGCTCTATGGGAAATTCATGGAGCAACAGACCTCCTGGGTATCCCAGGAAGTCCGCCTCGAGCCTATCTTCGCCGTGGCCAAGCAGGTGGGGATGACCCAGGCCCAATTCGATTCCTGCCTCAAGAATCAGGCCATGATCGACGGCCTGAAATGGGTCAAGGAGCGCGGACGGACGCTCGGCATCATCGGTACGCCGAACTTCTTCGTGCAAGGCAAGCTCGTGAAAAAGACGCTCACCATGAGCGACATCCGCGAGATGGTCGAGCCGCTGCTCTCTGCCCCTAGGTCGGCCGCAATGGCTGAGGGCCAGCGCTAGCACCGCGGCCACGCGTCGATACGGGGTAGTAGTCAGAATGAAGATCAGCCGTTTGAGGCTCCTGGGCTTCAAGTCCTTCGTCGAGCCGACCGATCTTGTCATCGAGCCGGGCCTCACCGGCGTCGTCGGCCCGAACGGCTGCGGCAAGTCGAATCTTCTCGAAGGCATCCGCTGGGTCATGGGCGAGAGCTCGCACAAGAGCATGCGCGCCGCCGCCATGGACGACGTGATTTTCTCCGGCACCACGACGCGCCCGTCGCGCAACGTAGCGGAAGTGACGATCTTCCTCGACAACCAGGAGCGCAAGGCCCCCACCGAGTTCAACGACAGCGACCTGATTGAGATCACGCGACGTATCGAGCGCGAAGCAGGCTCCGCCTATCGCATCAACGGCCGCGAGGCACGCGCCCGCGACGTTAAGATCCTGTTCGAGGACGCCGCGACAGGGGCCCGCTCCCCGGCCCTCGTGCGCCAGGGGCAAATCTCCGAGATCGTCAACGCCAAGCCCGAGCAGCGCCGCCGCGTACTGGAGGACGCCGCCGGCATCGCCGGCCTGCACAGTCGCCGCCACGAGGCCGAGCTCCGCCTCAAGGGTGCCGAGAGCAACCTCGCGCGTCTCGCCGACATCATGGGTCAGCTCGGCTCGCAGATCGAAAGCCTGAAGCGCCAGGCCCGCCAGGCGCGCCGCTACAAGGACCTGTCCGAGGAGATCCGCCGCGCCGAAGCGCTCCTCGCCCACCTGTCGTGGATCGACGCCCAGGCCCTCGTTGAAACGGAGGAGCGGAACTTCTCCGAGACGCTGGCCCTGCTCGGCCGCGTGACCGAGGACGAGGCGAAGTCGCTGCGCGAGGAAGCAGCCCTCGCCGAAACCATCCAACCGCTGCGCGACAAGGAGGCCGAGCGCGGCGCAGCGCTCTCGCGCATCCGCATCGAGACCGAAGGTCTCGCCAAGGAGGCCACCCGCTGCGCGGAGCGGCGCCAGGAGCTGGCGAAGCTTGCCGGCGAGCTGGAGAAGGATCTCGCGCGCGAGGCCCACCAGATCTCGGAGGCCAAGGAGCTCCTGGCCTCCTTCGACGTCGAGACCAAGGAGCTGCAAGCCGCCGAGGCCGAGGCCGACGCCGCCGAGGATCACATCCACGCTGCGGAAGAAGAGGCAGCCGGCGCCCTTGAGACCGCCGAAAAGCAGCTGTCCGTCGTGACCGAGCGCGCCGCAGAGGCTCGCGCCCGCCGCAAATCCCTCGAGACCGCCGAAGCGGAGCGCCGTGCGGCCGTTGCCAAGATCAACGACAAGCTTGCGGCGCTGGTGCGCGACGCAGAGGCCGCTGCCACGGGCGCGCCGGATTCACTCAAGCTCGCCTCCATCACCGAGCAGGGCCAACGCCTCGCCCGCGAAATCGCCGCCATCGAGACCGCAACACTCGATGCCGAGGACAAGGTCGGAGACCTCGCCGAGACGGCACGCGTCCGCAGCGACGAGGCGCAGAAGGCGCGCATGGCGCTCTCGACCCTCGTCACTGAGCGCGAGACGCTGCACAAGCTGGTCATGCCCTCTTATGAAGACGGCAAGCCGCCGGTCGTCGAGCAGCTTCGCGTGTCCGCAGGCTACGAGGCGGCCCTCGTCGCCGCTCTCGGCGACGATCTCGATGCGCCGACCCACGAGGATGCCCCGGTGCGCTGGCGAGCCATCGACGTCAGCCCCGAGGATGCCACGCTCCCCGCCGATGCCGAGCCCCTGAGTTCGCACGTCGGAGCACCTCCCGAATTGACGCGCCGCCTGCGCCAGATCGGCGTCGTCCCGCGTGAGCTCGGCGCACGCCTTCAACCCCATTTGAAGCAGGGCCAGCGCCTCGTCAGCCGCGAGGGCGATCTCTGGCGGTGGGACGGATTCGTTGCCGTTGCCGGCGGCATGACGCCCGCCGCCCAACGCCTCGCCGAGCGCAACCGCCTGGCTGACATGTTCGAGCGCGAGAAGGCCGCCCGCACCGAGGCCCAGCATCTCGCCGCGCTGGATCAGGAGGCCGCCGCCGCCCATGCCGCGGCCGCCGCCGAGGAGAAGCGTCTGCGCGCCCTTTGGCGCGATACCCAGACCAATCACGTCGCCACCCGCGACGCCTTGGCGGCCATCGAGCGCCAGGCTCGCGAGACCGAAGCCAGGCTCGCATCCGTCGCCGAAGCCCGCGTGCGCGCCGAAAGCGATCTCGCCGAGATGCAGGCGAGCCTCGACCACATCGAGGACGAGCTGGCGAAGCTCGACGCCGAGGACGATCCCGCCGCGCGCCTGCCCGAGGTGCAAAAGGCGGCCCAGGAACGCCGCACCGCGCTTTCCGTCGCCCAGGCCCGCGTCGCCACCCACGCCCGCGAGCGCGAGACACGCAAGCGTCGCGTCGACACCATCGCCACCGAACGCACTCGCTGGGCCTCGCGCAGCGAAAGCGCCGGAGAGCACATCGCGGCCCTCGAGGAGCGGCTCGCCAAGACCAGGAGCGATATCGCCGCGCTGGAGGAGGTCATCCCCGCCCTCGAAGAGCGACGTCAGGGCCTGCTCGGTGCTCTTTCCGACGCCGAAGCCGCCCGCAACGCTGCCGCCGACGACCTCACCCGGGCCGAGAACGCGCTGCGCGCCGCCGCCCAAGCCCTCCGCGAGGCGCAAGGCGCCGTCACCTCCGCACGCGAGGCCCGCGCCCGTATCGAGACGCGCCTCGAAGGCGCGCGCACGCGCCGCCAGGACGAGGCTCGCCGCATCCGCGAGGGGTTGAACGTCTCCCCTGAGGAATGCCTCGCGCTCGCAGGCCTCGCACCCTCGGAGCAAGTCCCCCCGCTCGCCGACGCCGACCGCAGTCTGCAACGGCTCAAGTCCGATCGCGAGCGCCTGGGCGGCGTCAACCTTCAGGCCGACGACGAGCTGACGACGTTCCTCGAGCAGATGAGCACGATGGAGACCGAGCGCGACGACGTCGAGCAGGCCATCGCCAAGCTGCGCGGCGCCATCCAGCAGTTGAACCGCGAAGGCAAGAAGCGCCTCGACGAGGCCTTCGACACCGTCAACGGCCATTTCCAGCGCCTGTTCTCGACCCTGTTCGGCGGCGGCGAAGCGCGTCTCGAGATGATCGCAGGCGAGGATCCGCTCGAAAGCGGCCTTGAGATCATCGCCAAGCCGCCCGGCAAGAAGCCGGTGACGCTCTCCCTGCTTTCGGGCGGCGAGCAGACGCTGACCGCTCTCTCTCTCATTTTTGCGGTGTTCCTCACCAACCCCTCGCCCATCTGCGTGTTGGACGAGGTCGACGCGCCGCTGGACGACGCGAACGTCGACCGCTTCTGCACGCTCATGGAGAAGATGTCCGAGGAGACGGCGACGCGATTCCTGGTCATCACCCACCATCCAATGACGATGATGCGCATGAACCGCCTGTTCGGGGTCACCATGGCCGAAAAGGGCGTTTCCCAGCTCGTGTCCGTGGACCTCGAGACCGCCCGCTCGTTCCGCGAGGCCGGCTGACCGCTACGGCGGCCGCACACGCCGGCGCCCCTAGGTATATGGCCCGCTCCCGGCTACCGTTCGGGCCGCTGTTCCTCGGCCACGCCCTGCGCGGTTTCGCCGTACCCCCGCAATCCTTGCAAAATTGTGGCCGTTGCTTGACACCGCTTGGCCTCCGGGTATGGTGCGCGCCGTTGGTAATCCAGCCGTTTCAGCCTGCGGGATTCTGCGGGCAGAGGAAGCTATGTCGGCGTCGAACGACGACGAAAATCCGCCTCGTGGCGAGCTTTCTCGTGAGGAGCGGGAGGCGTTTCGCAAACGCGCTTCCGACCTCGGCTCGCGGCTGGACAAAGTCAAGGCCGAGACCCGTGAAAAAGCGGGTCCCGAGCCGGACGAGCGGGCCCGCGGCGCTGCCATGGGCCAGGCGATGAAGATTTCGATCGAGCTCGTCGTCGGCATCGCCGTCGGCGGGTTCATCGGCAAAGTGCTGGACGACCAGTTCGGCACCGCGCCTTGGTTTTTGATCGTGTTCCTGATGCTGGGCTTCGCGGCCGGCCTCGCGAACATCGTGCGGACGGCGCGGCGGATGCAGGCTGAAGCCGAACCGTTGCAGCGGAGCGCGAAAGCGGTTCCTGACGATGACGACGACTGAAGTTGGGGGACGGGACATTGGCTGAGACAACGGAAGTGGCAGGGCATGCGGCCGAAGCCCATGGGCCCATGCACCAGTTCGAGATCAAGCGCCTCGTGCCCCTGGAGTTCATGGGCTACGACATCACCTTCACCAACGCCTCGCTGATGATGATCCTGGCGCTGGTCTTCATCTCGCTGTTTCTCTATTTCGCCATGAGCCGGCGCGCGCTAGTCCCCGGCCGCATCCAATCCACCGCCGAGATGCTCTACGAGTACGTTGCCGACATGGTTCGCGGCAGCGTCGGCAAGGAAGGCATGAAGTACTTCCCCTGGATCTTCACGATCTTCATCTTCATCCTGACGCTCAACATGTTCGGCATGGTGCCGGGTTCCTTCACGGTGACGAGCCACATTATTGTCACCTTCGCCCTCGCTGCCATGGTCTGGATCACGGTCACGCTGATCGGTTTCGCCAAGCATGGGCTGGGCTACCTCAAGCTGTTCATCCCGTCGGGCGTGCCGTGGTGGCTGATGCCCGTCATCGTTCCGATCGAGATCATCTCCTACCTGATCCGCCCCATCAGCCACTCGGTCCGCCTCTTCGCCAACATGATGGCAGGACACACCATGCTGAAGGTGTTCGCCGGCTTCGTCGTCGGTCTCGGCTCTCTCGGCGGCATCGCCTCCCTCGGTGGCATTGCCCCCATCGCCTTCCTCATCGCATTCACGGGCCTCGAGTTCCTCGTGGCCTTCCTGCAGGCGCTGATCTTCACCGTTCTGACCTGCATCTACCTCAACGACGCGCTCCACATGCACCATTAAGGCTGCAGGCAGGGCGCACCGGTTTCCACCCAAACGAAACACTTACAAAGTCTAACGAAGGAGACACTCATGGATCTCGCATCGGCCAAGATGATCGGCGCAGGCCTCGCTTGCAGCGCTCTCATCGGCGCAGGCGTCGGCATCGGCAACATCTTCGGCAACTACCTCTCGGGCGCCATGCGCAACCCGTCGGCTGCCCCCGGCCAGTTCACGAACCTGCTCATCGGCTTCGCTCTCGCGGAAGCAACCGGCCTCTTCGGCCTGCTCATCGCGCTGATCATTCTCTACGGTTGATCCCGACACGCGAACCGATCTCCCGGCCGGGCATGACGCCCGCCGGGCGGGCGATGTTATACCGGAGATGAAGACCATGAGAGCGGTGACCGCGCTCGGTAAAGCCTATTGGAGAGCCGCACTCGCCGGAACGGCGATGCTCGCGGCCGGCACCAGCACGGCCCTCGCTGAAGGTGGCCTGCCCCAGCTCAAGACCGAGGATTTCTCCCCACAGCTGTTCTGGCTGGTGGTGACGTTCCTCCTCCTGTTCTGGGTGATGTCCAAGATCGCCCTGCCGCGGATCGGCGAGGTTATCGAGGAGCGCAAGGACCGCATCCAGCGCGACCTCGCAGCCGCCGAGCGCTTGAAGGGCGAGACCGAAAAGGCTCTCTCGGCCTACGAGAAGGCCCTATCGGACGCCCGCGGCAACGCCTCGTCCATCGCGCGCCAGACGCGCGATACCTTGAACGCCGAGGTCGACAAGGAGCGCAAGGCGGTCGAGGACCAGCTGGCCAAGAAGCTCGCCGACGCCGAGGCCTCGATCGGCGCCACCAAGGACAAGGCGCTCGCGAGCGTCAAGGATATCGCTGGCGACACCGTGACTGCCATCGTCGGCGCACTCTCGAACGTGAGCGCCACCAAGGACGAAATCGACCGCGCGCTCGCCGCGTCCGGCGGGAACAAGTGAGGCCATCATGCTGAACCCCGCCGCACCAGAATTCTGGGTCCTCGTTTCCTTCCTGATCTTCGTCGGTCTGCTCGTCTGGAAGGGCGTTCCGGGTCTGATTGGCAAGGCGCTCGACCAACGCGCCGCTGCCATCCGCACCGAGCTCGACGAAGCACGCCGCCTGCGTGAGGAAGCCCAGCAGCTCCTCGCCGACTACCAGCGCAAGGCGCGCGAGGCCGAGGACGAGGCCAAGTCCATCGTCGAGGCCGCGAAACACGAGGCCGAAGCACTGGCTGCCGAGACGCGCAAGGCCCTCGCCGAGCAGGTCGAGCGGCGCACCAAGTCTGCCGAGGAGAAGATCGCCCGTGCCGAGGCGCAGGCGCTCTCCGACGTGCGCGCCGCCGCCGTCGAGCTCGCGACGAAGGCCTCGGAGAGCATTCTCAAGGCCAAGCTTGCGGGCGACGCCGGAGCCTCCCTGGTCGACACCGCCATCCGCGACCTCAAGGGCAAGCTCAACTAGCCGCTCGCGATAAGTCGCCGAAAACAACAAAGCCGGGCCTCGCGCCCGGCTTTTTCTTTACTTCCGACCGCCCAGACCTTCAGTCGCCCGTATCAGCCGATTATTGTAAGCCATCTGACGATGGGTGTAGGCTCACGATGTCCTGTGCACGGGGGTGCAATGACAGAGGACGAGGACATCTCGCTTCGACAGATCGTGGTCCAGGTGGCAGCGCTCGTCATCGGCTCCTGTGGCCTGCTGATGGCCTGGGCATACGTGTCCATCACCTACTTCATGCCGCCGCCCTATGACGGCGTCACGCTGCAACCCGGCGTCGTCTATGTCTCGGCACGCCGCTTCGAGACGGACGGCCTCGAGCGGCTCTCGGCGAACGGCACGGCGATCGACCTCACCCCCTGGTCTGCGAAAGGCCTTGAGCCGACCGTCACCGTGCTCGTTCACGGCTACAACACCCAAGAGCACAAGATCGCCGCCTACTTTTCGGAGCTCGCAGCCTACCTTCAGGCCGACGGCCACTATCGAGGCTCCATCGTCGTGTTCGACTGGCCGACCGTCGGCGTACCGTTGGATGAGCTGCCGACGGCCCAACGCGTCCAACTCGAGATGTTGGCGAGAGACCGCCCCGTCCAGCCGGGCTATGAGCTGGCGATGTACGGAATCGATCAGCGCCGCGCAGGCGACATCGGCGCCCGCACGTTCCTCGCCCTGCTCGACACGCTGACGAAGGCCAACGTGCGCACCATCAACGTCGTCGGTCACAGCATGGGATGCCAGCTCCTCGCCGAGGCCCTGAAGCTCGAGCCGGCAGTAGCCTCGCGGATAGCCGCCATGGTCTGGCTGGCACCCGACGTCGATGAGGCCATCGTCGACGCGCCGTGGCTTGGGTCAGCCATCGATCATCTGCAAAACGGGATGACCGTCTACTATTCGAGGAACGACACGGTCCTTACCAGACTCTCGCGCCTTGCCAACGGAACCGGCCGTCTCGGCGCCACGGGCCCGGGAGCGCATACGCCGCCGCGCAAGATGGCGTTCCTCGACATGACGGACGCGCTCGGACCCGAAAGCCCTCACACCCGCTATCTCGCCAAGGGCAGCCCGAGCCTCGAGCGGATCGCCAAGGCGATCGAACCGGCGCACTAAAGACATTCCGTCTCCAATGTGCTCCGCGAATCGCGGACCTCGCCAAAGCCTCCGGCGTCGCGCTCAGCCCCGCTCGAAAACGGGAATCTCGAACTGGCTCTCGTAGGCGTTGCCGTCCTCGGCTTTATCCGTTGTCCGCACGGCAAGCTTCCACACGATACCGTCGCCGCCCTCATCGACCCGGCACGCCGGCTGTCCAGCGGGAAGCGGAACATCGATGGGGATCGAGACCTGGCTAGCCGTCCACAACAGGCGATCACCTGCGATCTCAAACGATTTCTCCCAAAGGGTCTCCGCCGTCCGCTCCGACGTCGTCCGCCCATTCGCGCCCCGCCGCTTCAACCAGCGGACGTCCTCACAAACGAGTGTCGCCTCTATTGGGCTGTGCGGCCGCTTCGCCAGCCGTGCGGAGACCGTGCCGCGGAAGCTATCGCCCAGATAGCCGGGCAAAGTATCGATCGCGAGTGTCGAGTATCCGTAGCGCCACCAGTGGAGCGTGACGCGCACCGCAACCAGGAGCCCGATCAGCCCGCATATCGGAAAGATCAGCCCCAGCGCGGCTTCGCCGTAGGATTGCTGCGCGGCGGCGATGATCTTGTCGCGATTGACCGACCAGATGAACGCGATCGCGCCCCACCAGCCGGCGCACCAGATCCACATGAAGACGGAGACGGCGAGGCTCGCCCGATCCGTCATGCGTCGCGCCACCCAATCCGCCCTCAGCATCCACGGCTGATAGGGATAACGCAGCAGCATGAGCTGCCGCCGCGACTCGGCGGCCGGATCCCAGATGTAGAACCAGTAGAAAAATCCCAAGCCGATGCTCAGCATCGCGAGACCCAACACGATGAGCAGCACCGCGACACCGATGCTCTGCTCGCCTGAGTTGAGGATATCGACGGCGCCAAGCACGGCGCCGGCCCCCATCAGCGCCACCATCGCGAAGACGAGGTGAACGACGGCGGACCAGAACAGGGTGGCGAAGGTGGAGGGGGCTTTGGAGGACATGCGGCGGCTCGAACCAGGAAGGCGCCACCATTCTAGACGCGGATATTCTCAGGCATGTCCCTGACGGAACAGCGGAGCGAGATCAGCCCGCGTTGGGCGTATTGCGGTCGAAGCCGACGTAGACCTCGAACTCGCCAGGGCGCGCACCCTCGGGCACGTTGAACGTCACCGTCCGCACGGCCGAGAAATAGCCGATCGGGTTCTCCACGGCCACCGACGCATCGACGCGCAGCTTGTCTTCCGTGATGCGCTCGCGCTTGGAGTCTGTCACGAACACGTTGATGGGCAGCGAAATCGGTCCCGAATGTCCACGCGGCCCGAGCAGGATGCGACCCGAGAAGCCGTACTTCACGGTCACCTGTGAGCCGTTCATGTGGCACTCGCGCGCGGTCTTGGTGATCTCGCCGCGATGCATGATCGCGAGCCCGTCGCCAACGCGGCCGGGTTCATAAATCGTGAGATAGCTGTCGCGCGGCCACGTGACGAAGCGCGGACAGCCGGGTTGCGAATCCCCGCCTGCGAAAGCCGGGGCGCCATCGCCGCCGGCTTTGGCCGCCGCGATCAGATCCTGCTCGCTGACGCCGGTTGGCTCCGCATTGGCCGAACCGCCTCCGAGGATGCTTGAACCGAGTCCGGACGTGAGCGAGCCCATGCCGCACCCGCCGACCGCGGCAGCGCCGATGAGGGCCAATGCGACACCGGCCGCCGTCCCGAGCCTCGTCATGACGGATTGCGCCATTCGGCTCCGATCCCCATAATCCCCGTACTGTGTCCCACCGACGCCGCGGCCACGGAGAAGGTGCCTCCAGCCCGCTGCGCCATTATGATGCCAGGACGATCGACTCAAGCTCTACCACCCTTGTCACGAAGCACAAAGCGGTCGCTCCCTTGACTCACATCAACAGAGCCGCACCACCCCGAGGACCCCGTTCCGATGCCCCCTCACAGCGCCGAACATAGCCCGTCGACGCGTCCGGCCTTGAACGTGCTCCTGGCCGCCCCGCGCGGCTTTTGCGCCGGAGTCGACCGGGCCATCCAGATCGTGGAGCTGGCGCTGGCCAAGTTCGGCTCCCCCGTCTACGTGCGCCACGAGATCGTTCATAACCGTTACGTGGTCGAGTCCTTGAAGGCCAAAGGCGCCGTTTTTGTGGAGGAGCTCGACGAGATTCCGGAGACCGATCAGCCTGTGATCTTTTCGGCACACGGTGTGCCCAAGTCCGTGCCGCAGGCTGCAAAATCCCGCAATCTCTTTGCCATCGATGCCACCTGCCCGCTGGTGTTCAAGGTGCACATGGAAGCGAGCCGTCTCCACGCCGAGGGCCGCAAGATCCTGCTCATCGGCCATGCTGGCCATCCGGAGGTGGAGGGGACCACCGGCCAGCTGCCGGCAGGCGCGGTAACCTTGATTCAGACCGCCGCCGACGCGGAAGCTTTCGCGGCTGAGGATCCATCCCGCCTCGCCTATGTCACGCAAACAACGCTCTCCGTCGACGACACGGCCGGCATCGTCGCCGTCCTGAAACGGCGCTTCCCAGCCATCGTCGGGCCGCACAAGGAGGACATTTGCTACGCCACCACCAATCGCCAGGCGGCCGTGAAAGCCATCGCCGGCAAGGTAGGTCTGGTCATCGTCGTCGGCGCGCCGAACTCGTCGAATTCGTTACGCCTGGTCGAGGTGGCCGAGCGGGCGGGTTGCCCGAAGGCGGTGCTCATCCAGCGCGCGGCCGACCTTCCTTGGGACGCCTTCGAAGGCGTCTCGGCGGTGGGCGTAACCGCAGGCGCTTCGGCGCCGGAAACACTTGTCGACGAGGTTCTCGAAGCGTTGAGGCAGCGCTTTGAGGTCTCGATCGAGCAGGTCACGACCGCCAACGAGCGGATCGCCTTCAATGTCCCCCGCGAGCTGCGCGAGCCGGCGGCATAGAAGCCGGATCACCGCATCCGGCTTCACGATGATAGGGGAATGCCGTGGCCGGGCTTGACCCGGCCTCCCAGGGCCAATAATCGACGGGAACCATCAGGCGCACCCGAGATACGCAATCCATGGCCGTTTACACGGAAGTGACCGACGACGAGCTGGCGCCGCTCATAGCCGACTACGGCTTGGGTGAGTTGCTATCGTACAAGGGGATCGCCGAGGGCGTCGAGAACACCAATTTCCTGGTGCACACGACCCAGGGCACCTTCATCCTCACCCTCTACGAGCGACGCGTCGACCCTGCCGACTTGCCGTTCTTCCTCGGGCTTCTCGAGCACCTCAACAAGGGTGGCATCTCCTGCCCGTTGCCGGTCCGCAATCGCAAAGGCGAGGTGCTGAGCACGGTCGCCGGCCGCACCGCAGCCGTTGTTACATTTCTTGAGGGCGTCTGGCCACGCCGCCCCCGCCCCACCCATTGCGCAGCCGTCGGCCGCGCCTTGGCGGAGCTGCACCTTGCGGGCGAAAGCTTCGCGATGGTGCGCGAGAACGCGCTCGGTCTCTCGGGCTGGCACGCCCTCTACGAACGCTTTGCCTCGCGCGCGGATGAGATCGCCCCTGGCCTCAGCACGCTGATCTCCTACGAGCTCGCCTACCTCGACCGCGCCTGGCCGAAAGGATTGCCCACCGGGGTTATCCACGCCGACCTTTTCCCGGATAATGTCTTCTTTATCGGCGACACGCTCTCGGGCCTGATCGACTTCTACTTCGCGTGCAACGACGCCTGGGCCTATGACCTGGCCATCTGCCTCAACGCGTGGTGCTTCGAGCCCGATTGCTCCTTCAACGCCACCAAAGGACGCGCGCTTCTCGCGGCCTACCAGAGCCTGAGGCCTCTGACCGCGGCCGAGCGGCAGGCCTTTCCGGTGCTCGCGCGCGGGGCCGCCCTGCGCTTCCTCGTGACACGTGCGCACGATTGGCTGCACACCGACCGCAATGCGCTGGTGAAGCCGCACGACCCCAACGCCTACGTGCGGCGCCTGCGCTTCCATCAGGAGGTCGAGCAGGCAAGCGAGTACGGGCTGGAGCGCATTTCGTGAGCGGACAACCGAAGAAGATCGAGATCTATACCGACGGCGCCTGCTCGGGGAATCCCGGCCCCGGCGGCTGGGGCGCCATCTTGATCTGGGGCGAGCACCGCAAGGAGCTCAAGGGCGGCGAGGCTCAGACCACGAACAACCGCATGGAGCTGATGGCCGCCATCTCGGCGCTCGAAGCCTTGAAGACCGGTGTCGAGGCCGACCTCTACACCGACAGCGCCTACGTGCGGAACGGCATATCGAGCTGGATCCACGGTTGGAAGCGCAACGGCTGGAAGACAGCCGACAAGAAGCCCGTGAAGAACGTGGAGCTGTGGCAGCGCCTCGAGGCCGCCATGGCACACCATCGCGTGACCTGGCACTGGGTCAAAGGTCACGCCGGTCACCCCGAGAACGAGCGCGCCGACGAGCTGGCGCGCGAAGGCATGGCCGATTTCAAGAGCGCTTGACGCTCTCTGCCGCGCGAGAGCCCCCGAGTACCCCAAAAAAAGGGGGCCAGCTTTGCCGGCCCCGCTTCTTGTCGATCGAGCGAGGTTTTAGCCTACGCGGAACACGGCGCCTGAGACCGATCGCGCACGCGTACGCACCGCGCCGCCGTCGTTGCCCGAGCGCACGAGCCACTGCCCGTTCGGCGCGCGGCCCACGATCTCGCCGACGTGGTGACGCCAGACGACGACCGCACCGACCTGCGGACCGCTCGCGCGGCCCCACTTGCTCCAGTTCCAGGCGAGGTTCAGGTGCGGACCGCCGCCGCGCTGCGTGCGCATCCACCAGCCGCACCAGGCGCGCGGACGCGGCCCGGCGCCGCCGCTGTAGCTGCTCGAGCTGTAAGACTCCGTGCGCGCGGCATAGCGGCGAGCTTCGCGCTGACGAGTTGCATAGCGCACGCGCTGGCCGCGTTCACGCGACACGCGTTGCCCACGCTGGCGCGAGGCGCTGCGCTCACGCTTGGCGCGCGGACGATCGGCGCGCGTTTGATCGGTGACGGACGACTGCTGGACGAACGGGTTCCAGCTTTCATCACGAGACGGACGTGCGTCGGCTGACGTCGCGCAGGCAAATGCCACTAGCGTCGCCGCGACGGCGATGACGTTTTTTCTCATCTCTTGGATCCCCTGTACTTGCTTACTCAATGCTTACTGAACAACGCCGCCAGTCGCACAAGCACAGGGCCGAAACAAGGAAACGGAACGCAAGCGCGTCAATATGTCCATGCCCGGAAAACGCAGGCGACGCCTGCGGATAACAAGTAAAGCTCAAGTATAAATTGAGGGCATAAACTCAGAAAGAGGCGAGCACTTTCTCGGCCGTCGCCTTGATATGCTCGGGAGGACTGTCTTCGACGGCGAGATACTTCACGACCCCGTCCTCCACCACCAGCGCGTATCGCTGCGAGCGAACGCCAAGCCCGAAGTTCGTAAGGTCGATATTGAGACCAAGCGCGCTCGCGAAGTCGCCATTGCCGTCCGCCAGCATGGTGATGTCGTCCTGCGCCCCGCGCAATTTGGACCAGGCGTTGAGAACGAACACGTCGTTGACCGCCGTGCAGGCGATCATCGTCACACCCTTGGCCTTGATGGCGTTGGCGAGCCCCACGAACCCCGGCAGATGTTGCTCGCTGCAGGTCGGCGTGAAGGCACCGGGCACAGCAAAGAGAACGACCGTCTTTTCCTTGAACAGGTCGCTCGACGACACCTGCTCGGGCCCACCCTCGCCCATGATGGTGAATGTCGCCTCGGGCAGCCTGTCGCCGACTTTGATGCTCATGAGTTCCCTCCACGCCAATGTCTTGTGTTGCACATGCCGCCACTCATTGGGCGACGAACGTTGCGAACGACGCGCCGCTTTCGCTGACGAGCGTCACCGTGACCGGCTTGCCCTTGAGCGCGGCGAGATCGACATCTGTCCCCAAAGCGGCCTCGAACAGGGCCCGCCCCGTGCCGTCGATATCACCGACACGCTCGGGAAGCGGCAAAAACAGCCCATCCGGCGCCTCCAAGAACACGTCCGCACCAGCCCCATCGCCCGCGAATGTGGCCTCGACCGCGATCTTTGGCGAGGCCCCCTCGAGCGTCGCGACAGCACGGACGAGCACCGGATCGCCGGCCGCGAGATTGTCCTGCGGCCTCGGAACGCGCTTCAGCGTCTCCTCGACGTCCGCAGGTAGCGCCTCGCTCACACCCGCCGGAACATCGAGTGCAAGTTCCGCTTCCACTGGAATGCAGATGTCCTTGCAGATGCCATAGTGGACGCCGACCACCAGCGTGATCGGCTCGCCCTTGTTTAGCGGCGTGAGGGTGACGGGGAGCACCAGTTCATCCATGTAGCCGATCGTGCTTCCCGACTTGTCGGTGAACCGGTGCGGCGCCGGAAATGCGACCGTTGCGGCCGCGAGATTCGTGGATTTCGACCAATCGAACGAAGGCGGCAGGCCGCCGGCATCGCCGGGCGTGCGCCAATACGTTTTCCAGCCAGGCTCGAGCGCGATTTCAATGAAGGCAAGGGGAGAGCCGGATGAGCCTTGGGCAGCACCACCCACCAGCAGCCTCGCCTTGGCCTTGGGCGCCTGCACCCAAGGCGAGGAGGCCGCCCACCCGCTTGAAGCGGCCACGACGAGAGCAAATATGACATTTAATGTGAGGTGCAGACTGCGGAATTTTGGGCTCATCTTGGGGCTCTGGCACTTCCATTCGACCGCATGCGCAAGCATGTAGCACATCCGCGGCGCATTTTTAGATTGGGACGCGAACATATTTGAACAGCAGGAATCCCCGGAATAGTTCGGATTTCGCGGCTTCACAGGCGCCCGCCATGGGGGCTAGTCTCTCGTCATGAGCACGCCGAGAACGAAGCGGAAAAAGCGCGGCGACAGCAGTCTCAAGGGGCAGCTTCTTGTTGCCATGCCATTGATGACCGACAGGCGGTTCGCCCGCTCGGTTATATACTTGTGCGCTCACTCCGACGACGGAGCCATGGGCCTCATCATCAATCACCGCGCCGATCACATCAGCTTCCCCGATCTTCTAGATCGCCTCGGTATCGCTCCGCACGGCGCGGAGGAGGGCATTTCGAACGACATCCTGGAGCGGCAAGTGCATGTCGGCGGCCCGGTCGAAACGGGGCGTGGCTTTGTGCTTCACTCTTCAGACTATCATTCCAATGAATCGACGCTGCCCATCGACCATGACGTGAGCCTCACCGCCTCGATCGAGATCCTGAAGGCCATCGCCCAAGGTGAAGGCCCGATCCATGCCATGCTTGCGCTCGGCTACGCGGGTTGGTCCGCGGGCCAGCTTGAAAGCGAGATCCAGGCCAACGGCTGGCTGCATTGCCCGCCCGATCTCAACCTTCTTTTCGACCAGGACATCGAAGGCAAGTACGCGCGCGCTCTGGCGAAGATCGGCGTCGATCCGTCCCATCTCGTGAGCGACGCCGGCCACGCCTGAAGACAGGCATCCCCTGCCCGTTGCGTAGTGCCAAAACCTTCAGTTCGACTTGCGCGAAACTCCGGCCAGCCGTGCCAGGCTCTCGGCGATCGCCGGCGGCAGGTTTGAGAAATCCGGATCTGCCGGACGCGCTGACGCGGCACCGGGCGCGGCCGTCGTGGTCGCTGGCCGCGGCGGATTGGGCCGCTGTGCGGCAGGCGCCGGGCCTGCAGGTGCGCCGCCCCCCGCACTGGGAGATGGGCTGAGCGGTGGCGGGAACGGATGCATGGGCGGTCCACCGACCGGCGGCGGCGGCGCGGCGACCGGCGGCTGCACCAGGATCGGCCGCGTCGGAACATCGGCGCCCTGCGGCGGCATGGGCGGAGGCATGGCGCTCGGCATCGGCGGCGCGCTTGCGAAACCGGGAGCAGGCGGCGGCACTGGCGGCGGACGGACGGACACGGGCGGCGGGACATCTGCTGGACGCAGCGGCGGCGGCCCGCCAGAACCGGGCAACAAACCTGGCGCGACCAGAGGCGGGCGCGACTTGCTGGGCGCGGCCGGCCGGGTCGTCGCATCCGCGGGCGCGACGTCGGGCAGAACGTCGGCCAGCCGCGTCACAAGCTGCGAAGGAGCTTGCACCGGGGCCATGCCGGCCTGCTTCGGCGCCGGAGCAACGGGCGGCGGCATCGCCGGAGGCGGCACCGGCTGCTCGTGCGCACCGTTGACCGGCTCTTGACGCAGGCGGCCACGCCGAGCAAAGCCGCCGGCCTCGGTGGAAGCGGATTGCGGATGGGCTCCGTTGGTACCATGTGGGCGCGCACCGTTCGCGCCGTTCGCCCCATTCGTGTGCGCTCGCGGCGCGCTTCCGTTGGCCGGCTGGTCCTGAGAGGCCCCAACGGCGGCGTCCGGCCTCCTGCCCTGCGACTTTGCGCTCTTCTTCTTCGGCTTCGGCCGGAACACGCCGACCGGCTTGTTCTTGTTTTCGCTCGTCCGCACGGCAGCGAGCACCTGCGCGACCTCGGACTCCGCGATGGCATTGCCGCAGTAGGGTCCCTGCGCATATTCGCATTCGATCGAGCGCAGGAAACCAACCTCGCTGGCGGTTTCGACGCCCTTAGCGACCACCTTCTTCCCGAGCTCATGCGCGAGCGCCACCATCGAGCGCACCAGCGCACTGTCGTTGCCGCCCTTGACGGAGCCCGCCTGCATGAAGGCCTGATCGATCTTGATGGTATCGAACGGCAGGCGCTCGAGATAGGAGAGCGACGAATAGCCGACGCCGAACTCGTCGAGCACGATCTCGGCACCCGCGCCTCTCAGCCATTCGAGGATCTCGGTCGATTGCTCGGGATTCTCGAGCGTCACCTGCTCCGTGACTTCGATGCGGATCGACCCCTTGGGCACGACGGCGCGCCCGAGGATATGGCGGATCTCTTGTACCACGTCCTGCCGGAAAAGATGACGGCACGAAATGTTGACGCTGACGAACAGCGGCGACTCGGCACGCTGGAAGTCCTTCTGCCACTGCACGACATCACGCGCCGATCGTTGCAGAAGATAGGCGCCGAGCTTGGCAACGAGATCCGTGTCCTCGGTGAACGGCACGAAGGCCGCCGGATCGATCGCACCGAGCTGCGGATGATCCCAGCGCGCGACTGCTTCGAATCCTGCGAGTTCTTCCGTCGGCAGGTAGATGACGGGAAGATACGCGACGCGCAGCTGGTTCTTCTCCATGGCGCGCCGCAAGTCCGCCTCGAGAACCCGCCGCTCGTCCTGGTCTCCGCGCATCTCGGGCGAGAACACCTCGATACGGTCGGCGCCGGCCCGCTTGGCGCGGAACATGGCGATCTCCGCCTTTTTGAGAAGGTCCTCGTGGCTGGTTTCCTCACCGTCGTAAACGGCAACGCCGATCGAGCCCGTGAGCACGATCTCCTGCCCTGCGATTTTGATCGGCGAACGCAGTGACCGGCGGATGCGCTCGGCGTGCTGCGCCAGCTCCGCCACAGGCTGATCGGCGAGCAGCATCAGAGCGAAACGGTCGCCCGCGATCCGCCCCAGCGTATCGTTGGGACCGAGATGGCGTTGCAGACGGCGCGCGATGGTGAGCAGGAGACTGTCGCCCAGCACAAGACCGAGCGAGGAGTTGAGGCTGGTGAATTTGTCGATGTCGATGATGAGCACCGTCGGACGCACCTGGGGCTCGGACTTTGCCCGCCCCATCGCGACCTGCAGACGATCGAGCAGCAGCTCGCGGTTCGGCAATCCCGTCAGGCTGTCATGGACCGCGTCATGCAAGAGACGTTCGTGCGCACGCTTGGTATCGGTCACGTCGCGCAAAAGGCCGACACACTTGAACGAGCGCGGGTCGGAGCCCGGCACGCCGGAAGCCTCGAGTTCGAACCAACGATAGTTGTTGTCGGCCTGCCGCAGACGGAAATCGCATTGCACCTTGCCGTCGCGGCGCTCCTGCACCGTGAACAGGGCGAGGCGGAACCGCTCGCGGTCGGAGGGATGCAGATGGCGCAGGAATTCGTCGGTTCGCGCCGAAAGGTCACCGGGCGATAGCCCGAGTAAAAGCTCGACCGTCTGGCTGACCTTTACCTCGTCGCGCCGCGCATTCCATTCCCAAACCGCCGCCCCCGACGCCTCGACCGCGATCGAGCGCGCCTGTAGCTCGGATGGCGCCGCACCATAGACGGGCTCTCCCGCCCGGAAGGCGTACTGCGTGACGGTAAATCCGATCGAGACCAGGATCAGCACCAGCCCCGAAACGAGACCGAAGACCACCACCTCGCCCGAAAGCTTGCCGGTGAGCGCGACGGCCGCGCCGAACAGCCAGACCAGGAACAGGATCCACGTCGGGACCAAAGACAGTGCGCGATCCTGCCCGCGCAACGCCAGGTAAAGGATGAGACCGGTGCCGGTAAGACCGATGAAGCCGAACGACAGCCGCGCAAACGTCGCCGCGAGGCGCGGATCGATGATCGCCACCGCAATCAGCGAGAATTGCGCCAGCAGCCAGACCGTGATCAGCATTCGGATCAGGCCGTGCCAAAGCGCGAGCCGGAGGAAGACGTGCAGGAACACCACGAGGCTCGCGGCGAGCGCCGCCTCGGTGGCTGCGCGATAGACCGCATTCGCCTCCGGCTTGAGCAGGAACAGCTTGTGGAAGAAGCCGAAGTCGACGCAAAGGTAGGCCAGCGCGCACCACGCCACCAGCGCGGCCGCGGGAAACACCAGCTTGTGATTGGCGGCGAAGATGGCCGTGAGAAAGATCGCGAGCAGGCCCGTGAGCCCCAGCATCACGCCATTGAAGAGCTGCCGGTCGGAAATCTTGATTTCATAGTCGAGCGGCTTCCAGAGGTAGAGCCGCGTGAAGCGCTCGGAGGAAAGCTCTGCGACGTAGGTGATGGTCTGCCCGGGCTCGAGCGTAATACGGAACACGTCGGCCCGGTCGCTCTTGATGCGCTCGGGCACGAAACCGATCGAGGGCGTCACCGCTTCGATGCGCCGTGCATCGAGGTCCGGCCACACGATGCCCGACCCGATGATGCTGTAGCGCTCTGCCGAGAGCCAGCGCTCGACCGGCTTGTCGGATGGATTGGTGAGAGCGAACACGACCCAGTTGGGGTTGGTGCCTTGCGTCGTCGCGTCGACCGACATGCGTCCCGCGAGCCCGTCGGCACCGGCTGCCGTCTCGACCTGCAGGCTGTCGCCGCGCGATTCGTAAAGGTCGCCGAGCGTCGTGATCTCCACGCGCCCCTGGTCGGAGCCGATCTCGATCGCCTTCAAGGCGAAGGCGGGCTGAGAATGCACGAGCAGAGCCACGAGCCCCGCGAACGCGAACAGGCTGAGCCTGATGGCGTGCGCCGCCGGCAGTATGCCGCGGACCACCGCTCGCGACAGCCCCCTCATCGCCGGACCTCCCGCGTCATCCAGTCCTCGGCCAGAATGGCAAACAGGAGATGATCCTGCCACGCGCCATTGATCTTGAGGTAGCGCCTCGCCAGGCCTTCCTCGCTGAAGCCGGCGCGCTGCAGCACACCTGCGGAGCGCTCGTTACCGGGCTGTGCGGCCGCCTCGACGCGGTGCAGTCTCAAGGTCTCGAACGCGTGCGGCAGCACGGCGCGCACCGCGGCCGTCATGTGTCCCTGCCCGACGAACGGCAACCCGAGCCAATAGCCGAGCATGGCCGACTGCGTGACGCCACGGCGAACGTTGGACAGCGTAACGCCGCCGATCAGCCGGTCGTGCTCCGCCTCGAACAAAAGATACGCGTAGCCGAGATCGTCTCGCGCCTCGCGCTGGTAGTGCCGGATACGGCGGCGATAGGCGCTCTTCGTAAGATCGTCGCGAGGCCAAGCGGGCTCCCACGGCACCAGATGCGCGCGGCTCAGCGCGCGCAGCTCGGCCCATGGTCCGTAATCGCTGACGAGCGGTGGACGCAGCCAGACGCCGCGGCCTTGGATTACCGCCCACTCCGACGAGTTTCCGGCCCTCAGAAACGCCATCAGGCTGTCTTCGCCTCCGAGCTGACCGACCTCCGGCCCATCCGCTGCGCCGCATCCAACGCCAGCCGCTCAGAAGCTTTACCCGCTCCGACCACGGCCACGGACGGCTTCCGCGCCAGCAGACTCCGCGCGAAAATGCCGACATCCTCGGCAGCGACATCGTCGACTTTGCGGATCAGCTCGTCGCTGCCGACGATCCGTCCGTAAACTAACATATGACGCGCCATCTGCTCGGCGCGAGCCGAGGATGATTCGAGGCTTATTAGCAGGCCGGCCTTGAGCTGAGCTTTCGCCCGGCCAAGCTCGGCAGCCGACGGCCCATTGGCCGCCAGATCCTCGAGCTCGCTGCCCGTCACGTCGATAAGGCTGGCCATCAGCTCCGTTCCAGTCGCCGCATGCACCGCGAGAAGACCCGTATCGCCGAGCCCCCAGGCGGACGAATAGATAGAATAGCAAAGCCCTCGCTTCTCACGGGCCTCCTGAAACAGGCGGGATGACATTCCCCCGCCGAACAGCCCCGAGAAAACTTGAGCCGCGAAATACGCGTTGTCACGATAGGAAGGTCCTTCGAACGCAAGCGCGAGATGGCTCTGCTCGAAGCGTTTTTGATGCCAGCGGACGCCGCCCTGGTAGGTGGCTCGCTCCTCCCCCACAATCTCGTCTTGAGTGAGCCCCCCGAATAGGGCTTCAGCGTGGCGAACCAGTGGCGCATGCTGGATTGCCCCCGCCGCAGAAAGCACCATGCGTTGGGGCCTGTAGTGCCTGGAAAGGAACGCCGAGAGATCGGCGGGCGAGAAGCGCCGCACGTTGGCCGCCGGCCCAAGAATGGTGCGCCCGAGCGCCTGCTCCGGATAGGCAGCCTCGTTGACCAGCTCGAAGGCAATGTCCTCTGGGCTGTCCCGGGTCGAGGCGATCTCCTGCAGGATCACCTCCCGCTCGCGTTCGAGCTCATCGGGGGAAAACCTCGAGTTGAGCAGAATGTCGGCGAGCAACTCCAGGGCGACCCCTTCGTCTCCTTTGAGAACGCGGGCGAAATAGGCCGTGGTCTCGAGGCCTGTGGCGGCGTTGAGCTCGCCGCCCACCGCCTCGATCTCCTCGGCGATCGCCTGCGCCGAGCGCGAGGTCGTTCCTTTGAACGACATGTGCTCGAGAAAATGCGAGATCCCATTCTCCGCCGGCGCCTCGTGCCGCGAGCCGACACCGACCCAGACCCCGAGCGAGGTCGTCTCGAGATGCGGCATGCTGTGGGTGATGACGGTGAGACCGTTACCGAGCCGCGAGATCTCTTCGGTCACTGCGCACCTGCCGCAGCCGCCCGTACCGCATCCTCGACGAAGCCTTTGACGGCCGCGAGATCGTTTTCGAGCACCGGAAAGCGCTCGCGATCGACAAGAAGCGAGGAGAGCCGCGGAGGCAGCGGCGGCCGCTCGCCCGTAATCCGCTCCATGGCGTCCGGGAACTTCGCGGGATGCGCCGTCGAGAGCACGATGCCGGGATCGCCCGCCTGGGTCGTCGTCCGCTCGAGCGCGACGAGCCCGCACGCCGTGTGCGGATCCAGCAGATAGCCGCTTCCCGCCTTCGCGCGCCGGATCGCGTCCGCCACGTCGGCCTCGCTGGCGGACACCGCGCCGAACTCATCCTTGAAGCGCCCCGCACAGGGCCCGAGCTCGAAGCGGCGGCCCTGCACCAGCGCCCCCATGGCACCACGAATGAATCCTGCATCCCGTCCCGACGCCTCGAACAGGTAACGCTCGAAGTTGGACGAGATCTGGATATCCATGGACGGCGAGCTTGTCTCGACCACGCTGCGCATCTCGTAGACGCCCGTCGCGTGCGCGCGCGGCAGGATGTCGTTTTCGTTGGACGCGATGACGAGGCGCGCGATGGGAAGCCCCATCCGCTTCGCCACCCAGCCGGCGAGAATGTCGCCGAAATTTCCGGTCGGAACGGCGAAAGTGACCGCTCGGTGCGGCGCGCCGAGCGCCACCGCCGCCACGAAGTAGTAGGTCACCTGCGCGACGATGCGCGCCCAGTTGATGGAGTTGACCCCTGAAAGGCTCATGCGGTCCCGGAACGCATGGTCGTTGAACATCGCTTTGACCAGCGCCTGGCAGTCGTCGAACGTGCCCTTGACGGCGACGGCGTGCACATTCGCTTCCGTCGGCGTCGTCATCATGCGCCGCTGCACATCCGACACCCGCCCATCGGGAAACAGGATCACCACATCCACGCGCTTCGAGCTGCGAAAAGCCTCGATGGCCGCCCCGCCCGTGTCGCCCGACGTCGCACCGACGATCGTCGCGCGCCGGCTGCGCTTGGCGAGTGCATGGTCCATGAGGCGGGCGAGCAGCTGCATCGCCACGTCCTTGAACGCCAGCGTCGGCCCATGAAAAAGCTCGAGCACCCAGCGGTTGCGGTCGATCTGCACCAGCGGCGTCACCGCTGGGTGGCCGAAGCGGCCATAAGCCTCCCGCGCCATCGCCAGCAGCGTCGGCTTGTCGATCGAGCTGCCGACGAACGGCGCCATGACCTCGGCCGCCACCTCGGCGAACGGCTTGCCCGCAAACGATGCGATGGTGTCCGGAGCCAGCGTCGGCCACGTCTCCGGCACGTAGAGCCCGCCGTCGCGTGCGAGGCCCGCAAGAAGCACGTCCTCGAACGTGAGGGAGGCGGCCTCGCCCCGGGTGGAAATGTAGGTCACGGGCTTGCTGTCCTGGGTTGTAGCGCCGCTCACGAAGAAGCGGCCCATCGGTTCTTACGCTGTAAAGGCCCGCTTGCCGCGGATCAAGCAAAGGCCGCCGATTAGGCCGCCGCGCGAAGCCGCGTCCAGGCAAAGGCCGCAAAAACGGCGATGAGCGTCCCGGCAAGGCCGAACCACGTCAACGCGTACTCGAGATGGCGGTTGGGCAGGTCGACGAGCGTCGCACGCCCCATCGGCCAACCACCGGGAGCGGCGTCCTCCGCGTCGAGGAAAGCTGCAATGGGCGTGCGGTCCGTTCCGGAATAAGCCGAGGCGAAGAGACCGGCATAGTCGCGCCAGAACCAAAGATTGGCCTTGGTATCGTTGTCGGGCGTGAACGTGCCCTTGTGCCCGGGGCCGCGCATCAGGCCGATAACCTCCACCTCGCCGTCGACCTGTCCCTGCGGCCGTTTCGCCGGGTCCTTGAGATCCTCCGGCACGAAACCGCGGTTGATGAACACGACGGCCTTTGTGCCGGCGACCTCGAGCGGCGTATAGACGTGATAGCCAGGTCCCAGCTTCGCATCCGGCGCGTAGAAATAACGTTCCTTGTCGTGCGCGTAACGGCCGCGAATTTTGGCCCGCATGTATTCGAAGCCGAGGTCGTTATCGTGGGTTGCGCTATAGGCATTCAGGAGATCGACTGGCGGCTCCGTCGCGCGCGCCGCGATCGTGGCCAGCAGCGTTTCCTTCCAGGCCTTGCGCTCGAGCTGCCAGAACCCGAGACCAAGCAGGATCGCAAGCGCCACGAGCGTCATCGCCGCTGCTGGCACCAGGCTGCGGACACGAGCCCGGACACTCGGCGCATCAGTCGCGTTCATGCTCTCAATCCTTGGCCAGTCGGCCCTCTTCCGCCTTGTGATGCCACTGCAGCGCGATCAGGATCGCTTTGAGGAAGCGGAGCAGGATGAACGCCAGCAGCGGCGTCAGGATCCCCCACAGCACCACATGCACCCATACCGGCGGTTCATAGCGGAACTCGACGAACAACGCGCCGCCGAGCACGACGAAACCCAGGATCAGAATGGCGAACACCGCCGGGCCATCACCGGTGTCGATGAACTTGTAGTCGAGACCACAGCTCTCGCAGGCGGACCGCAACATCAACCCGTTGCGAAACAGCCCTCCGCGTCCGCAACGCGGGCAGCGCGCGAGCGTCCCCGCAAAAAGCGGATTGACGCCACGCTCCGTCCCTTTGGTCGCCTCGCCACCCGCCATATCAAGTGCTCCTCGGAATGGACAAAGGGGTCGGGCTCAAAGTCCCGACCCCTCATATCGACGTCAGCGCAAGCGATGCGCCGTTAGTGGGCGGCGCCCGCATTGGCGCCAGCGCCCCAGACGTAGATCGCCGCAAACAGGAACAGCCAGACCACGTCGACGAAGTGCCAGTACCAGGCAGCCGCTTCGAACCCGAAGTGCTGCTGCGGCGTGAATGCACCGCGGATGGCGCGGACCAGGCACACCAGAAGGAAGATCGTGCCGATGATCACATGTGCGCCGTGGAAGCCGGTCGCCATGAAGAACGACGAGCCGTAGGCGTGGCCGCCGAAGGTGAAGGCCGCGTGCATGTACTCGTAGGCCTGGAAGCCGGTGAAGATCGCGCCCAGGATCACGGTGGCGAGCAGACCGAGCACGAGACCGCGGCGGTCGTTCTTGAGCAGCGCATGGTGGGCCCAGGTTACCGTGCAGCCCGAGGACAGCAGGATGAGCGTGTTGACCAGCGGGATGCCCCACGGATCGAACGTGCCCTTGAAATAGCCGTTGACCGGAGCGCCCGTCGCCGGGATCACCGCCTCGGTCGCCTCGACCGGCACCGGCGGCCACTGTCCGCCGAACAGCTCGTTCCGCGTTACCATGCCCACGCCTTCCTTGAGATTCTCGATCATGTGCACGTCGGCGGGGAACAGCGCAAAATCGAAGTAGGCCCAGAACCAGGCCACGAAGAACATGACCTCGGAGGCGATGAAGAGGATCATGCCGTAGCGCAGATGCAGCTGCACGACCGGCGTATGGTCGCCGCGGTTGGCCTCCTTGATGACGTCGCGCCACCACAGGAACGCCGTCGTCGCAAGACCGGCGAAACCGGCCAGGAACACCCACGGTCCGTGAATGCCGAACAGGCCCGAGGCGCCCTCTCCGAGCGAGCGCATCCAGATGATCGCGCCGATGGCGGTCACCAGCGCCGAGAGCGACGCAGTGAGCGGCCAGGGGCTGGGATCAACCAGATGGTAGTCGTGTTGCTTGCCGTGCGCTTGGGCCATTTTCGTCTCCGTAAATCCCCGTTCGTTTTATCCCCCGAAAGCCACCGGCCGAAACACGCGCCCGGATGACCTCGAACTTTCGTCTTGAACTCCTGCGGCTCGCCCGCCGGCACGCCGCCGATCTCGTCAGCCTCCCTGCCGCGCCTCGGTGGGCTTCACCTCGGCTTTGGCACTGCCGCTGTCTTCCACCGGATAGAAGGTGTAGGACAACGTAATCTCCTTGATGACCCGCGCATCGCGATCGTCGAGCATCTTGGGATCCACGAAGAACGACACCGGCATGTCGACGCTCTCGCCCGCCGCCAGGGTCTGCTCCGTGAAACAGAAGCACTCGATCTTGCTGAAATACGCCCCGGCATTGTCCGGCGACACGTTGAAGCTCGCTGAGCCCTTGACCGTCTCGTTCGACGTGTTGTGTGCCTTGTAGAAGGCGAGCGCGTTCTCGCCGAGCTTGACCTCGAGCGTGCGCTGCACCGGCTCGAACGACCACGGCATCCCGGGCACCACGTTGGCGTCGAAGCGCACGGTGATCGTGCGGTCGACAATCCTGTCGGGCGCCCTGTCGGCTCGCATCGGCGTGCCGCCGAAGCCTGTAACCTGGCAGAACAGCCGATAGAGCGGCACGGCCGCCCACGTTGCGGCCCCCATGGTGACGAGCGCCGTGAGACAAAAGAGGACGACGCCGCGATTCGAGCCCCGGCGCACCGGGTCCCGCTTCGGCTGGTTTGCCGAGATGCTCGCGTCGTTCTGGCCGTCTGTCGTCACAGGAGCTCCCAATTTCCGTTGCCGCTACTGATGCCCGCCCATACGGACGATAGTCGCCGCATAGAACAGCATCACGAGAAACCCGAGACCGAGCGCAATGGCTGCCGAGCGCAGGCGCTGGCGCCTGAGGCGCTTCGCTTCCTCGTCCGCGTCGTGTGTCACCGTTGCCTCTCGTGCCTTGACGTCGATGTATCCCACGGGGTCCTACAGCCTAGAATTTGAGTGCGAGATGCTCGCCCAGGATGACCCCGAACAAAATGAAGAGATAGAGGATCGAGAAGCCGAACAGCTGCTTCGCCGCATGATCCGCCACGCGGCCTTCGCGGATGCGCCAGACCTTGAAGGCCAGATACAGGAACACGAGACCCAGCACCACCGAGGTGGCGAGGTAGACGACCCCGCCGAGCCCGATGAAATACGGCGTCACGGCCAGCGGCGTCAGCACCAGCGAATAGAGCAGGATCTGGCGGCGCGTCTCGTCCGGGCCAGCCACGACCGGCAGCATCGGCACGCCCACGCGCTCGTAGTCGCGGCAGCGGTAGAGCGCCAGCGCCCAGAAGTGCGGCGGCGTCCACATGAAGATGATGAGAAACAGCAGCACGCTTTCGACGGTCACCGTCCCGGTCACGGCCGCCCACCCGATCATCGGAGGAAACGAGCCGGCGGCCCCGCCGATGACGATGTTCTGCGGCGTCCGGCGCTTGAGCCACATGGTGTAGAAGAAGACATAGTAGGCGATCGTCAGTGCCAGCAGCGCACCCGCGACCCAGTTGACGAGCACGCCGAGCGTCAAAACAGACATCACCGACAGCACGGAGCCGAAGGCGAGCGCCTCATCTGCGGTCACGCGCCCGCGGGGAATGGGGCGCGCCGCCGTGCGCGCCATGCGCGCGTCGATGTCCGCGTCGTACCACATATTGAGAGCGCCCGACGCTCCCGCGCCGACCGCAATGCAAAGGATCGCGATCACGGCCAGAACCGGATGCAGCGAGCCCGGGGCTGCAAACAGCCCGGCGAGCGAGGTGAACACCACGAGTGACATGACTCGCGGCTTCATCAGTTCGAGAAAATCCCCGACCGAAGGCTCCGAGCTGGTGACGGAGCGGGCAAGCGTGCCCTCGGCAGTCAGTCCTGTCATCGTCTCCCATCCTCCCGCCGCGGGTTACCCCCGCTGATACTGCGCGCAATTCTTTGTTGCGGCCTTGGAGCGACGGTGGGCGCAAACGGCACGCCCACCGAAAGTTTGTTCAGGACCACACGGCAGAGTTTCCGCCTCGGCCGTGCGGCGTCCGCCCGCCTTAGTGGTGCGAGCTTGCCGAGATGCGCGGCAGCGTCTCGAACGAATGGAACGGCGGCGGCGACGGCAACGTCCACTCGAGGGTGGTCGCACCCGAGCCCCACGGGTTGTTGCCGGCAGGCACCTTGCGGGCCAGCGCGACGAACACGCCGATGAAGAAGCAGAGCGTTCCAACCGCCGTCATATACGAGCCGATCGACGACACGTGGTTCCAGAACGCGTAGGCATCCGGATAGTCCACATAGCGGCGCGGCATGCCGGCGAGGCCGAGGAAGTGCTGCGGGAAGAACAGCACGTTGGCACCGACGAAGGTGATCCAGAAGTGCAGCTTGCCCCAGAAGTCGGAGTACATGTAGCCGGTCATCTTCGGGAACCAGTAGTAGTAGCCCGCGAAGATCGAGAACACGGCGCCGAGCGACAGCACGTAGTGGAAGTGCGCGACGACGTAGTAGGTGTCGTGCAGCGCGCGGTCGACGCCGGCGTTGGCCAGCATGACGCCCGTGACGCCACCCACCGTGAACAGGAAGATGAAGCCCAAGGCCCAGATCATGGGCAGTTTGAACTGGATCGACCCGCCCCACATGGTGGCAATCCACGAGAAGATCTTAACGCCGGTCGGAACCGCGATGACCATCGTCGCGAACACGAAGTAGGCCTGCGTGTTGACCGTGATGCCGGCAGCATACATGTGGTGCGCCCACACGATGAAGCCGACGAGGCCGATGGCGACCATGGCGTACGCCATGCCGAGATAGCCGAACACGGGCTTGCGCGAGAAGGTCGACACGATGTGGCTGACCATGCCGAAGCCGGGCAGGATCAGAATGTACACCTCGGGGTGACCGAAGAACCAGAACAGATGCTGGTAGAGGATCGGGTCGCCACCGCCGGCCGGCGAGAAGAAGGTCGTGCCGAAGTTGCGATCCGTGAGCAGCATCGTGATCGCGCCGGCGAGCACCGGCAGCGAAAGCAGAAGCAGGAAGGCCGTGATCAGCACGCTCCACACGAACAGCGGCATCTTGTGCAGCGTCATGCCCGGAGCGCGCATGTTGAAGATGGTGGTGATGAAGTTGATCGCGCCGAGGATCGACGAGGCGCCCGCGACGTGCAGCGCCAGGATGGCGAAGTCCATCGCCGGGCCGGGATGGCCCGAGGTGGAGAGCGGCGCATAGACCGTCCAGCCTGCGCCGACACCGTGCATGCCCGTCGGACCCTCGACGAACATCGAGATCAGGAGCAGCGTAAGCGCCACCGGCAACAGCCAGAACGAGATGTTGTTCATGCGCGGGAACGCCATGTCCGGCGCGCCGATCTGCAGCGGCACGAACCAGTTTCCGAAGCCGCCCATGGTCGAGGGCATGACCATGAAGAACACCATGATGAGACCATGGCCCGTCACGAACACGTTGAACATGTGCGGATTGGAGAAGTACTGCATCCCGGGCTCTGCGAGCTCGAGGCGCATGGCAACCGACAGTCCGCCGCCGATGAGACCCGCGATCATCGCGAAGATCAGGTACATCGTGCCGATGTCTTTGTGGTTCGTCGAAAAGAGCCAGCGACGCAGCCCGGTCGGGGCGTGATCGTGGTCGTGGCTGGCGTGTGCGGTGCTACCCATTTTTGCAAACCCTTGTTGGGGGTGTTTCCATTCCTGGTTTCAGGTGGCGGCTGCCCAGGCGGACAGCCGCGCGGTGCGTTCTAGCGCGCTTGCGACGGGGCGTTCTCGGCCACGGCTTTGATGCCGGCCTGCTCGAGAGCCACCTTGTCGAGGATTTCGCGTGCCTTCTTGCGGTCCTTCGCCTGCATGGCGCCGATCCACTCGTTGAACACACCGTCCGACACGACGCGCACGGCGATCGGCATGAACGCATGATTGAGACCGCAGAGCTCGGAGCACTGTCCGTAGAACATGCCTTCCTTCTCGGCCTGGAACCAGGTCGAGGTTATGCGCCCCGGCACCGCGTCCACCTTCGAGGCGAACGACTGAACGGTCCAGTTGTGGATCACGTCGTTGCTCGTCACGAGCACGTGCACGACCTTGTTCACCGGCACCACGATCTCGTTGTCGACCGAAAGCAGGCGCGGCGAAGGAATGCCCTTCTGCTCGCGCGCAGCGACCTCTTCGTCGGTCAACATGTTCGAGGTGATGTTGAAGTTGCCGTAGTCGGGATACTCATGCTCCCAGAACCAGGCGTTGCCGATCGCTTTGATGGTGAGATCGGGCTTCGGATACGTGTACTGATTCATCAGTAGCTTGAACGACGGGATGGCGATCAGCACCAGGATCAGGATCGGGATCACCGTCCAGGCCACCTCGAGGAGCGTGTGATGCGTGGTGGTGCTGGGGGTCGGGTTGCGCTTCTCGTTGAAGCGGAACATCACGTAGAGCATCAGGATCAGAACGAAGATCGCGATGGCGATGATGACGATGTTCGTAAGATCGTAAAAGGCGTGCAGCTCGCGCGCGATCGGCGTAGCGGCCTCCTGCAGGCCCATCTGCCCTGGCAGAGAATGCCCGAGGCCGTTAGCGGCCATCGCCGCACCCGGCGCAAGCAGCAAGGCTAGAAGCCCGGCCAGCGCCGTTTGAGGCATACACTTCCGTATCCATTTCAGCATTAATGCGCTCCCCGAGTTCCGTCTCCCGCCACAATGGTGCCGGGAATTCTCCCTGATATCGGTCGTTTTCGATCTTGCCGATCGTTCCTGCCCGGCGTCTCCGCCAGACTGGCGGGAACCTGCGCCACCACCCTCCTTGCGCACACTCGCCACCAAGAGTGCACACGGTTGCGGCAAAGTCCCCCCAAACCAACACACAGCACAATCGTCAAACCGTGCTCAAGTCAAGTTTTCTGCGTCATATCCACGCGTTGAAGATCCTTACGGAGTTCCTCCCTTCTGCTGCATCGCAACATGCTCATTGAACACCGCAACCGCCTTACATGACGCACACCGGACTCACATCGGACAGATCGAGCCCGGCCGGGTCCCACTTTGGCCTTTTTCCTCGCCGAGACGAGCGAACTGCGCTAGACGCGCTGGCCGTTCTTTTACAGGCCCGGCACGGCCTTCGATCCCTAGCTCACGAGGATCACAAGATTCCGATGGCTCTTCTTTTCCGCAGACAGGTACGGCCCGCGCGCCGCGTTTGGCAACGTAAGCTGATCATCTTGTGCACTGCGTTAGGCCTGGCCTTAACGGGACTTGTGGGGACGGGTTTGAGCGGCAGTGAATCGGCGCGCGCCGGCGCCGCCCCGGACGCCAAACAGGCAGCCCTGCAGCAGCAGTTCGGCGGCGAGGTGAAAGGCCAGTACGGGGACTGGCAATATGTCTGCAAGCCTCCGCCTCCGGGAGCCAAGAACGAGGTTTGCGCGCTCGTTCAAAGCGTGACCGCCGAGGACCGCAAGAACGTCGGTCTCACCATCTATTTCCAAAAGTTCTCGAACGGCACCAAGGTGCTTCGCGTCTTCGCACCGGTCGGCGTGCTCCTGCCTCCCGGCATCGGGCTCAAGGTGGACGGGGTGGACATCGGCCACGCGCCGTTTCTGCGCTGCCACACCTTCGCCTGCTATGCTCAGGTCACCGTCGACGACAAACTCATTGCGCAGTTGAAGAGCGGCAAGACGGCGATCTTCATCATCTTCCAGTCCGAGGAGGCCGGCATCGGCATCCCGATCTCGCTCGCGGGATTCGGCGACGGGCTCACAGCTCTCAACTAAGACCCAGAAATAGATGAAGCCCGAGACGAGGTCGTCCCGGGCTTGCACATCTTTCGCGTGACGGCGTGCTCAGGCGACGCGGCGCTGCTTGCCCGCGGGCGGCTGATCGGGACGGGTCGTATGCGGACCGCCGTCCTTGCTGCCTGTGCCGTTGAAATTGATGTAGTCGCGTGCCGCCGCCGAAGGACGCCCACCGCCATAGGACCAGGGATCGGCGAACGCCCACGCATCGAAGATCTTGCGGCTCGTCTCACCGTACTGCTCGGCAGCCGTGCGCCAGAACGCCATCTGCTCGTTGAGCACGTCTTGCGGCGAACGGCATTGCGCGAACCGCGTCGGCGCCTGCAGATAGGCCTGCGTTCGGCGATTGAGCAGCCCCATCACCTCGAGTTGTGAGCGCGCCGCCGCCTTGAACGGGGCGCTCGCGCGCTGTGACACCGTATAAGGACTGAACTCCGAAGGAAGCGCGGTGGGCACGCCGAAGCTGCGGCCGAAGTCCTCGAGCGAAGTGACATAAGCCTCGAAGAGCGGTGCGAAGGGTCCGAATGCCCTTGAATCGAAATCGGCGCGATTGCCCGTTCCCATTTGCCTCTACTCCCCTGACGGTGGACCCGGCTCATGGACCGGATCTCATGATTGCTGCCTTAAGCCTAGGCACGACGTGGCGCGAATGCAATTGATCAAGAACAATTGGATAAGAAGAAGACAATAACGAAATGTTGATAAGTATCGACCCAGGTCTTCTGCATTGGATCTTAGCGTGTTGTTTTCCACGCGTTGCGCCAACAAGCGTCATGAGAAAGTGATCCGACATCGCTAAACGGTGGCTCGAACGAGCATCCGAGGACTGCCATGACGCGTCGCCCGCTTCCTCCGTCTGTCGCCTTCGAAGCCGCCGAGAACGAGGGCAGCAACCCGAGCTCGGCCCCGACGCTTGGAGATATGGTCGCCGCGCGCCTGTCGCGCCGCGACCTCATGCAAGGCCTAGTCGCCGTCTCGGTGGCAACCGAGGCTCTTTGGCCTCGTGCTCTCATGGCGGCTTCGCCCGATGGCGCTTCGGCGCCGTTCGACTTCCCCGAGCTTGCGGTCGCGCCCGCCTCGGAAACCCACCACGTGGCCGAGGGCTACGATGCCGACATCCTGATCCGCTGGGGCGACGCCGTGCTGCCGGACGCACCCGCATTCGTGCCCGGGAAACCGGACGCGGCTGCGCAGACGAAACAGTTCGGTTACAACAACGACTTCCTGGGCTTCATTCCCCTCGACGGCGCCTCCGATCACGGCCTCCTCGTCGTCAACCACGAATACACGAACGGCGAACTGATGTTTCCTGGCATCGCCCCCCGCAGCGACAAGGATGCGGATTTCGCCGCCGTCACGCGCGAGATCGTCGACGCCGAGATGATGGCGCACGGCGGCTCCGTGATCGAGATCCGCCGCACGGACGGCAAATGGCAGGTCATTCCGAATTCCAAGTACGCGCGCCGTATCACCGCCGATACGGAGATCGCCATCTCCGGCCCCGCCGCCGGCCATGCCCGCATGAAGACCAAGGACGACTCCACCGGCACACGCGTTCGCGGCATGCTGAACAACTGCGCGGGCGGCGTGACACCCTGGGGCACGTGGCTCACCTGCGAGGAGAACTTCAACGGCTATTTCTGGAGCAAGGCTGCGGCCGAGCCTCTGACGCTTGAAGCGCGCGCCTTACGCCGCTACGGCGCCCCGGCCCAGTGGTACGCCTGGGGCCGTTTCCACGATCGCTTCGACACGTTGAAGGAACCCAACGAGCCGAACCGCTTCGGCTGGGTGGTCGAGATCGATCCGCTCGACCCTGCCTCGACACCGGTGAAGCGCACCGCCATGGGACGCTTCAAGCATGAGGGCGCCGGCAACATCGTCAATCGCGACGGACGCTTCGTCGTCTATCAGGGCGACGACGAGCGCTTCGACTACGTCTACCGCTTCGTCACCGAAGGCACGGTCGACACCACCAATCGCACCGCCAACAAGGACCTCCTTGATCGCGGCACGCTCTACGTCGCGCGCTTCAACGCCGACGGCACAGGCCAGTGGCTGCCGCTCGTCCACGGCAACGCCAACAAGGATGGTCAAGTCTGGATCAACGAGGCCAACGGCTTCAAGGACCAGGGTGACGTGCTGATCCACGCGCGTCTTGCCGCCGATCTCCTCGGCGCCACCCGCATGGACCGCCCCGAGGACATCGACGTCAATCCGAAGACCGGCAAGGTCTATCTGATGCTGACCAACAATTCGAAGCGCAAGATCGATGAGGTCGATGCCGCCAACCCGCGCGCCGGGAACAAGTTCGGCCACATCATCGAAATCACGCCGGACGGCGGAGATCACGCGGCGCCGTCTTTCACCTGGGACATTCTCTTGAAATGCGGCTCGCCTGAGATCGCCGAGGTCGGCGCCACCTTCAATCCGGCCACCTCGAAGAACGGCTGGTTCGGCATGCCGGACAACTGCACCGTGGACGCCGAGGGCCGCCTTTGGGTCGCGACCGACGGCAACTCGCCCAAGGGCACCGGACGTAACGATGGCATATGGGCGATCGAGACCGAAGGCGCGGGACGCGGAACCTCGCGCTGTTTCTTCCAGGTGCCCACCGGAGCCGAGATGTGCGGGCCGTGCTTCACGCCCGACCTCGAAACGTTTTTTGTCGCCGTCCAGCACCCGGGCGAGACCGAGGACAATGGCCCGGTCTCGACCTTCGAGGCACCGATCACCCGCTGGCCCGACTTCGAGGACGGCACGCCGCCACGCCCTTCCATCGTCGCCATCACGCGCAAAGGCGGCGGAAAAATCGCGGGCTGACGGAAAACGTGACGCTCCAGCCGCGGCCCTCCTCCCAGGACGTTGCGGCTGGACCGTTTTATGGCTGGCCGATCAGCCGGCGAGCTTCGCCTTGATGAAGCCAAGCACCAGAGCCGTCAGCGCGCCGCTGACGCCACCCGTCGCGAAGCCCGTAATGATGGCGTTGATGTCGAGACCGGAGGCCGCTGCCGCCCCGCCGAGCCCGAGAAGCGGACCGAGCAACTGGCCGCCAAGCCCGCCGCCGAGGGCGCCTGCGATCGTGTTGCCCAGCGTGCCGAGCGCGTCGTTCTTCGTGGCTGCGGCTGCGGCGTTGCCGCCGATCGCGCCACTTGCGGCCTGAATCAACAGTTGTGTAAGGTCCATGGTGGTCTCCCCTGGATCGTTTGAGCCGTTGATCGGTTCAAATCGAACAAGCAATTGCGAGCCTTCCCTATGTCGGAGCGCAGCGCAAGCAGGTATTGGTCCTCTATGGTTGACAATTGACCGTACGGGTTTCCGGCGCGTCCCAGGCGGCCGCGGCAAAAAATGAGCCTTGCGGTCCCATCCCTTCGCAGTGCAAACATCGCCTAGGCCAATGAGGAGAGTCCCCTCGATGAATGTGCATGTCGTCCAGATGACAACCAACGCCGCGGACCCGGTCCGCCACGACTGGACACGTGCCGAAGCGCAGGCGATCCACGACCTGCCCTTTAACGATCTTCTGTTCCGGGCCGCCTCCGTCCAGCGCCGCCATTTCGACCCCAACAAAGTCCAGATGGCCCGCCTCTTGTCCATCAAGACCGGCGGCTGCGCCGAGGATTGCGGATATTGCAGCCAGTCCGCCCACCATGCGTCCGGCCTCAAAGCCTCCAAACTGATGGAGCTGGAGCGCGTCCTGACCGAAGCGAGAAAGGCCAAGGCCCAAGGCGCGACCCGCTACTGCATGGGTGCCGCCTGGCGCTCTCCCAAGGCACGCGACATGGACACCGTCGTCGCCATGGTCGAGGGCGTGAAGGCACTCGGCATGGAAACGTGCATGACGCTCGGCATGCTCTCCGACGGTGACGTTGTGAAGCTCAAGGACGCCGGCCTCGATTACTACAATCACAACATCGACACCTCCGAGCGCTACTACTCCGAGATCATCAAGACGCGCTCGTTCGCTGATCGTCTCGACACCCTGGCGCGCGTGCGCGAAGCGGGCATCAAGGTCTGCTCCGGAGGCATCGTCGGCCTCGGCGAAACGATCGAGGATCGCATCGACATGCTCGTGACGCTCGCCAACCTCGACGAGCATCCCGAGAGCGTGCCGATCAACATGCTGATCCCGATCCCCGGCACGCCGCTCGAGAACCGCAAAAAGGTCGATCCGATCGAGTTCGTGCGCGTCATCGCGCTGGCCCGCGTCATGATGCCGACGTCGTTCGTCCGTCTCTCCGCGGGCCGCACCGAGATGAGCGAGGAGACGCAGGCGCTCTGCTTCTTCGCCGGCGCCAACTCGATCTTCTGCGGCGACACGCTGCTCACCGCCGACAATCCCGGCGAGGACAAGGACAAGGTGCTGTTCGGCAAGCTCGGCATCGAGCCGATGGCGCTCGAAGGCGCCGCCGGGAATGAAACGGCAATGGACGCCGAGACGGAGCATGCCGGCTGCGGCTGCGCCGGGACCACATCATGTCAGACAGCCACGAGCGGGCGCTGAAGGCGCTCGAGCGGCGCGGACGCCTGCGGGCGCTTCAGCCCAGGAGCGGCATCGATTTCTCATCCAACGACTATCTCGGGCTCGCTGCCTCCCCCGAGCTTGCGGAGGCCGTCGCCGCCGCGCTCGACCGCGGCGTTGCCATTGGCGCCGGCGGCTCGCGGCTCCTGCGCGGCAACGACCCCGAGCACGAGGTGCTGGAAGCTGAAGCGGCCGCCTTCTTCGGCGCCGAGGGTTGCCTTTATTTCGGCGGCGGCTTCCTCGCCAACTACGCTCTCTTTTCGACGCTCCCGGCGCGCGGCGACCTTGTCGTCCACGACGCCCTGATCCACGCCAGTGTCATCGACGGCATGCGCGCCGGCAAGGCCGCCATCGCGTCGGCCGCACACAACGATGCCGAAAGCTTCGAGACCGCGATCCGGCAATGGAGAGCCGCGGGCGGCACCGGCCGGCCGTGGATCGCCGTCGAAAGCCTCTATTCGATGGATGGAGATCAGGCGCCGCTGACCGACCTCGTTGCGATCGCCCGCCGTCACGATGGCGTGCTCGTCGTCGACGAGGCGCACGCGACAGGCGTTCTGGGACCGGACGGGCGCGGGCTCGCGCACGCACTCGAAGGCTCATCCGACGTCATCTCGCTGCACACCTGTGGCAAGGCGCTCGGCGTGAGTGGAGCGCTTCTGCTCGCGCCTCGAGCCATGCGCGACTTCCTCGTCAACCGCGCACGCCCCTTCATCTACGCCACCGCACCCTCGCCGCTGATGGCGGCAGCCGTTCGCGCAGCACTGGGCCTCGTTCGCACCGGCCCCGGGCGGCGCCAGCGTTTGGCGAAGCTCGTGGCATTCGCCGGCCGCGAGCTTGAGCGCAGTTGCGGCATCGCGCCCTCGGGATCGCACATCCAGCCGGTCGTGCTCGGCGCCGACGAGCGCGCCGTCTCCGTCGCCAAGGCGCTCGTGGCGGAGGGCTTCGACGTACGCGCCGTGCGCCCGCCGACCGTTCCGGAAGGCACCGCGCGCCTGCGCATCTCGCTCACCTTGAACGCCGGCGAGGACGCCACCGCCCGAATGCTCGACACCCTCGCCACGATCCTCGCACGGGTCCCGGCATGACCCAGGGCGTGATCGTGACGGGCACCGACACCGGCATCGGCAAAACGGTTTTCGCGGCCGCCCTCGCCGGCGCGCTCCAAGCGGCGTATTGGAAACCCATCCAATGCGGTCTCGACGGCGGCGGCGATAGCGAGCGCGTACGCGCCCTCTCCGGCCTGCCGCCCGGCCGCATTCTCCCCGAAGCCTACCGATTGCAGATGCCGGCGTCTCCCCACCGCGCCGCTGAAGCCGAGGGTATCGAGATCAGCGTTTCGAAGCTGCGGCTCCCCGAGATCGACGGTCCTCTCGTCGTCGAAGGCGCAGGCGGTCTCATGGTGCCGGTTAACCGCCAGACCTTGACCATCGACGTCTTTGCATCCTGGCGCCTGCCGGTGATCCTGGTCGCCCGCACGGCACTCGGCACCATCAACCACAGCCTGCTCTCGATCGAGGCCTTGAACGGCCGCAACATCCCCATTCTCGGCATTGCCTTCGTCGGCGACGAGATCGCCGACACCGAGCGCACCATCGTCGAGATGGGCAACGTACGTCGCCTGGGACGCCTGCCGCTGCTCGACGCGCTTACACCCGCGAAGCTCGCCGAAACCTTTGCAGCGCATTTCCGCGTCGAGGATTTCCGCTGATGGCGCGCAACATCGTCTGGCATCCCTTCACGCAGCACGCGACCGATCCTCAGCCGCTTCCGATCACACGCGGCAAGGGCGCGTGGCTGGAGACTGAGGACAACCGCCGTGTCCTCGATGCGATCTCGTCGTGGTGGGTCGTGACGCATGGCCACCGGCACCCGGCCATCGTCGCCGCCATTCACGACCAGATCGACAAGCTGGATCAGGTGATCTTCGCCGGCTTCACCCACGAGCCCGCCGAACGTCTTGCGGAAATGCTGATCGACATCGCGCCGCCCGGCCTCGCGCACGTGTTCTATTCCGACAGCGGCTCGACCGCGGTCGAGGTGGCGCTCAAGATGGCGCTCGGCTACTGGCGCAACATCGGCCAGCCGAGAACACGCATCGCCGCGCTCGAGCACGGCTATCACGGTGACACTATCGGCACCATGTCGGCCGGCGCGCGCGGCGTCTTCAACGCCGCCTACGAGCCGCTTCTGTTCGATGTGGTACGCATTCCGTTTCCGCATCCGGGCCGCGAGCAGGAAACTTTGGACGCATTAAATGCCGCCGGACGCGACGGCACGCTGGCTGCTTTCATCGTCGAGCCGCTGATACTGGGCGCGGGCGGCATGCTGATCTACGGCGCCGGCACGCTTGCGGAGATGAAGCGCATTTGCGAGCGTCATGGCGTGCTCTTCATCGCCGACGAGGTAATGACCGGCTGGGGTCGCACGGGCACCCCATTCGCCTGCGAGCAGGCCAGGATCACCCCCGACATTCTTTGCCTTGCCAAAGGTCTGACCGGCGGCTCGTTGCCCCTCGCCGCAACGCTCGCGACCTCCCGCATCTTCGAGGCTCATTTTTCGAAGGATCGCACGCGCACGTTCTTCCACTCGTCGAGCTTCACCGCCAATCCCGTATGTTGCGCGGCCGCGCGCGCCAATCTCGGCATCTGGGCGAGCGAGCCCGTTCATGATCGCATTGCCCGCCTCGCCGAGCTGCAAAAGGGCGCGCTCGCATCCCTCGCCTCCGACGCCCGCTTCGAGAACCCGCGCCAGATCGGCACCATCGCGGCAATTGATCTGAAAGTGCCCGACGGCGGCTATCTCGCGTCCATCGGCCCGGCGCTACGGACTCATTTCCTCACGCGCGGCGTCCTGCTGCGGCCCCTCGGCAATACCATCTACGTCATGCCGCCCTACTGCACGACCGCCGGCGACCTTGCCCTCGTTTACGAGGCCATCAGCTCCGCCCCCGACGCGCTCGCCGAATAAGCTCAGCCCGCCTTGCGCCGCAGCACGTACACGGCCTCGTCGAGCGCCGTCACGCCCCGATCCCTGAGGTTCGGGCTCTTCTCCAGTCCGTCTCGCGTCTCGCGGATGTCGATCGCGTGCGTCGCGCCGAACAGCGCCGCCACCGCGGAGAGAGGCGTGGAGAAAGGCGGCCCCGCGAGCTGGCCATCGGGGTAGGAAAGAGAGATCAGGAAAATGGGAGCCGCGCGGGGCAGCACGCGGTGTAAGGCCTCGGCATAGCGCACCTGCAGGCTCGGCGGCAAAGCCACCAGCGCAGCCCGATCGTAGACAGCCGCCACGTCTCGCAGAGCGTCGCCCGGAAGCTCGAAGATGTCGCCGCACCAGATCTCGATCGGCCCCGCCGCGCGCACCGTGAAAGATCCCGCCGTCCGCGTCTCCGCCTCGAGCCCGTGCTCGCGGAAGAAATCGTCCACCGCCAGCGGCGACAGCTCGACGCCGATCACCCGGTGGCCTTGCCCCGCAAGCCACGCCATATCGAGGCTTTTCCCGCACAGAGGCACGAACACAGTGCTGCCGGGAGCGAGCCCGAGCGACGGCCAGTGCATCGCCAGCAGATCGTTGCCGGCTGCCTGATGAAAGCCGATCTCGCCTTTCTGCCAGCGCTCGATCCAGAAGTCGGGCGTCACGCCTGCCCCCTTTCAGCTCCGATAATCGGCGTTGATCGACACATAATCGTGCGTGAGGTCGCACGTCCACACGTGCGCTTGCTCATGCCCGACGCCGACATCGATACGGATCACGATCTCGCGGTTCTTCATGTAGGCCGCCGCTGTTGCCTCGTCGTATTCAGCGGATCTCTCGCCATCGCGTGCCACGCAATGCTCCCCAAACCAGATCGAGAGCTTGTCGCGGTCCGCCGCCTCACCGGACTTGCCGACCGCCATTACCACCCGCCCCCAGTTCGGATCCTCGCCCGCGATGGCCGTCTTGAGAATCGGCGAGTTTGCGCACGAAAGCGCGATTTTACGCGCCGCCGCGACGCTCTCGGCGCCCTCGACGACAAACGTCACGAACTTCGACAGCCCCTCGCCGTCCTTCGCCACCTGGACGGCAAGATCGGCCATGACGTCGTGCAGCGCCGCCGAGAACGCCTTGAGCTTCTTCGAACCGGCCTTTGTCACCGGCTCCTGCCCGCGCGCTTCCGCCGTCCCGGTCGCGAACACGAGGCAGGTATCGCTGGTCGAGGTGTCGCCGTCGACGGTCATGGAGTTGAACGTCGATTGCACATGCTCCGAAAGCATCGCCTGTAGCGCCTTCGCGCCAATGGCGGCATCCGTGAAGATGAAGCAAAGCATGGTCGCCATATCCGGCGCGATCATGCCCGCGCCTTTGCAGAAGCCGTTGACCGTCACTTCGACGTCGCCGATCAGCGCCGTGCGCGTCGCGAGCTTCGGATAGGTGTCCGTGGTCATCACGGCACGCGCGGCAGGAAGGAAGCTGTCCGCCGTCGCCCCCTTCACCAGCCCGTCGATGAGATGCGCGAACTTCTCGGCCTCGAGCGGCTCCCCGATCACGCCCGTAGAGGCCACGAACACATCATGGCGCGCGCAGTCGATTGCCTTTGCGCCCGCCTCGACTGTGAGGTCGACCGCCTCCCGCCCTTTTTTTCCGGTGAACGCGTTTGCGTTTCCCGAGTTGACGATCAGCAGCCGCGCCCCGCCCTTCTTCAGATGCTTGCGGCACGCGAGCACCGGCGCCGATGCCGTCTTGGATTGCGTGAGCACGCCCGCCACCGTCGTCCCTGCGTCGAGAACCGCGACCATCAGATCCGTGCGCCCCTGGTAGCGAATACCGGCCTCGGCCGTAGCGAAGCGCACGCCCGCAAGCGGCGGCAGGATCGCAAGTGTCTCGGGTGCGAACGGCGAGGGAGTCGTAACCTTGCCCATGGGCGAGAGCTCCGGAGCGAAACAAGCGGCCGCAACGGCCGCAAAAATGAAGCGGACTATAGACGAGCCGCGCCCACTCGCCATCCGCTCACGATAGGAGCGGAGCACGGGTTGCACGGGTCAGTTCCCTGCCGTACCCGACAAAACTTGCAGAACGACGACACCGGCGATGATCAACGCCATGCCGGCGAGAGCGGCAAGGTCGAGCTTCTGCCCGTAGACGATCCAGCCCGCGAGCGAAATCAGCACGATGCCGATACCCGACCAGATGGCGTAGGCGATCCCCATCGGGATCGCCTTGAGCGCGAGAGATAGAAAATAGAAGGCCGATCCGTACCCTGCGACGACGATGACCGACGGCCAAAGCCGGCTGAAGCCGTCCGACGCCTTGAGGGCGGAGGTCGCAGCGACCTCCGAAAGAATAGCGATCAAGAGAGCTAATTGGCTCGACATGGCGGCTTCTTGCAGGAGAACCGCACGTCGTGCAACAGCCTTTTGGCGAGCGAAAAGTCAGGATTACTCTTTCTTCTCCGGCTGTTTCCCTTCAGCCTCCATCTTCTTGACCTGCTCGCCCAGCTGATCTTCCATCAGCTTCTTCTTGGCCGCCGCGAGGGCCGTCTCCTTGCGCACGTCCTCGGCGATCTGGGCATCGACATACTCGATCTTCGCCTTGGTCCTGAGATCGGTCGCCTCCTGCTGCCCCTTTTGCTGCACCATGCTGGAGACGATCTGCTCGCGCACTTCCTCGTAAGTCGGTAGCGGCTTCGTGCGGCGATCCTCGATCTTGATGATGTGCCAGCCGAACTTGCTCTGCACCGGCTTGGACACCTCGCCCTTCTTGAGGGCGAACGCAGCATCCTCGAACTCCTTCACCATTTGCCCCTTGGTGAAGTAGCCGAGCTTTCCGCCGTCCGCTTTCGAGCCCGGATCGCGCGAATAGTCCTGAGCCAGCTTGGCGAAGTCCTCGCCCTTGCCCACCTTCTCGAACACCTCTTTCGCCGTCACTTCCGTCTCGACCAGGATGTGACGCGCGTCGACCTCCTCCTCGGCCGGGATCATCTTGACCTTGTCGTCGTAGATCCCGCGCACCAGCGCATCGCTGATGGCGCCTTTGATGGAGCCCTCGTAATAGGCGTCGCGCTTGGCCCGCGTCTTCCAGTAGTCGAGCCGCTTCTCGAAATCGGGGCCGCTCGTGAGCTTTGCGGCATCGGCCGCTTCGGCAAAGAGGCGCATCTCGATCAGGAACTCGATCAGGATCCGCTTCTGCTTATCCGCCGGCAGCGACGCGATCTCGGGCCCGATCTCGGCCTCGGCGAGCTTGAGATCCGAGTCCTTGATCTCCTGGCCGTTGATCTTCGCCACCACCGTGTCTTCGGCCTGGGCAAGCCCGGACCCGGCAGAGAGCGCTGCCCCGACGATCACACATGCCGCAAAGCGGGCAACTCTGGCTCGTTTCACTGGACTTCTCCTGTTGGGTTCGATGGGCCCCGCGCGCAAAGAGACGCGAAAAGCGAGGCGAACGAAGGACGGGCCGGGGGCGGCGCGAAATTCGAGGCACTCCATAGACCACAGGCCGTTGCCGTGCCAAGTTAAGAATTGCAGAGACTTGCCCGCAATTTTCCAAGAAGTCGTCGTAATCACGGCCGAAAATCTCCCGAAGAGACCCCAAGAGATAGGCCGCGCACGCGTTGACAACTCCGGGCCGCAATCCTTATGTCTGCCCCCATGTGGCCGATCGGCCGGACTGGCGCTCCCGCGGCTCTCCAGTTCTTGGTGTGTGACCGCCGGACGCGACCTGGAGACCGAGCCAACCCACGGGGCCTGCTCGACGTTCCGGGCGCACCGCGCATATCCGCCAAGTCCATGATTTTGAGGAATTAACTTGATGCTCTCCCTTGGCTCCTTCGGCACGCTTGCATCTAAGATTTTCGGCTCGTCCAACGAGCGGCGTGTGCGGAGCTTCCGCTCCCGGGTCGACGCCATCAATGCCCTCGAGCCCGAAATCGAGAAGCTGACCGATGCCGAGCTCAGAGCCCGCACGCAAACCTTCCGCGAGCAGCACCGCGCCGGCACGCCCCTGAACGACCTTCTCGTCCCCGCCTTCGCGACCGTACGCGAGGCAGCCAAGCGCACGCTCGGCCAGCGCCACTTCGACGTGCAGCTGATCGGCGGCATGGTCTTGCACGAGGGCAATATCGCCGAGATGAAGACCGGCGAAGGCAAGACGCTGGTCGCCACCCTCGCCGTCTATCTGAACGCCATCGCCGACGCGGGCGTCCACGTCGTCACCGTCAACGACTACCTCGCCAAGCGCGACGCCGAATGGATGGGTCAGATCTACCGCTTCCTCGGCCTCACGGTGGATACCATCGTGCATGGCCTCGACGATACGCAACGCAAGGCGGCCTACGCCGCCGATGTCACCTACGCCACCAACAACGAGCTGGGCTTCGACTACCTGCGCGACAACATGAAGTTGCGCAAGGATGAGATGGTTCAGCGCGGCCATGCCTTTGCGATCGTCGACGAGGTCGACAGCATCCTGATCGACGAGGCACGCACGCCGCTCATTATCTCTGGTCCGCTCGAGGACCGCGCCGACCTCTACGTCGCCGTCGACGCGCTCGTGAAGGGTCTCGCCGCAGAGCACGACCGCATCGAAGCCAAGCTGGCCAAGTCGGTGCCAAAGGAGCTCCTCAAAGAGGAGCTCAAGATCCAGGGCTTGCTCGAGCTCGACGAAAAGCAGCGTCAGGTTTCGCTCAACGAAGCGGGCAACGAGCGCATGGAGCAGCTGCTCGCCGATGCGAAGCTGCTCACCGGTTCTCTCTACGATATCGAGAACGTATCCCTCGTTCACCACGTCAATCAGGCGCTCAAGGCTCACAAGCTTTTCCAGCGCGACAAGGATTACATCGTCAAGGCCGGCGAGGTGATCATCATCGACGAGTTCACCGGTCGCATGATGCCGGGGCGGCGTTATTCGGAAGGCCTGCATCAGGCGCTCGAGGCCAAGGAGCACGTCGAGATCCAGCCTGAGAACCAAACCCTGGCCTCGATCACGTTCCAGAACTACTTCCGCCTCTACAAGAAGCTTGCCGGCATGACCGGCACGGCGCTCACGGAAGCTTCCGAGTTCATGGACATCTACGGCCTCGACGTCATCGAGATCCCGACCAACCTCAAGATTTCCCGCCTCGACGACGATGACGAGATCTACCGCACGCAAAAGGAAAAGCTCGCCGCCATCGTCACCACCATCGCCGACTGCGCGCGCCGTGGTCAGCCGATCCTCGTCGGCACCACGTCGATCGAGAAATCCGAGCAGCTGTCCGAGCTCCTGAAGGACAAGAAGTACATCGAGGACCTCGGCAAGTCGCTGCTGGCCCAGGCGGAGAAACTGAAAGACGCCAAGGACGGCAAGACATCGGCCGAAAGCGAGCTCAAGGCTTACTTCAACGACATCGGCGCCTATCTGATCCAGATTGGCTCCGCCAAGGGCAAGGACGACCCGCTCCCGCATCAGGTGCTGAACGCGCGCTACCACGAGCAGGAGGCCGGCATCATCGCCCAGGCCGGCAAGCCTGGCGCCGTCACGATCGCCACCAACATGGCCGGCCGCGGCACCGACATTCAGCTCGGCGGCAACGTCGAGTACCAGCTGCGCGACTGGATTGCCGAGGAAACCGCTGCGGGCAACCCGCCGTCCGAGAAAGCCATCGAGAAGCAGCGTGCCGACATCCAGGCGACGGTGGGTGAAAAGAAGAAAGTCGCGCTCGAGGCAGGCGGCCTTTACGTGCTCGCCACCGAGCGCCACGAAAGCCGTCGCATCGACAACCAGCTCCGTGGCCGCTCCGGCCGCCAGGGCGATCCCGGCCGCTCCAAGTTCTATCTCGCGCTCGACGACGACCTGATGCGCATCTTCGGCTCCGACCGAATGGACAGCGTCTTGAAGACGCTTGGCCTCCAGGAGGGCGAGGCGATCACCCACCCCTGGATGAACAAGAGCCTCGAGATGGCTCAGAAGAAGGTCGAGGCACGCAACTTCGACATCCGCAAGCAGATCCTGAAGTACGACGACGTGATGAACGACCAGCGCAAGGTCATCTTCGACCAGCGCAAGGACATCATGGCGGAGGATGACGTCTCGGAGACCGTGACGGAGCTGCGCCACCAGGTCCTGAGCGACCTCGTCTCACGCTTCATTCCCGAGCGCGCCTACGCCGAGCAATGGAACATGACCGGCCTCAAGGAGGCCGTGCAGGCGATCTTCGGCCTCGATCTGCCGCTCGAGGACTGGGGCGCAGAGGAAGGCATCGCCGACGAAGAGATTCTGGAGCGCCTCAAGGCGGCCGTCGACGAGAAGGCTGCCGCCAAGGCCGCCGACATCGGCCCCGACACCTACCGCCAGATCGAAAAGATGGTCCTGCTCCAGACCCTCGACCACCTCTGGCGCGAGCACCTGGTAACCCTCGAGCATCTGCGCCAGGTGATCGGCTTCCGCGCCTACGGCCAGCGCGACCCGCTCAACGAGTATAAGAGCGAGTCCTTCGTCCTGTTCGAGAGCATGCTGGCGCGCCTGCGCGAGGCCACCACGGGTCAGCTCATGCACGTCGAGCTCGCGCCTCCGGGAGAGCAACCGCCGGAGCTCGAGGAGCAGGAGCTTCCGGAGATGCATGCGCATCACATCGATCCCACCACCGGGCGCGATGAGTTCCAGGAAGAGCTTGCCATGGTCGATGCGGCCATCGCTGCTCGCGGCCGTGGAACCCAGACGCCCGAGAAGCGGGCGCCGCTTCAAACGCGCAAAGCCGCGAACGCCATCGACCCCAGCGAGCCCGCCACCTGGGGCAAAGTCTCGCGGAACGCAACGTGCCCGTGCGGCTCCGGCAAGAAGTACAAGCACTGCCACGGCAAGTACGAGTAGCCGTCCAGACACCCGAGCACGACCTTTAGGACCGTTCGGATTGGCCGAAAAGCCGGTCTCGCCCTCTTGCGACTAGTAAACATCGATCAGTTGCAACAGAAACATTGAGCCCGCGACCATGGCATTGCCGAAGAACCCGTAGGGGGTCGAGCAACCGAGTCTCCCGTGCCCCACGGTGTTGACGGGAGACAATTGCTAATTTCGGCGCGAAACTGAAGAATAAATCCGAAACAACGAATTATTAAGCACGTCGAAACGCGGAAATTGGCGTATAAAAATATATTACTGAGAAACTTACCAAGGATATGCACGATATATACTTCGCTTGATCTCTATGTTAGCAAAATTTATCGTCGATATTAACTTGTTAAGAACGATTGTTCATCTAGAGCTTCATCGCTTTTACAGCGCTTTAACGTTTGGGGCGTAGTCTGCTCTCAGTTCAGACGCGACTGGCGAGTCCACGCGCAGGAACTAAACAAGAGTCACATGGGAGTTTGAGAGTCATGACGAACCTTTTCTCGCGCTTTGTGAAGGACGAGTCGGGCGCTACCGCGATCGAGTACGGCCTCATTGCTGCTATCGTCGGCGTCGGCATCATCGCTGCGCTCGGCACCCTGAAGGATGGCCTCGATGACATCTTCGGCGGCATCGGCGGCAAGCTGAGCACCGAGGCTGGCGGCCTCTAAGTCGCCCGTGCGTCTGACGGCGCACATCGCGATCTGACAACGGAAGCCACCAGGGGAAGATCTTCTGGTGGCTTTCTTTTTTTTGGGAGCCGCGCCTCCCGACGCGCACGATGCGACGCGAAACAGCTCATTAACGTAGTACTGGTAGGATCGCGCTCAATGCAATCTGGGGTTTCACAAGGGGATGTGACGCGATGAGCAGGATCTTAAAGAACTTCAGGCACAACGAGAGTGGCGCGACGGCTGTCGAATACGCCCTCATCGGCGTCATTGTCGGGATCGGCATCATCGGAGCGCTGCACAGCGTCGGCACCAATCTTCAAGCCATCCTTGAGGGTGTGGGCACCTATCTCACGACGCAGACCTGATCCGCCCAAGCGGAAGACCATAACCGAGTGGCAGTAGCGATGTTCGAGTATGCAATCCTTCTCGTCTTCCCCGCGGTCATGGCGTTCGGCGCCGCCATGGACCTGCTGACGATGACGATTTCGAACCGCATTACTGTCGGCCTCGCTGCATCCTTCTTCGTCGCGGCGCTCCTGTCGGGATTGCCGGCAACCGACATTATGATGCACGTCGGGGCCGGTGCTCTCATCCTCGCAGCCGGGATCGTCCTGTTCGCGGTTGGCGGGTTCGGCGGCGGAGACGCCAAGCTGCTGGCGGCGGGCGCGCTCTGGATCGGGTTTGACGGGCTCGTCGCCTACCTGGTCCAGGTGACTCTCTTCGGCGGCCTTCTCGCGCTCGTCATCTTGGCCTATCGCAACTATCCGGCAGACGCCTTCGAGCTGCCCGACTGGGCCGCCCGCCTGCACAAGCGCAACTCCGGCATTCCCTACGGTATAGCCATTGCGGCCTCCGCCCTCGCGGTCTACCCGCACACGGCTCTGTTCTCCGCAAGCATCGGTTGAGCCAATTCGGAGCAGAAATTAACGGCGCATTGACGTTTGTCCTTCAATCTTTGGCCTAGGGCAAAGAGTTCGGCCACAAAGGCCGTATGGGACAACGCGCGCTATGAAACGGCCTCAGCTTCTTGGATTGGCCATTGCAGTATCGGCCGGCGTCTTGGCGTTCGTCATGGTGCGCGGCATGGTCAACAAGCCGCCGATCGAGAAGACCGTCGAGGTCAAGGTAAAGTCGAGCGAGGTGCTGGTCGCCCGCACCGACATCGGCCTCGGCCAGATCACCAACGATAGCCTCTTTCGCTGGCAGTCGTGGCCCACCGAAACGGTGACGGCCGGCTTCATCACGCGCGCCGACCGGCCCGACGCCATGACCCAACTGTCGGGCTCCATCGCACGCGCGCCTCTCATCGCCGGAGAGCCCGTGACCGAGACCAAGCTCGTGCGCGCCGGCCAGGGCGGCGTGCTCGCCGCCATCCTGCCCGCCGGCATGCGCGCCATCTCGACCAAGATCAGGGAAGAGACGGCCGTCGGCAATCTCATCCTGCCCAACGATCGCGTCGACGTGATTTTGATCCGCCGCGTGCGCGGCAAGACCGGCGAGGAATACGTCAGCGATCTCCTGTTCGGCAACGTGCGCGTCCTAGCGATCGGCCAGCAGATCGAAAACAAGGAAGGTCGCAAGACGACGGATGGAGCCGCGTCCACGGCGACGCTGGAGCTGACGGCGCGCCAGTCCGAGTTGCTCGCGCTCGCCAACTCGATGGGCGAGATCAGCCTCTCGCTGCGCTCGATCGCCGATCTCGACGTCAATCAAGGACCGACGGCGGGTGTAGATCCGTCGGTCAAGCAAAGCACGGCAATCCGCGTTCTGCGTTACGGCACGGCTTCACGCGCGTACGGCGTAAACTGAGTAATCCTCGAGTTTGGTCCGCTAGAAGGCCTGTTGATAATGCGAAAGAATTTGACATCGGCCGCCGCCCTGTGCGCGGCCCTCATCGCCTGCTTGGGCTTTGGTGCGCCGGTGCGCGCCGAGCCCGATGGCGCTTCCGTCATGCGCATCAGCGCACGAGGTGACGCAACCCAGTCCCGCTCCATCGCGCTCGGCGCCGGCAAATCCATGCTGGTCGAGTTCGACTTCGAGCTGCGCGACGTTCTCGTCTCGGATCCCAAGAGCGTCGACGCCATCGTGCAGACGTCGAACCGCGTGTTCCTGATCGCAAAAAAGCCGGGCCAGACGAACGCATTCTTCTTCGACTCCCACGGCCAGCAGATCCTGACACTGGACATCACCGTCGGTGCCGACGTGCGCGGCCTCGAGACGCTGCTGACGCGCCTGATCCCGGGCTCGAATATTCGCGTCGAGATGGCAGGCAAGTCCATCGTCCTCATCGGCACCGTGCGCACCCCCGTGGATTCGAACCGCGCCACTGACATCGCGCGCGCATTCGCGGCATCGAACAGCAGCGGCTTCTCGTCCGAGGGAGCCAGCCAGCAGGCCGCGAGCTCGAGCGGCAGCATGACCATCATCAATTCGAGCGACAAGACGCAGGGCTCAGACGCGGGCGGCGGCGGCGAGCAGTCGAAAGCCGTCATCAACCTCCTCGGTGTCGAAGGCGAGGAGCAGGTCATGCTCCGCGTCACTGTGGCCGAGGTCCAGCGCGAGCTGTTGAAGCAGTTCGGCATCAACCTCGCGGCCAGCGTCAATGCCGGCAACTTCACGTGGAACCTTCTGACTGCCAATGCACTGCCGCTGACCACCGCCGCTGGTCTTGGCCAGCTTCCCGTCCCCGGCTTTGACCCCGACCTGAGCAAAGTCGGCGAGAATGCCTGCGCCGGCACCACGTGCTTCTATAACGAAGGCCCGACATCGAACACCTTCGGCAACTCCGGTACGACGTCAGGCTGGACCGGCAGCGACGGCCGCATTCAGAAGGCTATGCGCGCGCTCGAGCGCGACGGCCTCGTCCGCACGCTGGCCGAGCCGAACCTGACGGCCATCTCCGGTGAGTCGGCGAAGTTCCTCGCCGGCGGTGAGTACCCGATCCCTGTCAAGGACTCGAACGGCCAGACGTCGATCACCTACAAGGAGTTCGGCGTCGGCGTCTCCTTCACGCCGATCGTGCTTTCGGAAGGACGCATCAGCCTCAAGATCGAGAGCGAGGTGAGCGAGCTTTCCAACGCCGGCGCCATCGTGCTCGACTCGACGTCGATCCCCGCGCTGAAGAAGCGTCAGGCGAACTCCACCGTCGAACTCCCGTCCGGCGGCTCCATCGCGCTGGCCGGCCTGATCTCCGACGACGTGCGCCAGAACATCGACGGCTTCCCGGGTCTCAAGGACGTACCCGTTCTTGGTACGCTCTTCCGCAGCCGTGACTTCCAGAAGCGCGAGACCGAGCTCGTCGTCATCGTCACGCCCTACCTCGTGAAACCCGTCGCTCCCAAGGATTTGGCCAAGCCCCTCGACGGCCTCGCCGAGTCGACCGACAGGAAGGCGAACTTCATGGGGCATCTCAACCGCATTTACGGCACCGAAAGCGCCGCGCCCGTGGGAGATCTCAAGGGCGACTACGGCTTCATCGTTGAATAGTCAGGCAGGAAACGCAATCATGAAGACCGATCCCGCATCCCTGCCTGCAACACATGGCCCGGCACGGCTGGTGCTCGCGTGCGTCGCGGTCCTTGCCACGAGCCTCGGAGGTTGCCGGAACGACTTCACCGGCCCACAGGTCGCCGGCTGGTCCATGGTCGGTGCTACGGAACGCCATCCTATCATCGTCTCGCAGCAACCGCAGACGATGCAAATCCATGTCCCGGCATCCACCCGTGGCCTCTCACCCCGCCAGCGCGCCGACGTGCTCGAGTTTGCCGACCGCTCCCGCGCCAGCGATGCCGGCAACAGCCGGTTGGTCATCCAGGCACCGGGCGGCGGCGCCAACGAGGTTGCGGCCATGCACGCAGTCGGCGAGATCCGCCAGATCCTGGGCGATATGGGCTTCCCCGAGTCCTCGATCGCCGTCGAAGCCTACCACGCCGACGGAGGCAACTCGCCGGTGCGCGTCTCCTATCTGCGCTACGTCGCCGAGGCTCCGACGTGCGGCTACTGGCCAACCAACCTCGCCGAGCAGCGCGACAACGGAAATTACCCGAACTTCGGTTGCGCAAATCAGCACAATCTCGCGGTCATGGTGGCCAATCCGGCGGATCTGGTTGGACCGCGCACGGAGAGCGACCGCCCGGGCGAACGCCGCGACGTTGTGTGGGACAGGTACGTCAAAGGCAAACCGACTGCCGCCGAAAAGACCGAAGACGAAAAGACGAAGATTGCGAAGTGACGATAGGCCTGACCATGTCCAAACCGCTGCCAATTTCGGGTTCCGAGAGCTTCGAAGCGTCCGACGATCAAGCGACGGATGGATCGTCCTTGAGCGACCGGGCGCGCCCGCTGCCTAGGATCTCGATTCAGGCCTTCTGCGAGTCGTCGGAGCTCGCTGAGGCTATCCAGGCCGCATCCGAGGATCGGCGCCTGAGCAAGGCGCACATCACCATTCAGATGGGCGGCGGCGCGGCGGCGATTGCCCACTATCAGGAAAGCCCGACACCCAATCTCATCATCCTCGAATCGCATGCACCTCACGCCCAACTCGTTGCCGAGCTCGAAGAGCTGGCGCACAGCTGCGATCCCGGAACCAAGGTCGTGATCATCGGCAAGGCGAACGACGTCGTTCTCTACCGCGATCTCATGCGCCGCGGCATCTCCGAATACCTGGTCGGTCCGGTTTCGCCGTTCGAACTCATGGAGTGCCTGTCCGGACTCTATAACAATCCGGAATCGGATCCAGTCGGCCAGGTCTTCGCCTTCATCGGCGCCAAGGGCGGCGTCGGCTCATCGACGATCTGTCACAACGTGGCCTGGACCCTGTCGGAAGTCCTGTCGGCAAACATGGTCATTGCCGACATGGATCTTGCGTTCGGCACCACCGGTCTCGACTTCAACCAGGATCCGATTCAGGGCATCGCCGACGCCCTGCAAAACCCGGATCGCCTGGACGAAGTGCTGCTCGACCGCTTGCTGACGACCTGCTCGAAGCACCTGTCGATCTTTGCCGCCCCCGTCGTTCTCGATCGCGACTACGAGATGTCCCCGGAAGGGTGCGAGACCGTGATCGACGTCGTGCGCCAGAACGTCCCGTTCGTGGCAGTCGATCTGCCGCACGCTTGGGCGCCATGGACCAAGCGGCTTCTGCTGCAAGCGGATGAGATCGTCATCACCGCCATGCCCGATCTCGCCAACCTCCGCAACGCCAAGAACATCGTCGACCTCGTGAAGCAGACGCGCAAGAACGACGCCGCGCCTCACCTCGTCCTCAACATGGCGAACATGCAGAAGCGACCCGAGATCTCACCAAAAGACTTTGAAGGCGCGCTCGATCTCAAGACGCTCGCTGTCATCGACTTCGATTGCGAGAACTTCGGACAGGCCGCCAACAACGGCCAGATGATCGAGGAGTTCAACGCAAAGGCCAAGTCGACGCAGGCGTTCCGCGATATCGCCATGGCCCTTGCGCACCGCAAGGAGATCAAGACTGAGAAGAAGTCGGCGTTCGCGCCGATCCTCGAGAAACTCAAGCTCAAGCGTTGAGGGGCGTACGATGTTCGGCCGGCGTACCAACGATCCTGGACAGCAGCGGCGAGTGCCACAGAACCCAGCGGGATCTCCCGCCGCGGCGCCGCCTCCGGCTGCCGCGCCTGCGAAAGTAGCGCCGCCCCCCGTGGCCGCACCCCCGCGCGCAGAGCCGGTCGAGGCACAACGCAACCACTCCGAGGAATACTACGACGTCAAGACGACGGTCTTCAACGCGCTGATCGATACCATCGACTTGACGCAGCTCGCCAAGCTCGACTCCGCGGCCGCGCGCGAGGAAATTCGCGACATCGTCAGCGAGATCATCCAGGTCAAGAACGTCGTCATGTCGATCGCCGAGCAGGAAGAGCTGCTCGAGGACATCTGCAACGACGTGCTTGGCTACGGCCCCCTCGAGCCGCTGCTCGCACGCGACGACATCGCCGACATCATGGTCAACGGCGCATCGACGACCTTCATCGAAGTCAACGGCAAGTCCCAGAAGACGGGCGTGCGTTTCGCCGACAACCAGCAGCTGATGAACATCTGCCAGCGCATCGTGAGCCAGGTCGGCCGCCGCGTTGACGAGAGCAGTCCCATATGCGACGCGCGTTTGCCCGACGGATCGCGTGTCAATGTCATCGCACCTCCGCTCGCCATCGACGGACCGGCTCTCACCATCCGCAAATTCAAGAAGGACCGTCTGACACTCGAACAACTCGCCAAGTTCGGAGCTATCACACCCCAGGCCAAGACCATCCTCGAGGTGATCGGCCGCGTACGTTGCAACGTCTTGATCTCCGGCGGCACGGGCTCCGGCAAGACGACGCTCCTCAACTGCCTGACGGGTTGCATCGATCACGACGAGCGCATCATCACCTGCGAAGACTCGGCCGAGCTCCAGCTTCAGCAGCCGCACGTCGTGCGTCTCGAAACACGCCCGCCCAATCTTGAGGGCGAGGGCGAGATCACGATGCGTGACTTGGTCAAGAACTGCCTGCGTATGCGTCCCGAGCGGATCATCGTCGGCGAGGTTCGCGGACCCGAGGCATTCGACCTGCTTCAGGCGATGAACACCGGCCACGATGGCTCGATGGGCACGCTGCACTCCAACAGCCCGCGCGAGGCACTGAGCCGTCTGGAAAGCATGATCATGATGGGTGGCTTTGCCCTGCCCATCAAGACGATCCGCGAGATGATCGTCGGCTCCATCGACGTCATCGTCCAGGCCGCGCGCCTCCGCGATGGCTCGCGCAAGATCACGTACATCACCGAGGTTACCGGGATGGAAGACGAGATCATCACGCTCCAGAACCTGATCGTTTACGAGATCACGGGCGAGGACGCCAACGGCAAGCTCATCGGCCGGCACCGCTCGACGGGCATCGCCCGCCCCGCGTTCTGGGAACGTGCCCAGTACTACAAGGAGGAAGGCAGGCTCGCTGCCGCGCTCGCCGCCGCCGAAGTGCTGGATAACAACGGCAACCCGATGGGCGAAGGCCATGTCTGAAGCTGACCTGATGCCGATTCTGACCGCGTTGGTTGCGGCCGTTGCCATTGCTGCGACGGCCTATGCCTTCATGTATCCGTACATCTCTTCCGATCGCATGAAGGACAAGCGCGTCGCCACCGTGAGCGAATCGCGCAGCAAGAAGATTGCAACCCAGTCCGCCGCAGAGCTTGCCGCCAACCGCAAAAAGCAGGTCGCGGATAGCCTGAAGGACATGGAGAACCGTCAGAAGTCGCGCGAGAAGATTTCCCTTCGCCTCCGCCTCGAGCGGGCGGGCCTCGAGATCGAGCCCAGAACCTACTGGATTGCCAGCGCGGCCTCGGCCGTTGTGTGCGCTTTTTTAGCCGAGATGTTCGCACCACGCGCCATGGCGCCCATGCTCATGATCGTCGCGCTCGTCGTCGGCGGCTTTGGCCTGCCGCGCTTTTTCTTGTCCAAGCGGACGGCGAAAAGACAGAAGAAGTTTCTCACCGAGCTACCCAACGCCATCGATGTCATCGTGCGCGGCATCAAGTCGGGTCTGCCGTTGAACGAGTGTTTGGGCGTGATCGCCAAGGAGAGCCTGGAACCGGTTGCCGGCGAGTTCCGCGACGTCATCGAGCAGCAGCGCGTCGGCGTCTCCCTCGGCGAAGCGCTCGACCGTCTGACGCGCCGCATGCCCCTTCCGGAGGTGAAGTTTCTAGCCATTGTCGTCGCCATCCAGCAGCAATCCGGCGGCAACCTCGCGGAAGCTCTCGCAAACCTCTCAACCGTGCTGCGCGATCGCTTCAAGATGGGCATGAAGGTCAAGGCGCTCGCCGCCGAGGCCAAGTCCTCCGCCATGATTCTCGCTTCGCTCCCTCCGGGTGTGATGCTGATGGTGCACACGTCGTCACCGGAATACATCGCCCCCTTGTTCACCACCCGCACGGGCAATCTGTTCATCCTGGTCGGCCTGTTCTGGATGTCGATGGGCATCCTCGTCATGCGCAAGATGATCAATTTCAAGTTCTAGTCTCCGAAAGATGCCGTCATGCAAGATATCATCGACACCCTGATATCCCCGCCGTTTCTGGCGACGATGCTGGCGGCTGTCTCGGCGTTCGCGACCATTCTCGCCGTGGTCATGCCGATCTTGGCACGCGATCAGATGAACCAGCGCATGCGCGTCATGGCGCTCGAGCGCGACAAGCTGCGCTCCCAGCGCCTGTCCGAGTTCGGCAAGGAGCAGCGCGGGGGCAAGGCCAAGCTGAGGCAAACGCCAAAAGGCTTCATGCAGCGTATCGTCGACCGGCTCGACCTGCGCAAGCAGTACGACAACGAAGAGCTGCGCAACAAGCTCAAGATGGCTGGTCTGCGCGGCGAAGCCCCGCTTGTCGCCTTCATGTTCTTCCGCGTCGCGGCGCCGCCCCTCTCGTTCCTCGCCGCGCTCTTCTACTTTTTCGTCCTGTCCGACATGCAGGCGTCCACCGGCATGAAGATGCTCTACTCGGTCTTGGCCGCGGGAGCTGGCTACTATCTGCCGAACGTCTTCATCCAGAACCTGGCACAGAAGCGCCAGCAGGCTATCAAGATCGCCTTTCCCGAGTCGCTCGATATGCTGCTGATCTGCGTCCAGTCGGGCATGTCGGTGGAAGCCTCCTTCGGCAAGGTGGCGAAGGAGATCGCCAACCAGAGCGTCGAGCTCGCTGAGGAAATGTCGCTGACGACCGCGGAACTCTCCTACCTGCCTGACCGCCGCATGGCGTTCGAGAACCTGGCCAAACGCACGGCGCTCCCGACCGTCAAAGCCGTCACCACCGCACTGATCCAGGCCGAGCGCTACGGCACCCCGGTTGGCCAGGCGCTGCGCGTGATGGCGAAGGAAATCCGTGACGCACGCATGTCGGAGGCGGAGAAGAAGGCTGCGGCCCTGCCGCCAAAGCTTACGGTGCCGATGATCCTTTTCTTCCTGCCCGTCCTCTTCCTCGTGATCCTCGGCCCGGCCGCCATCATATTTTGGAAGTTCCAGTAAGCGCGCCGCTGCAAGCCCGCTCCCGGCTCGCCCGAGCCATCCGGAAAACCGGGACGTGCAAGCTCCCTTGAGCGACACGAAAAGGCCTGCCCCCGCGCGCACGGGGAGCAGGCCACAATGTTCATGAGATGCTCGGCTAGTCCGCGCTGAACAGGCTCGCGGCGCGGCTATCGTGCGTCGAAGCGCTGGAACCCGTCTCCATCGTGCTCGACCGCAGTCCATGCGCGGACGCAGGCACGGCCTCTTGCGGCGGCGCCTCGGCCACGGCCGGCGCCCAGGTTGCCGCTGCCGGCGGCTCGCCCGGCCACACGGCCGGTATGGATTTCGGCGAAGAGGCCTTCGCGTCGAGCTTGACCATCTTCTTCAGGAGCGCCGTATTGGCCTCGGCATCCGAAGCCGCAAGATCGACCGAGCCGACCTGGGTCGCTTCGGTGTATTTGCCCTGCAGCCCCAGCACCAGCGCAAGATTCTGCCGCACCTTGGCGTTCTCGGCGCCGCTCGACGAAGCCTGGCGCAGAAGCTGCTCGCCCCGCTCCGGATCGCCGCTCATCGTGTAGGCGAGAGCAAGATTGTTGAGCACCGAGGGATGAGTCGGATTGAGAGCCTGCGCACGCTCGTAGAAGCCGATCGCCTCGCGATAGCTCCCTTCCTTTGCCAGCGCGGTCCCGCGCGCAAGAATGATGCGCCAATCGGGCTTTGCGGGATCGTCCGCCACCTCGAGCACCTTTTTGGCGACGCTGACTTGATCGAGCTCCAGTGCGAGCCGCCCATAGTCGGCGGCAAGCTCACGGTTCGTGCTGTAGATGAGAGAAGCCTGCTGCAGCACCGCAAGCGCCTCGCGCTTTTGCCCCAGCGTTCTGAGGTTCTGTGCGTAGGCCAGCGCCGCCTGCAGATCCCTCGGGTTCTTCGTATAAATCTTGCTCCAATACTCGGCCGCCTGGCGCGGATCGGTCGGCGCCGCATCCTTGGCGGCCTGCTCGGCCGATTCGGGGGTGATCGAGGAAAAGAGTCCGGAGCTGGCATCTCCACCCACCTGGGCGCAGGCACCGAGCAACAGGCTCGCCGTCAGCGCGGCCAGGAGACCGAGAGGTCGGCCCGTCTTGACTGAGGGCGACTCGACGTCGGTGGCCATGAAAGTCTCCACTGCTCTTTGGTTAGGGAGCGCATGAGCGGATGCCCAGCCCTCCGTCACTTTCTGATACAGCGGTCAACAAAGCCTTAATGAAGAGCAACGTTCCGTTAACGGGTGGCCATCTCTTCTTTTGCTCCTTGCGCCCAAACCTCCATGGACGGCAGGGCGAACAGGGCATCGATATAGGCGGCAGCCGTGCCGTCATCTCCGTAGGCACCGAGATCTCCGACATGGGTCCGGAACCGCGAGGCGACCGGCGCGTACATCGCGTCCGCGATGGAGAACGTAGAGAACAGGAACGGGCCAGTCCCACCGAAGCGGCGCCGGCAATCCTTCCACAGTTCGACGATCCGGCGGATGTTGGCTTGTACAGGCTCGGAATGCTCGGTCTTCGGCTCCACGGTCAGGAACTTCATCGGGCAATGCTCCCGCAGGGGCTGGAAGCCGGAATGCATCTCGGCGCTCGCGGCGCGCGCAACCGCCCGGGCGTCGCTGTCGGATGGCCACAAGCCCTTCTCCGGATGCCGCTCGGCAAGAAACTCGAGGATGGCGAAACTGTCCCAGATCAGGAGGTCTCCGACCCACAGCACGGGCACCTTGCCCGCTGGAGAATGGGCAAGAATCTGCTCTGTTTTGTCGGCGTCCCGAAGATTGATTCGCACTTCCTCGAAAGGAATACCGGCCTCTTTCAAGGCCAGCCACGGCCGGAGGCTCCAGCTCGACGTATGCTTGTTGCCGATCACGAGTCGGTAGCCTTCGCCTGCCATGCTGCACGCACCCCCTGCTGATTGTGTTTCCCTGCGCGGGAACCGATAATGCACGATCATCGGAGGCCCGGCCAAGCGGCCAATTTTCACCAAACCAAAGATTTCTTCATGACCGAAACAACGACTGCGACCAATACGTTCTCCCCGACGGCCGTACTAGCTCCCCACGACGCCACGGAACCGAGCATACCGATCTGGCTCACACCCGATACCGAGCCCCTCCCGCGCGGCGACGGCCTCGACTCCACCGCCAAGCGCTGGCTCGAGGCAACGCGCTTCACCAGCGCCGCCAGGAAGCAGGCCATCGTTCCCGGTCCGGGAGGCATCATCGGCGGCGTGGTCTTCGGACTGGGAAATGGCGCCGCCGGCGACCCGTCAGGCCCTTCCGAGCTCTTGATCGGACAGCTCGCATCGAGCCTCCCCGCGGGGCTCTATCACCTCGCCGACGAGACGCCGCACCCGGCCCTCGCAGCCATCGCCTGGGGCCTCGGAGCCTATCGCTTCCGCCGCTACAAGAGCACGCCCAGCGACGTCGCCCCGCCACGCCTCAAGCTTCCTCGCGGCCTCGACTATCGGGCCATCGTCGATCAGGTGGGCGCCGTGTGGAAAGGCCGCGATCTGATCAACACCCCGGCTTCCGATCTCGCGCCCGAGGATCTCGAGCAAGCGGCCGTGCAGCTCGCGCGCACTCACGGCGCATCCATCGAAACGACGGTCGGCGACGAGCTTCTCGCTAAAGGTTTCCGCATGATCCACGCCGTCGGCCGGGCAAGCCCTCGTGCACCACGGCTGATCGATCTGCGCTGGCGGAAGCCTGGCGGCGCCAAGGATGCGCCGACGCTCACGCTCGTCGGCAAGGGCATCACCTTCGATACTGGCGGTCTCGATCTCAAACCCGCCAGCGCAATGCTGCTGATGAAAAAGGATATGGGCGGCGCAGCTGCGGCCCTGACACTGGCCGAGCTGATCATGAGCGGCGGCCTCGACGTTCGCCTGCGCCTCCTCATTGCCGCCGCCGAGAACAGCGTGTCCGGCGACGCCTTCCGCCCCGGCGACGTGTTGCTGAGCCGTGCCGGCAAGACGGTCGAAATCGGCAATACGGATGCCGAGGGACGACTTGTCCTGGCCGATGCACTTTCTCTGGCCGACGAGGAAAGCCCCGAAACCACGCTGGTGTTCGCGACCCTCACCGGCGCCGCACGAACCGCCCTCGGCCCCGATCTTCCGGCATTCTTCTGCAACGACGACACCTTCGCGGCAAATCTCGTGGCCGAGGCGGCGGCGGTCGGCGATCCCGTCTGGCGCATGCCGTTCTGGCCGGGATACGAACGTCATCTCGAAAGCGAGGTGGCCGACATGAACAACGTCTACGAGTCCCCGTTCGCGGGGGCCATCACCGCGGCACTGTTCCTCAAGCGCTTCGTGAAGAACACGCGCCGCTTTGCCCATTTCGATCTCTACGGTTGGCGCCCGGCGCCGCGACCGCTGGGCCCGAAGGGTGGCGAGCCGCAGACGGCGCGCGCCATCTTCTCGCTTCTCTGCAAGGAGCTTTCGGCATGACCGACGAGAAGCCGGACGCTGAAGCGAGCGCGGCAGCCGGCGCCGCCACGCCACCGCCGCTGCCGCAGCCTTCCCTCGACCCGCGCCGCCACGCCGTGCGCCCGGATCTCGCCGCACTCGCACTGCGCGGCCAGGTGGTAGCCCCACGCTACGCGCCGGGAATAATCCGCCAGATCGCGCGCCCCGCCGTGCCGATGCGCCGCGAGCCGAACCCCACGCTGGGCTTGGAAAACGAGGTTCTCTACGGCGAGCTGGTCAAGGTCTACGAGGAGGCGGAGGGCTGGGCCTGGGTGCAGCTCGAGCGCGACCGCTACGTCGGCTACATTCCTGCAGCCGCTCTCACCGGCGAGGTCATGCCGCCGACCCACCGCGTGAAGGCGCTCGGCACGTTCGTCTATCCGGCGCCCGACATCAAAACTCCGCCCATCATGCATCTCCCCCTCAATGCCGACGTACGCGTCGCCGAATGGGAGGAGCGCTTCTGCCGGCTCGAGCGGGGCGGCTTCATTGTCACGCGGCACCTCATCGAGCGCGACCGTCACGAACGCGACTTCGTCGACATCGCCGAGCGCTTGATCGGCTCGCCCTACCTCTGGGGCGGGCGCACGCGCATCGGCGTCGATTGCTCCGGTCTCGTCCAGATCGCGCTCGAAGCGGCTGGCATCCCGGCCCCGCGCGACAGCGACATGCAGGCGTCCGAGCTTGGCGCGCCGATCCCCGTCCCGCCGGACCTGGAAGGCTTACAGCGCGGCGATCTCGTGTTCTGGAAAGGCCACGTCGGCGTCATGTCGGACGCGCTGATGCTCGTGCACGCCAACGCCCATTACATGGCCGTCGCCGCCGAGACCCTGCCCGAAGCGGCAGCCCGCATCGCGAAGGATGGCTCGCCGATCATCGCCATCCGGCGTATCGCGCCGAAAGGGACTTAAAGCCGCCGCCGGTAAGGAAGGAAATGGCGGTCGCGGCGCTCGACGCTGCCATCGGCCTCTTCGCCGCCACGCCACAGCAGCTCAGGCCCCAGCAGAACCAGCGTCTCGACGCCCTGATGCGCACCCGTCGCCGCGCTCGACCATCGGCGCTGGATCACGTGCCCGTCCGCAATCTGCTCGAGCAGCTGCACGAGCTGATCGAGACTCTGAAGCGCGTGATTTTCGTATGTTTCTCCGGCGATGGAGATATCGAAGCGCCCGCTTTGCCTCAACGCAATCGCAACCGGACAAGCGGCGGCCAGATGCGGCTCGATGGACAGCAGCCAGCTCTCGCCATCCCGCGCTTCGAGCGCGCGCGCCACGTCACTGATCGTCGGCACCCAATAGCGGATCTGCTCGATCGTCGCTTCGACTGAGGGCCCGCGAAAACCCTCTGGCGTGATGCTCATCTGGAAATACCGGCACGAGGAGGGAGGATCGCCTCAGGATGTCGCAAAAGCCCTCGGCGCTCAAGGCC
>NZ_CADEFI010000006.1:69722-120958 GCF_902826555.1 uncultured Hyphomicrobium sp.
CGGGAATTTCACCCGGCGATGGCCGCCCGATGCGTGACCTTGATATCGAAAGCCGCCGCGAGAAGTGCCTTTGTATAGTCGGCCTTTGGCGAATCGAAGATATCGGCGGCCGGTCCTTCCTCGACGACCCGGCCGTTTCGCATGACGATCACATAGTTGCAGAGCGCCCGCACCACCTTGAGGTCGTGGCTGATGAACACGTACGCGAGATCACGCTTGGCCTGCAAGTCTCGCAGGAGGTCGACGATCTGCGCCTGCACGCTCATGTCGAGAGCGCTGGTCGGCTCGTCGAGCACGATGAATTTCGGCTCCAAGGCCATCGCCCGGGCAATCGCGATGCGCTGCCGTTGCCCACCGGAAAATTCGTGCGGATAGCGATCGAGCGCGGATGCGTCGAGACCCACCTCCTTGAGCGCGCGGGCCGCCTGCTCGCGACGCTGCGCCTCGGTCCATTCCGGCTTCTGGATCAGCAGCCCCTCCTCAATGATGCCGAAGATCGAGAGACGAGGAGAGAGGGAGCCGTAGGGATCCTGGAACACCACCTGCATCTCGCGCCGGAGCGGACGCATCTCCTTGGACGACAGTCCATCGATGCGGCGACCCATGTAGACGATCGGCCCTTGCGACGAGATGAGCCGCAGGATGGCAAGCCCAAGCGTCGTCTTGCCGGATCCGGATTCGCCGACCACACCCACCGTCTGCCCGGCGCGGATCTTGACCGAGAGACCGTCCACGGCCTTCACATGGTCCACCGTCTTCTGCAGAAAGCCACGCTTGATCGGAAACCAGACCTTCAGATCCTGCGTCTCGGCGACGACCGGCGCGTCGGCATTGAAGGCCGGCGGATGTCCCTTGGGCTCGGCAGCAAGCAGATGGCGCGTATAGGGATGCTGCGGGGAGTCGAAAAGCGCCTCCGTCGGCTGCTCTTCGACGATCAGCCCATTCTGCATCACGTAGACCCGCTCGGCCATCCGCCGCACGATGCCGAGATCGTGCGTGATCAGCAGCATCGCCATGCCCATCTCGCGCTGAAGATTGCGCAAGAGTTCGAGGATCTGCGCCTGGATCGTCACGTCGAGCGCCGTCGTCGGCTCGTCGGCGATCAAGAGGTCCGGCTCGTTGGCGAGCGCCATGGCGATCATGACGCGTTGGCGCTGCCCACCGGAAAGCTGGTGCGGGAAGGCATCGAGCCGCTTCTCGGGCTCCGGGATGCCGACCTTGGCTAGAAGCTCGAGCACGCGCGTTCGCGCCGCCGCGCCAGTGATGCCGCGGTGCAGTCTCAGGATCTCGCCGACCTGCCGCTCGATCGTGTGTAGCGGATTGAGCGACGTCATCGGCTCCTGGAAGATCATCGAGATCCGCCCGCCGCGGATGCGCTTGAGCTCCGGCTCCGAAGCCGCGAGCAGGTCCTTGCCCTCGAAGAATATCTGCCCCGTCGGATGCGATGCCGCGGGATAAGGCAGCAGACGCAGGATCGAAAGCGCCGACACGGATTTCCCGCTGCCGGACTCGCCGACGAGCGCCACCGTCTCACCTTTGTTGATGCGGAAAGACACGCCCTTGACCGCCGTCGTCGTCCCGCCGTTCGCCCGGAACGCAACGGAGAGGTTCTTGACGTTGACCAGCACCTCTTTCGACATCGCCCGCACTCCTCACGAAAAGGTTTTGCGGGGATCGAGCGCATCGCGAACCCCTTCGAAGATAAAGATCAGCAGCGACAGCATGATCGCGATCGAGAAGAACGCGCTGAGGCCCAGCCACGGAGCGTTGAGATCGCCCTTGCCTTGCAGCAGCAGCTCGCCGAGCGACGGCGAGCCCGGCGGCAAGCCCAATCCGAGGAAGTCGAGCGATGTGAGCGTCGTGATCGACCCGGAGAGCTGGAACGGCATGAAGGTGAGCGTCGCCACCGTGGCATTCGGCAACACGTGCTTCCACATGATCGTTCTGTCCGAAAGTCCCAGCGCCCGCGCCGCGCGCACGTACTCGAAATTGCGCGCGCGCAGGAACTCCGCCCGCACCACGCCGACCAGCGATGTCCACTGGAAGGCGAGCAGCACGAACAACAGCGTCCAGAACCCCGGCACCAGTACCGCGGCGATGATGATCAGCACGTAGAGCGTCGGAATGTTGCCCCAGATCTCGAGGAAGCGCTGCAGGACGAGGTCGATCCAGCCGCCGTAGTATCCCTGCACCGCACCGGCCGCCACGCCGATCACGCTCGACAGCAGCGTCAGGATAAGGCCGAACAGCACCGAGATCCTGAACCCGTAGATCACGCGCGCCAGAACGTCTCGCCCTTGGTTGTCGAGCCCAAGCCAGTTCCAGTTGCCGATCGCCTGATAGCGCGCCATCTGATCCGGCGCCGCCTCGCACAACTTTGCACGCGCCGCCCATTGCGGCGGCGCCGGATAGCCGAGTCCGCCCTGTTGCTTTACGCCGTCCCGCTCCACGAAGCAGCGCCCGTCGGCGTCGACCCGGTTGGGATAATCCTTGTTGATGGTATCGTAGGAATAGCGGATCGGCGGCCAGAGCATCCAGCCGTTGGCCTCGATCTCGTCGATGATGACGGGATCGCGATAATCGGTCACCGCAAGAAAGCCGCCGAACTTCGATTCCGGATAGTCCACCAGCACCGGGAACAGCGTCTCACCCTTGTAGCGCGCGATCAGCGGCCGGTCGTTCGCGATTACCTCCGCGAACAGCGTCAGGAAAAACAGGATCAGAAAGGCGACGAGGCTCCAGTAGCCCCGCCGGTTGTTCTTGAAGTTCGCCCAGCGCCGCTCGTTGATCGGCGAAAGATCGAAGCGCGGCAGCATGCGCTGGAACAGGCCCGGGCGCACGGGATCGACCACCACCTTCTGCTCGACATCGTCTTCGCGCCGCGCGTCCATGGGGCTAGACCTCCCGGCTTTCGAAGTCGATGCGCGGATCGACCAGCGTATAGATGAAATCGGTCACCACGTTCACCACGAGCCCCATCAGTGCGAAGATGTAGAGCGTTGCGAACACCACCGCATAGTCGCGCTTGATGGCGCTCTCGAAGCCGAGCAAGCCCAGGCCGTCGAGCGAGAACACTGTCTCGATGAGCAGCGCGCCGGAGAAGAAAGCGCCGATGAACGCCCCCGGGAATCCGGCGATGATCAACAGCATGGCATTGCGGAAGATGTGTCCATAAAGCACCTCGCGCTCGCCGAGCCCTTTCGATCGCGCCGTAATGACGTACTGCTTGCGGATCTCGTCCAGAAAGCTGTTCTTGGTGAGAAAGGCCATCGTCGTGAAGGCCCCGAGCGACATGGCGATGATGGGCAGCGTCAGGTGCCAGAAATAGTCGATCGTCTTGCCGACGAGCGAAAGCTGCTCCCAGTTGTCGGACGTGAGCCCCCGCGACGGGAACCACTGGAAGAACGAGGAGCCCGCGAACACGATGAGAAGCAACACGGCGATCAGGAAACCCGGCACCGCATAGCCGACGATGAGCACCGTGCTGGTCCAGGTATCGAACGGCTCTCCATCGCGCACGGCCTTGCGGATCCCGAGCGGGATCGAGATGAAGTACGTGATCAGCGTCATCCAGAGTCCGAGCGAAATCGAGACCGGCATCTTCTCCTTGACCAGCTCGATCACCGAAACGTCGCGGAAATAGCTCTTCCCGAAATCGAACATCAGGTAGTTTTTCATCATGAGCAGAAACCGCTCATGAGCCGGCTTGTCGAAGCCGAACTGCTTCTCGAGGCTCTTGATGAACTCGGGATCGAGACCCTGCGCCCCGCGATACTTCGACGTGACGCTGTCGCCGGCACCTTGACCGATCTGGGACTGACTGCCGCCGCCGAGCGTATCGCGCCCGCCGCCGCCCAACCGGTCGGAGATCGACGTATCGCTGCCGGTGAGCTTGGCGATCATCTGCTCCACCGGTCCGCCGGGTGCGAACTGCACGATGACGAAGCTGATCAGCATGATGCCGATCATCGTCGGGATGATGAGAAGCGTTCGTTTTAGGAGATAGGCAGCCATCGTATGATCATATCCCCATTCGCCCGCAGCGCGTCAAACATCGGCTAACGTCTGCGTTGTCTCCTGCTGGGAGGGCTACTTCCGCTCCGCCAGCGCTTTGTCTTTGGCGGCGTCGTACCACCATGTTTCGAGCGCGCCGCGCTCATACTTGGGTTTTACCTCGGGCCACGAGAACTTGTCCCAGAACGCCAGATTGTGAGCGCCTTTGTACCATTGCGGTACCCAGTAGTAGCCGGCCCTCAGCACCCGGTCGGCCGCCCGCGTCGCCGTCTCGAGCTCCGCGCGCGATTTCGCCGCAACGACCTTGTCGATGAGCTGATCGAGCACCGGATCGGCAATCCCGGCCAGATTGAAGCTGCCCTTGGTCTCCGCCGACTGGGAGCTCCAGTAGTTCTTCAGCTCGACACCGGGCGTCAGCCGCAACGCATAACGCTGTGTCGTGAGATCGAAATCGAAGTCCTTGATCCTGCGTTCGTACTGCGCATCATCGACCATGCGGATGGTGGCATCGACACCGATCGCGCGCAGATTTTTGACGTACGGCGCCGCGATCCGTTCAAAGGTCGGGGAATCGATCAGCACTTCGACCGAAAGCGGCTGCCCCGCCGCGTTGCGCACGCCTTCCGGCGTCTGCGTCCATCCGGCATCCGACAGAAGCTTCACCGCTTGCCGCAGTTGCTCGCGGTTATTGCCGCTGCCGTCCGTGACTGGCGGCGACACCGGCTCGCCAAATACGGCCGCCGGCAGCTTGTCGCGGAACGGCTCGAGCAGCTTGAGCTCCTCGGGCGAAGGCGGACCGACGGCCTTGAGATCCGAGTTCTCGAAGTAGCTCGCCGTGCGCGTATAGAGCTTGAAGAAAAGCTTCTGGTTGCTCCACTCGAAATCGAAGGCGAGGCCGAGCGCCTGGCGCACGCGCACGTCCTTGAATTTCTCTCGGCGCGTATTGATGAAGAACCCTTGCGCACCCGAAGGCCGCTCGTCCGGCAGCGTGAGCAGCTTGACGCGCCCATCTTTCACCGGCTTGCGGTCATAGCCCGTTGCCCAGTCTTTGGATGTGAACTCCTCACGGAAATCGATGTTGCCCGCGAGCAGCCCTTCGAGCTCGAGCGGGCGGTCGCGATAATACTCGTAACGCACCTCGTCGAAATTGTACTGACCGACGTTGACGGGCAAATCCTTCGCCCAATAGTCCGACCGCCGGACATAGGTGACGTAGGTCCCGGCCTTGAATGGCCCGACCTTGTAGGGACCCGACCCGAGCGGCGGCTCGAGCGACGTCTTTTCGAAGTCGTGCGCCGTGTAGTAGGCCTTCGACAGGATCGGCAGCGTCGCCACCGCGATCGGAAGATCGCGAACCAGCGTCCCCTGGAACGTGAACCGAACCGTGTGCGGGTCGAGCGCCTCGGCCGATTTCACGTCGCGGATCGGGATAGCGAGCGCAGGATGCCCCTTGGCTTTGATGGTCTCGAGCGAAAAGGCGACATCCTCGGCGGTCAATGGCGACCCGTCGGCGAACTTGGCCTCGGGCCGCATCTTGAACGTCGCCGACATTCCGTCGGGTGCCACGTCTGCCGTCTCCGCCACGAGCCCATAGACCGCGTCCGGCTCGTCGTTGGCGCGCACCATCAGGCTGTCGAAGCAGAGCTCCATGCCCTGCGCCGTGTCGCCCTTGAGGATGAACATGTTGAAGCTGTCGAAGGTCGTGACGCCCCCGGGTCCGATCTGCGAAGCCTTGCCGCCCTTGGGCGCGTCCGGATTGACGTAGTCGAAATGCTTGAAATCCGCGGGATACTTGAGATCGCCGAACACCGACAAGCCGTGCCGCGGCTCGGCGTGGAGCGGCGCCGCTGCAGCGAACCCGAGAGTGAGGAAGAGCGCGAGACCTGCTCGCCCGGAGCCGAAAGCTTTCATCTGCCCCCCACGAGACCGCGCGCCCATCGTCGTCATTTCCTGTGCGCGGAAAGCGCCTGCTCTTTCGCAGGATCGACCCACCACACCTGCGAGAATGCGCTCGTCAGAGACGGTAGCTTCTCGGGCCGGCCGAACATATCCCACGTCGCGAGCCACTCGTAGGGATTGTACCACTGCGGCACCACATAGTGGCCCCACAAGAGAACCCGGTCCAGCGCACGCGTGTGCGCCACCACCTCGTCACGATCCTTGGCCTGCACCAGCTCCTCGATCAGCGCATCGATGACCGGGCTCTTGATACCGATCGTGTTGCGGCTGCCCTCCTGATCGGCAGCAGCCGATCCCCAGTAGTCGCGCTGCTCGTTGCCCGGCGAGTTTGACTGCGGGAAGCTGTCGACGACGATATCGAAATCGAAACTACGCTCCCGCTGCTGGTACTGCGCCGGATCGACGACGCGAATGGTCGCCTGCACGCCGATCTTCGACAGATTCGAGATGTAGTGGGCGACGTGCTTCTGGAAGGCGTCGTCGCCGAGCAGGAATTCGACCGAGAACGGCTCGCCCTTGGCATTGCGCAGTACCGTCTGCGTCTTTGCCGACCCCAGTCCGATCGCACGCCCGACCTTGCAGAACGTGCCGCAGTCGGGATCCGCGACCTCCTCCTGGCGCACCTCCCAACCGGCTTCCTTGAACAGCCTCATCGCCTCGGCAAGGTTCTTGCGCAGATCGTCCCGCGACGCGAACGTCGGGTTCTTCCACTCAGTCGTGAACACTTCCGGCGGAAGATCCTTTTCGTGCTTCTTCAGGATCTCGAGCTCGCGCCCTTGCGGCAGCCCCTTCGCGGCCAGCTCCGAATTGTCGAAATAGCTGGCGACCCGCGTGTACTGTCCGAACAGCACCGATCTGTTGAGATCCTCGAAGTCGAACGCGTAGTTGAAAGCTTGGCGCACGCGCGGATCTTTGAACTTCTCGCGCCGCGTGTTGAACGCGAAGCCCTGCATGCGCGCCACGCCTTGGGTCGGGATGGCTTCCTTCTTCACGAAGCCCTTCTGGATGGCGTCGAAGTTGAACTGCGTCGCCCACGCGCTCGCCATGCGCTCGCGCCACATGTCGGCGCGGCCCGCCTTGAAGTCCTCGAAGGCCGCCGTACGGTCGCGGAAATACTGGAAGCGCATCTCGTCGAAGTTGTACTGCCCGATCATGACAGGCAGATCCTTCGCCCAGTAGTCCTTGACGCGTTCGAGCACGATGCGGCTGCCGGGGCTGAATTCCTTGATCTTGTACGGCCCCGACCCCAGAGGCACTTCGAGCGTGCTCTTGGTCAAGTCGCGCGGCTCGCCGTTCTTTCCGGTCGCCTCCCAATAGTGCTTCGGCAGGATCGGCAGCTGACCGAGAATTTGCGGCAGCTCGCGGTTGCCGGTCTGGTCGAATGTGAAGGTCACCTCGTGGTCACCGGTCTTCTCGGCCTTGACCACGTTCTTGTAGTAGCGGCCGCGCATGGGATCGGCCTTCTTCAGCGCCTCGAGGCTGAAGATCACGTCTTCAGGCGTAATCGGCTTGCCGTCGTGAAAGCGCGCTTCCGGCCTCAACCCGAACTTCGCCCACGCGATGTCCGGAGGATAGGAGACCCACTCGGCCACGAGGCCGTACTCGGTCGACTCTTCGTCGGGGCTTCCGGTCATCAGCGAGTCATAGATCGACGACGATCCCACGGCCGGCACGCCCTGCACCGAGAAGGGATTGAGGGAGTCGAACGTCCCTTCGACGGTGAAGCGCACCACGCCGCCCTTGGGCGCATCCGGATTGACCCAGCCGAAATGCTTGAAGTCCGGTCCGTAGTTCGGCTCTCCGATCAGCGAAAGCGCACGGTGTTTCGGCAGCTCCACCGCAGGAGCCGCGGGCTGCGCGCCGCCGGCATCTTGCGCCATCGCGAAACTGCTTGAGACGACGGCTATGGCCAGAGCGGCAAAGACCGGAAGCAGGAACGTCGTTCGCCGTTCAACCATGTCTCGTACAGCCATCGTCACCTTCATCCCGTGTCAGGAAAGAGCGGCACCACCGGCATCGGCGCGCCGCCGCCGCGAAAGCCCGCCCGCCGCAGAGAGCGAACCCCAGGAAGGTTCAGTTCCTAGCACGCCACGACCCGAATTCGGATTAAAGATCGGCAAGATGGCAGGCGCCAGCGACCCCCGAGGCACCGGGCGGAACCGCCGGAAATCTCGCGAGAAAATGGCCCGTCGGTAGACACGGCGTATCCCATGTCGGAGGGCAGCGGCACGCCCGCCGCAACGAGGAGAGCGCCTATCCGCCTCATCCTAGGGCAGCGGCGGCGGATTGTCCGAGAGCGTATCGATGTAGGCGATGAGATCCGCAAGCTCTCCGGTATCCGAGATGCCCTTGAAAATCATCTTGGTTCCCGGCACGAATTCGGTCGGTTTGTGGATGAAATGCGCGAGATCCTCGAAGGTCCAGGCACCCTTCTTGTTCTTCATCGCCTCCGAGTAGCCGGCGAAGTCGGCGCGCGTGCCACGCTCGCGGCCGATCACGCCCCAAAGGTTGGGGCCGACCTTGCTCGCGGAGGCTTTGTCTGCCGTATGGCAGGTCTGGCAAGCTTTGAAGATGCCTTTGCCATTCTCGGGGTTGGCCCCCTTGAGGGCCGCCACCACCGTCGCGGGATCGAACGCGGCTGGCGCTGCAGCACCCTCCGCCCCTGCAGGAGCCGCAGCCTCGGTCGCGGCCGGAAGCGCATAGCCGTCCTTCACCTCGTGATGGTGATGCCCCTGGCGAGCAAGGTCGATGAACGTCTTCGGCAGGAAGATCACGAGAAGGGCCGCCAGAACACCGCCCGCGATTTTGCTCAGTTCGAAAGAGTCTATCATCTCGTCACCTGCCCCTGCCGCCGCTCATCGATCCCGACATCGAAAGGTCCGTATTAGTTAATGGCAAATATGAAGGTGTCGTTTCAACCCCGATTTGGTCTCGTCCCACCCTCATCAGCCATCCGTCGGCGTTACCGATCGGACGCATCTACAAGACGCTTGCCATGCCTTGCAACCCCGCGCACCCCCGGTCTACAGCTCTTTGCCTATCGCGGGCTGACGCCACGTACCGAATCCGGGCTGAACCGCACCCAGCATACGGAAGCGCGGCTCCCCATCCATAGGGCCAAATGTCCGCTAAACCCGACTTTGCCGGTCGGCGGACCGTCGAGAGACTGAGAATGACGAGAACCCTGATCATCATTCCCGCGCGCATGGCCTCGACCCGCCTGCCGGATAAGCCGTTGGCGGACATCGAGGGCGAGCCGATGATCGTGCGCGTCTGGCGCCAGGCTCATGCCGCCGAGATGGGCCGCGTCGTCGTCGCCGCCGACGCCGAGGAGATCTGTAACGTCGTCCGCGCCGCGGGAGGCGAGGCCTTGATGACGCGTCCGGACCACGCATCGGGATCCGACCGCATCTTCGAGGCGTTGAGTCGTGTCGACCCGGATGCCGAAGCCGAAATCGTCGTCAACGTGCAGGGCGACCTCCCGACAATCGATCCGGCCCTCATCCGCTCCTGCGCCGCGTTGCTGGAGGCCAAGGGTCCGCACATTGCCACGCTTGCCGCCGCGATTACCGAGCCCGAGGAGCGTACCAACCCTAACGTCGTCAAGGTTGTCGGCACGCCGCTCCCGGAGAAAAACCGCCTGCGCGCGCTCTATTTCACGCGGGCCACCGCGCCCCACGGCGATGGCCCCCTTTACCATCACATCGGCCTCTACGCTTACCGGCGCACGGCGCTCGAGCGCTTCATTTCTCTGCCGCCGTCTCACCTCGAAAAACGCGAGCGCCTGGAGCAGCTCCGGGCCCTCGAGGACGGCATGCGCATCGACGTGGCCGTCGTTGACACCGTTCCCCTCGGTGTCGATACTCCGGCCGACCTCAGCCGGGCGCGCCAGCTCGTCAAAAAGGCGCGTCGGGCATGATCTTTCCCACCTTCGACACGTCGCCCGGCAGCGTCGAGGCCTAGGCCCGGTCACGCTGCGCCTGCATACGTTCCTTTCGCTTTTTCGAGCCAGACACCCATGTCCACGAAGCCCCCCGCCGCACGTATCGCCTACCAGGGCGAGCCCGGCGCCAACTCCCACCTCGCCTGCACCGAAGCCTATCCGGACTTCGAGCCTCTGGCCTATCCGACCTTCGAGGACGCACTGGCCGCCGTGAAATCCGGGGACGTTCTCTACGCCATGATCCCCATCGAGAACTCCGTCGCGGGCCGCGTCGCCGACATCCATCACCTGCTGCCCAACGCCAATCTCTACATCGTCGGCGAGCACTTCCTGCGCGTGCGCCATCAGCTCATGGGCCTCAAGGGCACCTCGCTCGCGGCCGTCAAGAAGGTGATGAGCCATACCCAGGCCCTCGGACAATGCCGCAAGACGCTGCGAACGCTGGGTCTGACACCGGTCCCGGAAGCCGATACCGCCGGCTCCGCCCGCCTCGTCGCCGAGCAGAAGGATCCGTCGCTGGCCGCCATTGCCTCGAGACTCGCTGCCGAGATCTACGGGCTTGAAATCCTGCGCTCCGACATCGAGGACGAGCAGCACAACACGACACGCTTCCTCATTCTCGCCAAGGACCCGGACGACGCCGAGCCCGAGGACGGTCCGGTGATCACCACGTTCCTGTTCCGCGTCCGTAACGTGCCGGCCGCGCTTTACAAGGCCCTGGGCGGCTTCGCTACCAACGGCGTCAACATGACGAAGCTCGAAAGCTACCAGCTCGAGGGCAGCTTCAACGCCACCATGTTCCACGCCGATATCGAAGGCCACCCCGCCGAGCGCCTCGTTCAGCTCGCGCTCGAGGAGCTGTCGTTTTTCTCGAGCGAGGTTCGCCTGCTAGGCACCTATCCGGCGAGCCCCTATCGCATCGAGGCGGCGCGCGCCTCCGCGCCACCCATCGACCGGAACGGCAACCAGCGCTGAGGAAGACACCATGAGGCTCGCCGGCAAAGTCGCGATCGTGACCGGAGCGGGCTCTGGCTTCGGCCGCGGCATCGCCGAAGCCTTCGCCGAGGAGGGCGCCAAGCTCGTCGTCGCCGACATCGACGAGCGCCGCGCCAAGGACGTTGCCAAGGAGATCGGCTCGCGCGCCGTCGCCGTGACGGCAGACGTCGCGCGAAGCGCCGACGTGGCATCCATGATCCAAGCCGCCGTGAGCGCGTTCGGCGGCCTCGACATCCTGGTCAACAACGCCGGCATCACCCACAAGAACCAGTCGCTGATGACGGTCTCCGAAGAGGAGTTCGATCGCATCTACGCGGTCAACGTGAAGTCGATTTACCTGACCACGCTCGCCGCCGTGCCGGAGCTTGAGAAGCGCGGCGGCGGCTCGATCATCAACACGGCCTCGACGGCAGGCGTGCGCCCGCGGCCCGGCCTCACCTGGTACAACGGCTCCAAGGGCGCGGTGATCGCGCTCACGAAATCGATGGCCGTGGAGCTGGCCCCGCGCAACATCCGCGTCAACGCCATCAATCCCGTGATCGGCGAGACGGGCCTGCTCGAAGAGTTCATGGGAGTTCCGGATACCGCCGAGAACCGCGCCCGCTTCATCGCCGGCATTCCGCTGGGGCGCATGTCGAAGCCGACCGACATCGCTAACGCGGCCGTCTTCCTCGCCGACCCGGCGTCCGCCTTCGTCACCGGCATCGCCATCGAGGTCGACGGCGGCCGCTGCATCTAAGCAATCACGGTCGCAAGAGCTACAATTTGAGCGCGCCGCCGCGGATCTGGTACAGCGTCAGCGCCGTTGCCACCGCGAGGTTGAGGCTGTCGAGCTTGCCCGCCATCGGGATCTTCACCAGCCGCGAGCACGCCCGCGTCAGGCTGTCTGACAAACCGGGCCCCTCGCTGCCCATGATGAGCAGCACCGGCCCCTTGTACGCCGCACGCCGGAAATCCTCGCGGCCGTCGAGATGCGTGCCCACCACGTCGCCGCGCCAGTCCGCGCGCCAGGCCAGAAACTCTTCCCGCGACGCCTTGATCATGGGCACCGAGAATACCGATCCCATCGTTGCCCGCACCGCCTCTCGCGAATAGGGATCGCACGAGTTGCCGATCAGGATGACGCCCTTGGCGCCGACGGCATCCACCGTGCGGATGATGGTGCCCAGGTTGCCGGGATCGCGCACTTCTTCGAGCGCCAGCCAGCAGTCTTCGCTCGCAGCCTTTTTCGGAAGTCCGGTCCAGCGCTGCTTGAACACCCCCAGCATCGCCTGCGGATTGTCCTTCGAGGAGAGTTTGGACAGCACGTCCTCCGACACCTCGAGCACGTCCGCGCCGCCTTTGAGCGCCCAGCCGACGAGGCTGCGTGCGACCGGGCTCTCGGCTGAGCCTGCCTGATAGACGAGGCTCGTCGGCACGAAGCCCGCATCCCGGGCCGTCACGAGGATCGACGCACCTTCGACCACGAACAGACCCGTCTCGCGGCGCTCCTTGCGCATGTCGAGCGCCCGGATCGCCTTGATGCGATCGTTGGTGAGGCTCGTGATAAGGCGCGGCGCAGGTCCACTCATGACGGCACGCTCATGACGACCACCGCACGAACAGCGAGGTCGGCACGGCTGCGCCGCCACCCTCCGCCGAGAGCGCCAGCTCGCCCGCCGTGAGCCGCCCGCCGCGTCCCGCGAGCACGTCTGCCGCAAGCTGCTCGAAGGCCAGCGCGGATGCGCGGATGGCATAAACCGTAAGAACCAGCGCCGAGGTCTCGGCCGCGAGAAGCAGCGCTGCGTTCCTCATCAACCCCGGCAATCCCTGGAACAGGTCCCAGACCTCGCCCTCGGGGCCACGCCCGAACTTCGGCGGATCGATCAGGATGGCGTGGTAGGTTTTGCCCCGCCGCACCTCGCGCGCGACGAACTTGGCGGCGTCGTCCAGTATCCAGCGGATCGGCGCGTCCGCGAGCCCCGACGCAGCCTGGTTCTCCTTGGCCCACTGGATCGCCTTTTTCGACGCATCAACGTGCGTCACCTCCGCTCCGGCTTTGGCCGCCAGGAGCGACGCTGCCCCCGTGTACGCAAAGAGGTTGAGCACGCGCGGGCGCTCACCCTCGACCCGCCCGATCTGCTCCAGCATCCAGTCCCAGTGCGGCCCCTGTTCGGGAAACAGGCCCACATGCCAGAGTCCCTGCAATCGGCAACTCACGGTCACGTCGCCGACCGCAACCGGCCACCGCTCGGGCACCGGCTTGTCGAGCCGCCACTTTCCCTTCTCTTCGTCGTCCGCCGACGCCGAGAACACGCCATGCGCTTTGGCCCACACGTCTGCCCCGCGCTGCCGGCTCCAAAGCGCCTGTGGTTCGGGGCGATCGACGACGATGCCGCCGAAACGTTCGAGCTTGCGGCCGTCGCCGCTGTCGATCAGCGCGTAGCCCTTGGGACCCTCCGTGCGGATCACGTCGAGGCGCCCGCTGCGCTCGAGCGCACGCGTCCGCCGTTCGGCCGTATGTCCGTCGCTCTTCACCACGTCCGAGGGGATCCTGCGTTCGCCGCGCCACCGAGGTTAGCGGGCGTTGTCCTGTGCCTGTTCGATGATATCGAGGATGGCCGCACCCGACGCATCGGGCGGCACCCGCATGAAGTCCGCTTTCTGCCCCAGCGCGCTGTCGAGATGACGGTGAAAGTCCTCCCTGTCGATCTCGATGGTGCCGAACTGCCGCAAATGGTCGGTGACGAACTGCGTATCGAGCAACGTAAACCCGCCGCCGATCAGACGCCCCGCCAAATGCACGAGCGCAATCTTGGACGCATCCCGGACATACGAGAACATGCTCTCGCCGAAAAACACCCCGCCGAGCGCCACGCCGTAGAGCCCGCCAACCAGGCGCTCGCCCTCCCACACCTCGACCGTGTGGCAATGCCCGAGCCGGAACAGATCCCGGTAAAGTCCGCGGATCCGCGCGTTGATCCAGGTCGAACGCCGCCCGGCCCGTTCCGCCGCGCAGCCCTCGATGACGCCTTCGTAGTCCGTGTCGATGGAGACCCTGAGCACGCCCTGCCGTACCGTCTTGGCCAGCCGCTTCGGCACATGCATGGCGCTGAGAGGCAGGATGCCGCGATGCTGCGGCTCGATCCAATAGAGAGCCGGATCGTCGGCGCTTTCGGCCATGGGGAAGATGCCGCAACTGTAGGCCTTGAGCAGGACCTGCGGCGTGATCTCGATCATGATGTCGTCGCGCGACGCCATCAACGAATTGCTCCCGTGCAAACTCCTACGACCGGCCCCCGAGCCAAAACCCGAATTCTAACGAACTTATGATTCGAAGTGGACCCTGTCCATCAAAGCACCATCCGTCGCTACGGGCTTAGCTCTTGCCGAGATACTTCTCCAGCCAATGGATGTCGTAGAGACCGTTGGCGATGTCGGGCTGCCGGATCAGCTCGTTGAACAACGGGATGGTTGTCTCGATCCCGTCGATGACGAACTCCGAGAGCGCACGCCGGAGCCGCATCAGGCACTCGTTGCGGTTCTTGCCGTGCACGATCAGCTTGCCGATCAAGCTGTCGTAGAACGGCGGGATGCGATAGCCCTGATAGACACCGCTGTCGACGCGCACGCCGAGCCCACCGGGCGGATGCCAGTACGTGATCTGCCCCGGCGACGGGCGGAAGGTGCGCGGGTTCTCCGCGTTGATGCGGCACTCGATGGCATGCCCCGAAAAGGTGATCTCCTCCTGCTTGTAGGAGAGGTTCGCCCCGGAGGCGACGCGCAGCTGCTCGAGCACGAGGTCGATGCCGGTGACGGCTTCCGTCACCGGATGCTCGACCTGGAGCCGCGTATTCATCTCGATGAAGTAGAACTCGCCGTCCTCGAACAGGAATTCGACCGTGCCCGCGCCGCGATACTTGATCTTCTTCATCGCCGCGGAGACGACTTCGCCGATCTTCTTGCGGGATTCGGCGTTGAGTGCCGGCGACGGGCTCTCCTCCAGAATCTTCTGATGACGCCGCTGCAGCGAGCAATCGCGCTCGCCAAGGTGCACGGCGTTGCCGCGGCCGTCGCCAAACACCTGAATCTCGATGTGGCGCGGCTTCTGCAGATACTTCTCGATATAGACGGAATCGTTGCCGAACGCCGCTTTGGCTTCCGCCCGTGCCGTCGACAGCGCCAGGCCAAGGTCGGCCGCCGTGTGCGCGACCTTCATGCCGCGCCCGCCGCCGCCGGCCGTGGCCTTGACGAGCACCGGGAAGCCCATGTCTTTGGCGATCTTCATCGCCTGGGCCTCGTTCACGACCTCGCCTTCGGACCCCGGCACCACCGGAATGCCGAGCTTCCTGGCGGTCTCCTTCGCGGTGATCTTGTCGCCCATGATCCGGATGTGCTCGGAGGTGGGCCCGATGAAGGTGATCGAATGCTCTTCCAGGATTTCGGCGAAGCGGGCGTTCTCCGACAGGAAGCCGTAGCCCGGATGCACGGCATCGGCGCCCGTGATCTCGCAGGCAGCCAGCAAGCGCGGGATATTGAGGTAGCTGTCGCTCGCGGGCGGCGAGCCGATGCACACGCTTTCGTCGGCGAGCCGCACGTGCATCGCGTCGGCGTCCGCCGTCGAATGCACCGCAACGGTCGCAATGCCGAGCTCCTTGCACGCACGCTGGATGCGCAGCGCGATCTCACCCCGGTTGGCAATCAGAACCTTGTCGAACATTCTTTTGTTTTAGGCGCTGAGCCAGTTGGGCAGTGAGGCAGCGGGATTGGACACCGCGACTGCCTACTGCCCGCTGTCTACGGCCTATCTCCCTTATTCAATGATCACGAGCGGCTCGCCGAACTCCACCGGCTGGCCGTTCTCGATCATGACGGCCGTGACGGTGCCCGCGCGCGGGGCGGGAATCTGGTTCATGGTCTTCATCGCTTCGATGATCAGCAGCGTGTCGCCCTGCTGAACGCGACTGCCGACTTCCACGAACGGCGGCGCCTTTGGATCAGGCGAGCGATAGGCGGTGCCGACCATTGGCGACTTCACGGCGCCCGGATGCTTGGCAGGGTCTGCCACGCCGGGAGCCGCAGGGGCTCCAGGACCAGCCGGTGCTCCTGCCGGTGGCGGAGCGCTTGCGGGCACATAGGCCGCGGTCGGCACGCTCGCCGCAACCGTTACCGACCGGGCGACGCGAAGCTTGAGACCGCTTTTCTCGATCTCGATCTCCGAGAGCCCAGTATCATTGAGGAGCTGCGCAAGCTCCTTGATGAGTTTCTTCTCCTCACTCGGCTTCTCGGCCTCGTCTTTCGCCGTCATGCGCGCTAGCCCTTTCCCTTTCGGCTTCTTGTCGCTGTCTTTGGTTTTTCGTTTCACCGTAGTCTATGCCACCAGTTTTGCCATCGCTTCGAGCGCGAGCTCGTAGCCTTGGACTCCAAGACCACAGATGACGCCCTTGGCGCCAAGGGACACATAGGAATGGTGACGAAAGCTCTCGCGACGGAAAATGTTCGACAGATGCACCTCGATCACCGGCACCTCGGCCGCTGAGAGAGCATCGAGAATGCCGATAGAGGTATGCGTGAGCGACCCCGCATTGAGGATGATGCCGGAGGCTGCGCCCCGCGCCTCCTGGATCCAGCCGATAAGCTCGCCCTCGTGGTTGCTCTGCCGGAATGCGATCGAAAGCCCAAGCGCCGCCGCACGGGCTTCCGCTCGCTTGCGTACGTCGTCCAGCGTATCGCGGCCATAGATCTCCGGCTCGCGCACGCCGAGCATGTTGAGGTTCGGGCCGTTGAGGACGAAAACCGGTTTGGCCATTGCGAGGTCGGTCTAAGCAGGCTGAGGATGTCGGGAGAGGAACCGTGTCGCGGACGTTTCCGCCCGCGAGCAAAAGCCTCCCCGGCAGCCGAGGAAGCCCGTAAGGTTCCCTAGCAGCTTTACCGCAGCCGCGAAAGGACGCCAAGCCAAAGGTTGTTGGGACCGTTTACCGGCGTAAAAGCCGGTAAACGCAGGCAAATCAAAGGCCTTTAGCAATAGTTGCAGCCGGCCTTCCTCAGATCCACCACATGTCCTTCCAGCACGTCGAAAAGGTTGTCGGGGGCCCCCCCGATAGCCTTGTCGCCAACCAGGAAGTGGGGCGTGCCGTTGATGCCGAGCTTATTGGCCAGATCCTTGACGCGGTCGATCTCCGCTTTGACCTCCGGCGAGGCCATATCGACCCTGAGTTTCACCATGTCGAGGCCGTGCTTTTCGGCGACCTTGAGTGCCACGGCCTCGTTGACCGCCCCCTTGGTCTGAATGAGGTCGCGGTGGACCTCCCAATATTTGCCCTGCATCCGCGAAGCGAGTGCGACCCGCGCCGCCTGCTCGGAGCCTTCGGTCAGGATCGGGAACTCCTTGAATACGACGCGTACGTTCTTGTCCTGCTCGACCAGCTTGGCCACCTCGGCGAAGCCGCGCTTGCAGTAGCCGCAGTTGTAGTCGAAGAACTCGACGACCGTGATGTCGCCGTCCGGGTTTCCGGCCACCGGGGCGTTGGGCGCGCGATAGATCTCCTTCGCATGCTCTGCCACCATCTTCTTGGTGCGCTCGGCTTCCTGATCCGCCATCTTTTTCTCGAGCGCGGTCTGGATCTCGAGGAAGATCTCGGGATTCTCGACCAGATAATCTTTGACGATACCCTCGATCGCCCTCTTCTGATCCGGTGAGAACGACGTCGTGTTGGCACCGATCAAGCCCGCGGTCTGCGGCGATCCGCTGTCCTTGCCGTCGCCTGCGAGCACGAACCAGAGGCCCGCGAGCAGAAGCAGCGGAGCGGCGATAAGCGCGCCGAGACTGAGCCGCGAAGGCGGGTTCGGCTTGTCGGAATCGGGGTCTGTCATAAAGGCTCCATGTGCATGACGCGCGAACAACGCCTGTCCGGCGCTCTACGGTTAGGATCAGGGAACAAGCGCTCGCATCACGTTACGTTTGCGGCTTGTAGTTGATGATGTCGTCGGCTTTCACCCAATCGGGTGAGCCGGGCTGAAGACCGCCTTGCGCGCGCTTGGCGAACTCCTGCGCTTGCTTTACGGCGCCAAAGTAGAAAAGTCCCTGCGCCCGCGCGAGCTCGGACTGAGGCAGCAAGCCCTTGTCGTAGTACGCCTGGGCCAACGTTTTGGCGGCCGTTGTAGTGTAGGGCTCGCGCTGAACGGCCTTGCGCAGGAGATTGATGGCCTCGTCCGAAAACTGCGGCTCTTTGGTTTGCAGAAGCGACTGAGCCAGCTGCACGCCGACCAGCGGCGCGTCCCCCTTGTGGAGTTGCAGCGACTTCCGAAGCGGCGCGATGGCTTCTTTCGGCCGGCCGGCTTTCTGCAGGAAATCGCCCTTGATCTCCCAGAAGTAGGGATTGGTCGGATAGTCGCGGATCAGCGAATCAGCTCCCGCCAGCGCCTGGTCGAGCCCACCGGCCCCGAGCCGGAACGAGGCGATCGCGCGGGCATACCTGGCCGGCAGGCTGGTGTCCGATGCCGGATAGCGGTTGAACACGATCGATGGCGGTTCCATGTAGCCCGAGAGCTTGGCGCGCATCATGTCGTGGCGCAGCTGCAGCTCCGGGGAATCCTTGTTTTTGTAGTACGGACTGGTCTCCACCAGCTGCCTCAACCGCGCAAGGCGGTCCGTCGCCACCGGATGCGTGCGCGCGAACGCATCCCGATGCGCGTCCGAGAACAGCTCCTGGCCGGCGAAGCGCTCGAAGGTCGAGAGCATCCCGAGACCGGATTGCTGCGTCGCATCGAGGAATTTGAGGCCAGCCTGATCGGCAGCCGATTCCTGCGAGCGCCGCTCCGCCGTGAGCCCGCGCATGATGAGCTCGTTACCGCCCATCATCACGCCCTGCCCAGCGCTGCCGACCTCCTGGTTGCCCGAGGCTGCGCCCCCGATCATGGCACCGATGCCGAGCAGCTGGATGAGCAGAGCCCGTGTTTGATCCTTGGCGATGCGCGCGCGCAAAGCCGCCATGTGCCCGCCGGAGATATGGCCCGCCTCGTGCGCGATCACGCCGATCACCTCGTTCGGGGTGTTCGACTGCATCAGCGTGCCGGTGTGCATGAATACGTTGCGCCCGTCGATGACGAACGCGTTGAAGGCCTCGTTGTTGACGATCCTGACCGTGACGCGGCCCGTGCCGAGCCCGGCGGCCCGGAAGATGCTCTGCGAGTAGTCGTTGAGAAGAAGCTCGATCTCAGTGTCGCGAATGAGCGGCAATCCCTGGGCGCGCGCGGAGCCGGCAGGCCAGAGTCCGGCGAAAATCCCGGCCACGAGACCGACCACCAGAAGAGTGCGGAAAGAAAACTTTGATTGGGATGTCGTCATGCTCATGGATCGTTCAAAGGATCGCGCGGGACAGCTTCCGGACATCTGACTGGACGAAGTAGATGGGCATAGTGCGCCCGCCAAAGCAAGACTGCGGGCGAAGCTCTGGTCAGCCTTGCGGCGGCCCCCTATAAGCCCTGCGGAGACGGCAATCGAAGCCGATTTTGCAAGGCGCCGGAAACGGTTGCCGAAGCGCCAGCGTCGGTTTCGAGTTTCAATACGGCCAAAGGAAGGCGCTTTGCGCCCGAACGAGCCCCGAGGCGGATCGATGGCATTGCAGGACGAGACATCAGACGGCACCGCCCTCGGCGGGCGCGCCCCTTCAAAGCGCAGTGACATCGCCAGCTTCATCGTCATGGACGTCATGCGCGCCGCGGCGGATCTCGAAGCTCAAGGACGCAGCGTCATTCACATGGAGGTCGGCCAGCCCGGCACCGGCGCCCCGGAAGCGGCCCTCGCCGCCGTCCGTAATTCCCTCGAGACAGATACTTTGGGGTATACTGCCGCGCTCGGCATCGGCCCATTGCGGGCGCGTATCGCCGCGAGCTATCGCGAGCGTTATGGCATCGATGTTGCCGAAAGCAGGGTCGTGGTTTGCACGGGATCGTCCGCAGCATTCATCCTGGCCTTCCTGGCGCTCTTCGACGCCCGCGCGCGCGTTGCGCTCCCCTCTCCGGGTTACCCCTGCTACCGCCATATTCTGTCGGCACTCGGCTGCGCAACGCCGCTGATCGAGACTGGAGCCGAAACGCGCTGGATGCCGACGCGCGATGCGCTAGCTGCCCTGCATCGCGACCAGGCCCTCGACGGCCTCCTGATCGCGAGCCCGGCCAACCCCACCGGCACGATGATCGAGCCCGCGCGCCTCGCAGAGCTTGTCCGCTTTTGCGACGAGCACGGCCTTTGGTTCGTCTCGGATGAGATCTACCACGGCCTCACCTATGAGGCTCCTGCCACCACCGCCCTTGCCGTTTCCGACAACGTCGTCGTCATCAACAGCTTCTCGAAATACTATGCCATGACGGGCTGGCGCATCGGCTGGCTGGTCGTGCCGCCGTCCCTCGTCCGCACCGTCGAGCGCCTGCAGCAGAACCTTTTCATCTCCCCACCCGCCGTTTCGCAGGTCGCAGCCCTCGGCGCCTTCCGGGATTCAGCCGAGCTGGAACGCAACCGCGAGGTCTACGCGCAGAACCGCGCGCTCCTGCTGGAAGCGCTCCCACAATCCGGGCTGACGGAACTCGCACCGGCGGACGGCGCCTTCTACCTCTACGCCGACGTTTCGGCCTTCACCGGGGACTCCCGCGCCTTCGCGACCGCCATGCTCAACGAGATCGGCGTGGCCGTGACCCCGGGCCTCGATTTCGACGAGCGGCGCGGCCACCGCTTCCTGCGCTTTTCGTACGCCGGAACCACGAGCGACATGGCAGAGGCTGCGCAGCGCATCAAAGGCTGGTCGCGGCTGAAACCCTGAGCTTGATCAAACACGAAGCGTCATGCCGCCACGGGCAGGGCACTCACGCAAGGCAGACGAAAACGCGGCGGCTGTGATGTTCACAGCCACCGGTCGCAGCCGGTGTCGTCTGACGCGGGAAAGAGAAAGGGGACGCGTGCACGCCCCCTTCCGATAGCCTAGCCCTTGCGGCGGCCGCCGCCGGCACCGAGCGACACGAAACGCGGACCGATGTCGACGTGGATGTGGCTCATGCGGGCATATGTCATGGTGCCGCCCGCGTGATGGTTGGCGCGCAGCCAGTTGACGATTGCCGCCTTGCGGCCGCCCGCCTCGAAATCGACGGCGAGGCCGAAGCCGTGCTTCGACGGCTTGCCGCTTCCGGCGATGCGTGCGCCAGGGCGGCAGGTGGAGATGACGTTCACCGGCCCGAACTGGGCCTCGATGCGATCGAGAAGCGCACGCGCCGACGCCTGCAGGCAGCCGCGCGAGGCTCCGCCTCCGCCGCCACCCGAATGGCTGGCCGTCACGGCACGAGCCGCAAGCTGCTTTTTGGCGCCGCTCGATGCGTACTTCTTCTTGCCACCGGCAGCGTACTTGCCGGTACCGCGATGCTTTGCGGACTTCCGGTACGTACCGGTCCGCCGCGCGGTCGCCTGCTTCTTGGCACGCTGCGGACGCGCGCTGGCCCGTCCATCGTTCTCGTAAAGCGAGCTGATCGGTCCGTGATCGACCCGTGCTTCGGCAGGCGCGGAGAGGCAGGCGGCAGCGCCCATAGCCAGCACCGCAGCAATAATAGGCTTACTCATGAAAGACTCCCTTGATGTCTTGCTAGTTCCGGAATTGTCAAACAGAGCCAAAGACCCACCCGGCTCCGCATCCGGAAGACTTCAAGTCATGCGAGGACAATTAGTCGAACGAGACAAAATTCATCCACGTGACATCATGTGAAGGATCACCGCGTTATCCAGCAGGGCGCTGGATTTGCATGCTGCGGCCCCCCGATCACTCGACATGACCAGCGGCAGTCACCAGCGGGTTATGGTGAAAATGAGACGAGTTCCGCGACATCCGGCAGCAGCAGCCGACCGCGAATACGTAGAACTCCTGATATCGCTAGAAAAATTAGCGCCGGAAAGCGAAACGAGAAAAATTGTCGCGCCGGCCGCACGTTGAGCGGCGACAGTGAAATCAAAATGTGAAAAAGGCCGGGCTTTTGAGCCCGGCCTTCGTCTTATGAACCTAAGATCCAATGCAGTCAGCCGCCGAGACGGCGCTGCCACCAGCCGCGCTTCGCCGGTCCCTCGCCGTTCGCATCTGCGCCTCCGGCTTGATCCGGCGACACCACCACCCGCTCGAGCTTGGGCTCGGCAGATGCGGCCTGGCGAGCCCTGACCCGCGCCAGCACCGTGCTTCCTTCTTCGACCGCAGGTTCGCGCTCCTCGGAACTCGCCGGCGGCGAAGCCGCGGCCGCAGGCGCAGCCGGCTGCGCTTCACGCTGCGGACGCGAGCGACGTCCATCGTCCTCGCGCGGCCCGGAACCCCGGCGACGCGGCTCGCGCGCCGCAGGCGGCTCACCCCCACTCCGCTCCGAAGCCGTATCGCTCTGGCTGATCTCGCCGGCAGCTGTCTCCTGGCCGTCCGCTTCGCCGGCGTCTTCAGCTTGAAAACCAGCTTCGCCCGCGCCGACTTCACCCTCGTGGCGAGCCCGGTCTCTCCCGCGCCGTCCACCGCGACGGCCGCGACGGCGACGGCGACCGCCATTGCCGTCCTCGTGACCATCATGCTGACCGCCCGCGCCATTGCGCTGGCCGCCTGCGCCTTCACGTTCGCCGTCCGCCGCGCGCGGAGCATCGTCCTCATGGAACTCGTCGCGGGTTTCGGCGGCATCTCCGTTGCCGCCGGCCTCGACCGGTCCCTCGTGATCCTCGGCGAACTCGTCGTCATAAGGCTGCGCAGCCTGATCGCCACGGCGCCCGTCGTTGCGCCCATCGCCACGACCTTCGCCGCCGCGACGGCCACGTCTGCGGCGCTTGCGCCGGCCGCCTTCGCCGCGACCTTCGTCCCCTCGCCCGCGATGCTCGGAGCGCGACTCCGTGCCGACCTGCGTGTCGGCTTCGTCATCCTCGGCCTCGACCTCCGACGAGTCGGCCTCGGCCGATTCCCCGGCAAAGCCCCAATCCATGTTGACGGCAGCGCGATCCGGACGGCGTGCCGCCACGGGAGCCGCATGCCCCTTCTCGATCAGGAAGTTTGCGCCCTGCAGCTTGTCGCTCGCCTGCACGGTGACGAACACGCCCTGGCGCACCTCCATCTCGTTGATGAAGTGGCGCTTGTTGTTGAGGATATAGAGCGCGACGCTCGACGTGGTGGTCGCGACCAGCGACGTGCGCGCGCCCGCCATCAGCGCATCCTCGATGGCGCGCAACACGGCAAGTGCCACGCTTTCCGTCGAGCGGATGATGCCGGTGCCCTGGCAATGCGGGCACTGCGAGGTCGAACCCTCGAGCACGCCCGAACGCAAGCGCTGGCGGCTCATCTCCATCAGACCGAAGTGGCTGATGCGCCCGAGCTGGATGCGGGCCCTGTCGAAGCGCAGCGCGTCCTTGAGACGGCGTTCCACGGCGCGGTTGTTGCGCTTCTCCTCCATGTCGATGAAGTCGATGACGATCAGGCCGGCGAGGTCGCGTAGCTTGAGCTGGCGCGCGATCTCGTCCGACGCCTCAAGGTTGGTGTTGAGCGCCGTCTCCTCGATCGAGAACTCGCGCGTCGACTTGCCCGAGTTGACGTCGATCGCCACCAACGCTTCCGTCTGGTTGATGACGAGGTATCCGCCGGACTTGAGCGTCACATAAGGATTGAACATCGCATTGAGCTGGCGCTCGATGCCGTACTTCGTGAACAGCGGTTCCGGATCCTGGTGCGGGATGACGTTCTTGGCATGGCTCGGCATGAGCATGCGCATGAAGTCCTTCGCATCCTTGTGGGCATGCTCGCCCGCGACCACGATCTCCTCCACGTCCTTGTTGTAAAGGTCGCGGATCGAACGCTTGATCAGATTGCCTTCCTCGTAGACGAGGCTCGGCGCCGTGGATTCGAGCGTCAGGTCACGCACGCTCTCCCACAGGCGCAGGAGATATTCGAAGTCGCGCTTGATCTCCTGCTTGGTGCGCGAGGCACCCGCCGTGCGGATGATGAGCCCCATGCCCTCGGGCACTTCGAGCTCCTGCGCGATAGCCTTGAGGCGCTTCCTGTCCTGCGGATTTGTGATCTTGCGCGAGATGCCGCCACCGCGCGCGGTGTTGGGCATCAGCACCGTGTAACGGCCGGCAAGCGACAAATAGGTCGTGAGCGCCGCACCCTTGTTGCCGCGTTCCTCTTTGACCACCTGCACCAGAATGACCTGGCGGCGTTTGATGACTTCCTGGATCTTGTAGCTGCGCGGACGTCGGCGCGGACGCGAGGGCAGCTCTTCGAGAGCGTCTTCGGACCCGGCACTCTCGACAGACTCCGGCTCGGCAGCGGCTCGGGCAACAACCTGCACCCCGCCCTCTCCACCTTCGCCGGGAGCCGCCTCGGAAGTGGCACCCGCCGATGCAGCCGCGGCCTCCGGAGCCGCATCCTCGGCATGGGGCTCGTCGTGGTCGTCGTCGGTCGCGGAGGCGTCATCAGCCCCTTCGAAGCCGCCCGCGCTTTCCGGCGCAGCAACCTCCTCGACAAGCGTTTCGTCGCGCTCGACGGCTTCCGAGATCACGTGCGGACGATCGTCCTCCTCGGCGTGGTGATCGTCGTGGTGGTCCGAATGATCGTCGTCGTCATGGACGTCGACCAGGCCGCTGTCCTCGCCGTGCTCGTCGGCGTCGCTATCCTCGTCGTCGGCGCGGGGCGCGTCATCGCCTGAAGCCTCCGATCCGCGACTGGTATTCTCGGGACGCCGGCGGCGCGCCAGCCGCTCGGCGCGTGCGTCGGCAGCTGCCTCCTCCTCGGCTTCGGCCAGCGCCTCCTCCTCGAGGAGCGCCCGGCGGTCGGCCATCGGGATCTGATAGTAGTCCGGATGAATTTCGTTGAAGGCGAGAAAGCCGTGGCGGTTCCCGCCGTAGTCGACGAACGCCGCCTGCAGCGACGGCTCGACGCGCGTAACCTTTGCCAGATAGATGTTCCCGCGTAGGAGCTTGCGGGCAGCGCTCTCGTAGTCGAACTCCTCTACACGTCCGTTACGAAGAACCACCACCCGCGTCTCTTCGGGGTGGGTGGCATCGATAAGCATCTTGTTTGGTGCCATGTGTTTTTATCCTTTGCGCGCCGGTGGGCCGAACCACCGGAACCGGCCAGACGGCCGGAGGCGACTTGCGGCCTAGTCGTGGCGCGCGCCTTTGTTGTGGGTGAATGGATGGGGGTTTGAGCGAAAAAGCTACGGGCGCGCATTCCGTGCACAACCGGAGTGTCCGATTGCGCGATGCCGCGAGCCGTTGTGGGCTCGGAGGCGAAAGGCAGGAATGTGCGGTCGATCTGCATGTGGACGAATATGGCCTCGAACAATTGATCCGGAGCGCGTGGGCTGGTGCGCGTCGGCAGAAAGCGGTGCCCGGCGTTCCCCCGGCGCGTGCGCGGCTTTTTTGCTGCACGAGCGCCCAAGTACGTTCCGGATTCACATGAGGACAGCGTCGACCGTCGTCGGGCGTATCGCCCTCGCTCGGCAGGAACACGTGTCCTGCCCGCCTGCGGCACCCCTTTCGCGGCGCCAGGTCAGGCAAGCTGCACCGTGAGCGAGACCGCTCTCGGACCTGGACGCTGGGGCAACGCAGCTCGGAACACCACGAGCCCGGACCCGCATGCGGGAACATTGGGCAAAGATGTAGCCGGTCACGAAGCACGCGCTGCCGTTGTCAGGCCGTGCGCATCGTCCGCTTCGGGGGACTTGCGGGCTGACATGAAACCGGTCTTCAACCAGACCGAGCAGTCAGCTGCCGACTGAACTCTCGCGCGAAGAGGACGTACTCGAACACGATGCAGTTTGATTTTGTACGGGTTCGCCGACAGTGTGGCAAGCATGTTTGTAGGCGACAGCGCCATGAAAAGCCGCAGACTTGCGGAATTCGCCCGAATATGACCTAACTTGTAGCGCCTACGTGATAATTTGCTCACGAACGCGATAGGGGCCGCGTGCTGCCGGGGATGCAAATGAGGGCCGGAACTGTGGGCCTGCAGGCGGCGCGTGTTGCCGTCGCGGTGCTGATGCATGTCTGGATCTGCGCGGGAGCCCTGGCGAACGAAACAGCCTCCGCCACGCGCGCCAGCCTGTCGGGCGACCAGCACCGGACCACCTTCCAGCTCGACCTCTCGCTGGGCGTTCCAGCCGAGATCTACACCCTGGCCAATCCCTATCGCGTGGTCATCGACCTCCCCGACGTCGAGTTTCGCCTTCCCGACGGCACCGGACAGAACGGCAGCGGTTTGGTCCGCGCGTTCCGTTACGGCCTCTTTGCGGAAAAGAAGGCGCGCGTGGTGCTCGACACGACCGGCCCGGTCCGCATCGAGCGCGCAGCCATGACCGCGGCAGCGCAAGGCAAAGGGATCGTCTTTGCCTTCGACATGGTGACGACTGATCCGGCCAGTTTCGGCGTTGGCACCGGAGCAGCGAAGGCAGCCGAAGACCCCGCTGCCGCACCGCCTGCCGCGACCCAGGAGCCCCAGAAGCCCAAAAGCCATGGCAAACCCGTCATCATGATCGATCCAGGCCACGGCGGAATCGACGGCGGCGCCGTTAGCGCGTCGAGCCTGCTGGAGAAAGATGTCGTGTTGGCCGTCGGTAAGGAGCTGGGTCGCCAGCTGACATCCACCGGCCGCTATGACGTACACATGACGCGCTCGTCCGACGTATTCGTTTCTCTCGACCAGCGCCTGGGGCTCTCGTCCAAGCAGGGCGTTGATCTCTTCATCTCGCTGCACGCGGATTCGCTCTCGGCCGAGAACGGAGCCCAGACCGTTCGTGGAGCGACGATTTACACGCTCTCCGAGCGCGCCTCCGACGAGCAGGCCCGCCGCATGGCCGAGAAAGAAAACGCCTCCGACCTCGTCGCCGGCCTGAACGTCGCCGACAGCGAAGGCGACGATGAGGTGAAAAGCATCCTCTTCGATCTCATGAAACGGGAGACCGCCAACTTTTCCGCCGACTTCTCGAATGCGTTGGTGCGCAAGCTGAAGGCGGCGACCCCGCTCGCCCGCGAGCCACAGCGCGCGGCCGCGTTCAAGGTCCTGAAGCAGACCCATGCGCCCTCGGTTCTGGTGGAGCTCGGCTACCTCAGCAATCCAGAAGACGAGAAGCTGCTCAATTCGCCGCCTTGGAGAAAGAAGATCGCGGGATCCATCACCGCAGCGATCGACAGCTACTTCTCGAGGCGCACGGCCGGCTCGACCGGCCCCTGAGCGCCGGCCGGCCCTCCCGGGACGCCCTGCCGCAGGGCGCGCCACAGGCCCGTTCTCATTGACAAATTAGCGTTTAGGAAATCCCGGGTTTATGGACGACGTACTGCCACATTCCATGTTAATGTTCGGGCTTGATCCACGGGTTGCTGCAGTGCAATAGCAGTGCGCCGAGACACCAGTTGCACCTGAACACGGTCGAGCGGACCCAGGCGGAATGCGAGCCCCACCACTGCCACCACCATACCCGGAGCCCCGGAGGCGCACCCGGAAGCGCAAGAGCCTGCTCTTGAGCTTCATCGGCTGGAGCTTCGCGGCTTTTGTCGTGGTGTTCCTCGTCGGCTCGGCCGGAGCGGGCTACGTCCTGTGGCGGGCATCGAAAGATCTGCCCGACTACGAAAGCCTTGCCAGCTACGAGCCGCCGGTGATGACGCGCATCCACGCGCACGACGGCTCGCTCATTGCCGAGTACGCGCGCGAGCGGCGCATCTTCGTGCCGATCAACACCATTCCGAAGCGCATTGTCGCCGCCTTCCTCTCGGCCGAGGACAGCCGCTTCTACGAGCACGGCGGCCTTGACGTCCAAGGCATCGCCCGCGCCGTCTTCAAGATGGTCGAAAGCAAGATCCAGGGCAGCGACCGGCGCACGGAAGGTGCGTCCACCATCACCCAGCAGGTCGCCAAGAACTTCCTTCTGACCAGCGACCGCACCCTCGACCGCAAGATCAAGGAGGCGATCCTCGCCATCCGCATCGAGCGCGCCTATTCGAAGGACAAGATCCTCGAGCTCTATCTCAACGAGATCTATCTCGGCATCGGCGCCTACGGCGTCGCCGCCGCCGGTCTCGCCTACTTCAACAAGGAGCTGAAGGACCTCACCGTCGAGGAGGCCGCCTATCTTGCAGCCCTTCCGAAGGCGCCCAACAATTATCACCCCTTCCGCCAGACCCAGCGCGCCACCGAGCGTCGGAACTGGATCATCGGGCAGATGGCCGAGAACGGCTACATCACCGACGAAGAGGAGACCGAGGCCAAAGCCAAGCCGCTCACCGTCAACATCCGTCCGGGCGGCGCGCACATTTTTGCAGCGGAATACTTCGCCGAGGAGGTGCGCCGCTCGCTCTTCAACGCCTATGGCGAGGCCAAGCTTTACGCGGGCGGCCTGTCCGTGCGCACGACACTGGATCCACGCCTGCAGAAGATTGGCCGCAAGGCCCTGATCGACGGCCTGATCGCCTACGACCGCAAGCAGGGCTGGCGCGGCCCGGTGAGCAAGATCGACGTCTCGGGCGACTGGGGCGTGCCGCTGGGCGCTGTCGACGCTCCCCCCGACATTGCACCCTGGCGCCTCGGCGTCGTGCTCTCGATGGAGAAGGCGAAGGCTGTCGTCGGGCTGAAACCGGCGCGCCAGCAGGACGGCAAGCTGACCGAGGAGCGCCACGCCGTCGAGATCACGCTCGACGAGATCAAGTGGGCGAAGACCCCGAAGCGTACCGAGGCAAAGCAGATATCCGACCTGCTCTCCGCCGGCGACGTCATCTATGTTGCTCCCAAGGACGAGGCCAACCTCGCCGGCGCCTGGTCGCTGATGCAGATCCCGGAGGTCTCCGGAGGCCTCATCGCCATGGACCCGCACACGGGCCGCGTGCTCGCCGTCTCCGGCGGCTTCTCCTTCGCCATGAGCCAATTCGATCGCGCGCTCCAGGCCAAGCGCCAGCCCGGCTCCTCGTTCAAGCCGTTCGTCTACGCGGCCGCCCTCGACAACGGCTACAAGCCGACCTCGATCGTGCTCGACGAGCCGATCGAGATCGAGCAGGGCCCCGGTCAGGATATCTGGAAGCCCCAGAACTACGAGAAGGACGAAAGCCACGGCCCTTCGACGTTGCGCGTCGGCATCGAGAAGTCCCGCAACCAGATGACCGTGCGCCTCGCCCAGGACATGGGCATGCCGATCATCACGGAGTACGCGCGCCGGTTCGGCATCTACGATGACCTCCTGCCGGTGCTTTCGATGTCGCTCGGCGCCGGCGAGACGACTCTGCTCCGCATGGCGACCGCCTATTGCATGCTCGCCAACGGCGGCAAGACCGTGCGCCCGACGCTGATCGATCGCATCCAGGATCGCTGGGGCAAATCGGTCTGGCGCCATGACGCCCGCGAATGCACCGGCTGCGCGGCGGACCATTGGGCCAACCAGGAGGAGCCCGACATCCCCGACGATCGCCAGCAGATCGTCGATCCTCAAACGGCCTACCAGATGACGTCGATCATGGAGGGCGTCATTCAACGCGGTACCGCGACGTCGCTCAAGAAGCTGAACCGTCCGATCGCCGGCAAAACTGGCACGACCAACGAGGAAAAGGACGCCTGGTTCATCGGCTACACGCCGGATCTCGTCGTCGGCGTCTTCGTAGGTTTCGATACGCCGAAGGCCATGGGCAAGGGCAACACCGGCGGCGCCGTGGCGGCACCCATTTTCGGCGCTTTCATGCAGGAGGCTCTTGCCGATCAGCCGCCTGTGCCGTTCCGCATGCCGCCCGGCATCAAGCTGGTGCGCGTCAGCCTCAAAACCGGTTTGCGCGCCGCGCCTGAGGACACAACCGCGGTCCTGGAGGCGTTCAAATCGGACGAGGAGCCGGACGACGCTTACTCCGTCATCGGCTTCACCGATCCTTACGCACAGAGCTCGGACGCGAGGCCCTCGGGCGACGCCTGGCGTCCCGCCCCTTCCGCTTCGCCGGGCTACAGCGGCAGCCCCGGCGGCCTTTGGTGAGGATTCCTCGCGCCACGTAAAGGCTTTGCGCCGTGGACGAAAGCCCGGTGCATCGCCACGCCGCGTTTACAGTCGGCGGCGCGGGTCTTATATGTCAGCCAACAATCCCCGATATTGTCGACGCTGGGAGGCAGCCATGCGCGCTGAAGCGCAAAAAGTCGTGACCTCGATCGAAGAGGCGCTCGTCCTCTTGAGGAGGTCTCTTTGACCCGGATCAGGCTGAGGCACGCCTAGCCGATCTCAACCGGCGCGCAGAAGATCCTGCGCTCTGGAACGACCCCGCGCAGGCCCAGAAAGTCATGCGCCAGCGCCAGCAGCTCGAACGCTCACTCAATGATTTTCGCCGCTTGGAGCGCGAGTTCGAGGACAATCTCACCCTGATCGAGCTTGGCGAAGCCGAGGACGACGAAGCCACCGTCACCGAAGGCGAAGGCGCGTTGAAGCGTCTCGACGAGGAGGTTCAGCGCAAGAGCGTCGAAGCCATGCTATCGGGCGAGGCCGACGGTATGGATACCTATGTCGAGGTCCATGCCGGCGCCGGCGGCACCGAAAGCCAGGACTGGGCGCAGATGCTGGCCCGCATGTACATGCGGTGGGGAGAGCGCCGCGGCTTCAAGGTCAAGCTCATCGACGAGAGTCCGGGCGAAGAGGCGGGCATCAAATCGGCCACCCTCGAGATCGAAGGCGAGAATGCCTACGGCTGGCTGAAGACCGAAGCCGGCGTGCACCGGCTGGTCCGCATTTCGCCGTTCGACTCCAACGCTCGCCGCCACACCAGCTTCGCCTCCGTCACCGTCTACCCGGTGATCGACGATACGATCGACATCGAGATCAATCCCGCGGACGTCGAGGTGAGCTTCGCCCGTTCGAGCGGCGCCGGCGGTCAGCACGTCAACCGCACCGAATCCGCAGTACGGCTGGTGCACAAGCCGACCGGGATCGTCATCTTCGCCCAGGAGCAGCGCTCGCAGCACCAGAACAAGGACATCGCCTTCAAGCGGCTCAAGGCGCGTCTCTACGAGCTGGAGCTGAAAAGGCGCGAGCAGAAAGCCTCCGCCGACCAGGCGGCGAAGACCGACATCGGCTGGGGCCACCAGATCCGCTCGTATGTTCTGCAGCCCTATCAGCTGGTGAAGGATCTGCGCACCGGAACACAGAGTTCGAGCCCGGACACGGTGCTCGACGGCGACCTCGATCCCTTCATCGAGGCAACGCTCGCCCAGCGCATGCGCGGCGGCTCCACCGTCGAAGTCGCCGACCTCGACTAATGTGTCACACGAGGCCGTAGGCCACGGATTCTGACGGCCGCTGCCTCGCTCTTTTGCCCTGTTCCCCAAGGGACAGCGCGCACCTCACAAAAGTTTAAGGTCCGACCCGTGGGAACCAAAGCGCCCTCCCCGCTGTTCCCACTGTCCGCTAGAGCCGCTACCCCCGCGCTCTAGTGTGAGCGAGCGCCACTGCGGTTTCCCCCCAACCGCCTTGGTGGCGCTCATGACACGGTCGGCCCCCCAGTTCCCCGCTGGGGGGCCACTTTTTTGCGCGCAAGCACGGCGAGCCTCGGGAATTCACCGGATTGGCGGGCACGAGCCGGAGCACCTATATCCGTCTGCATCGATCTTGCGACGGGAGAGGGCCATCATGCAGTCGATGCAAACCCGCCGGAGTTTCTTGGGCTCCGCATCCGCCTTGTCCGCTGCGCTCGCGTTCGCCGCTTGGCAACGGACGGCGCATGCCGGTGCCTCATCCACAACCGAGGGCGCCCTCGCCATGCGGGCCATTCCGTCCACCGGAGAGAAGATCCCCGTCATCGGCATGGGCACCTCCGGCAGTTTCGAGGTCGCGGTTGGGAGCGAGGAATATACGGCACTGAAAGAGGTGCTGAAGATATTCTTCGCGGGAGGCGGCACCGTCATCGACACCGCACCGACCTACAGCAATGCCGAGGACGTACTCGGCGCGCTGATCGCCGAGCAGAGCCTGCGGCCGAAAGCCTGGATAGCCACCAAGCTCTCGGGCGTCAGCGGTCGAGAAGCCGGCCGCGCCCAATTCAAAAGCACGCTTCAACGCCTGAAGACCGACAAGGTCGAGCTGCTCCAGGTTCACAACCTCGGCGATCTCAAGACGCAGCTCGCGCTCGCCCGCGAGCTCAAATCCGAAGGCCGGACCCGGTACGTCGGCGTGACCCACTATCTCGAATACGCCCACGACGAGCTTGCCGACATCGTCGCAGCCGAGAAGCCGGACTTCCTGCAGATCAACTATTCGGTGGTCACGCGCGGCGCGGAGAAGCGCATCTTCCCGCTGGCCAAGGATCTCGGCATCGCCATCATGATCAATCGCGCGTTCGAGGACGGAAAATTGTTCGCCCGCGTGAAGGACAAGCCGCTGCCGAACTGGACCGCGGCCGCCGGCATCACCTCCTGGGCGCAGGCGTTCCTGAAATTCGCGCTGAGCAATCCGGCCGTGACGGTCGTGATCCCCGCCACCGGCAAACCCCACCGCCAGGCGGACAACTTGAAAGCCGGGCTCGGCCCCGACCTCACGGAAGACCAGCGCGCGTCCCTCGTCGCGGCCCTGGCGTGACGATGGAGCAGCCCGCACATCCTGCCGAGCGCATCCGCGTTGCAGACCTCTTCAGGATCACACGCGAGGAGTGGCCTGCGGTGCTCGCCGGCGCCGGCATGTTCTTTCTCCTGTTCACAGGCTACTTCATGCTGCGGCCCGTACGCGAGACCATGGGCATCGCCGGTGGCGTCGAGAACCTGCAGTGGCTCTTCACCGGGACCTTCGTCGCCACGCTCGTCGCGCTCCCCGTCTTCGGATGGATCGCCTCGAAGGCCAGCCGGCGTCGCATCGTCACCTGGACCTATGCCTTCTTCGCCTTGAACCTCGTCGGCTTCGCCGCCGCCTTCCTGGCCAATCCCGACGATGTCTGGATGGCGCGCGCCTTCTACATTTGGCTCTCGGTCTTCAACCTGCTGGCCATATCGCTCGCCTGGAGCGTGCTGGCGGATCTCTTCGCCGCGCAGCAAGCCAAGCGCCTGTTCGCCATCATCGCGGGCGGCGCAAGCGCGGGGGGGCTCACCGGACCCATTCTCGGCACGCTGCTGGTGGCACCGATCGGCCACGCCGGGCTGCTCTTGCTCGCCGCCGTCCTTCTCCTGCTGAGCGCCGGCGCCGCCATGTGGTTGCATCGCTGGCGCGACATGAACCCCGCACCGGGAGACGACGGGAGCACACCCCGCAACGCGCCGCTCGGCGGTCATCCCTTCGCCGGCGCAAGCGCCGTCGTCCGCTCGAGCTACCTTGCCGCCATCGCGCTGTTCGTCGTCTTGCTCGCCGTTGTCTCGACGTTTCTCTATTTCGAGCAGGCCCGCCTCGTCGCCGAAACCTTCCCCGACAAGACGCGCCAGACGCAGGTGTTCGGCTTGATCGACACCCTCGTACAATCGCTGACCATTTTCGTGCAGGTTTTTCTGACGGGACGCATCGCCGACCGTTTCGGCATCGGCACGTTGCTGGTTGCTGTGCCGCTCGTGATGGCCGCGGGATTCCTGTGGCTCGCCGCCGCGCCCGTGTTCGCCGTACTGGCGGTGATCATGGTGGTGCGCAGGGTCGGCGAGTATGCCCTGGTGCGCCCGGGCCGGGAGATGCTCTACACGGTGGCTGAGCCCGAGGAAAAATACAAAGCCAAGAACTTTATCGACACCGTGGTCTACCGCGGCGGCGATGCCATCGGCGGCTGGGTCAAACGTGGGCTCGATGTCTTCGCCGAGCACCCCGCCATCGCCATGATCATCGGCACGGGGCTCGCGCTCGGATGGGCCGCAACCGGCGCCTGGCTCGGCCGCCAGGAACGCGCACGGGAAGAAGCAGTCGCGGCAGTACCGTCTTAAACGCCAAGCCGGAGCTGAAGCCGCTTCAGCGCCCGGCCGAAGAGGCTGGGATCGCGCAAGGCGCGCGCCAGAACCAACGCACCCTGGATTCCGAAAACGGCTTCCTCGGCATCCATCGTCGCAGCCTTGTCCCCGCGTCCGTGTCGCACAAGGGCATCGCGCAACGCCTCGATCCAGCGGCGAAAATACCCATCGATGGCATCCGAGAACATGTCCCGCGTGCCATCGAGTGCGAAGGCACCCACGAGACAGACACGCCCCCCCGATCGGAAATAGCCATCGACGGCCGCCCACATCCCGGCAACGGCACTCGCGGGATCATCCTGTCTCAGCGGCTCATAGACGAAGCGTTCGAACCATTGATCGACGTCGGCGAGCACAGCCGTCGCCATCTCCTCTTTCCCGCCGGGAAAGAAGTGATAAAGGCTGCCCTTGCCGAGGCCCGTCTTCTCGGTGATCCGGGAGAGCGACGCCCCCTCATAGCCGAACTCACGAAACACCTCGGCTATGAGCGGGACGACATCGGCGCGTTCATTGATCGTGCGGGCCAAATCAAAATCCCCTGGGATTCGCGCGCATCACAAACCGAGATCGGAGAGACCCGGGTGATCGTCTGGACGCCGCCCGAGCGGCCAGTGGAATTTCCGGTCCTGCTCTTTGATTGGAAGATCGTTGATGCATGCGAACCGCCGCTGCATCAACCCGGCCGCGTTGAATTCCCAGTTCTCGTTGCCGTAGGAACGAAACCAGTTGCCGCTGTCGTCGTGCCACTCATAGGCATAACGGACGGCGATCCTGTCGCCGGTGAAAGCCCAAAGCTCCTTGATCAGACGATAGTCGAGTTCCTTGGCCCACTTGCGGGTGAGAAAGGCGACGATCTCGGCGCGTCCCTTTACGAACTCGGAGCGGTTTCTCCACTGGCTGTCCTCGGTATAGGCGAGCGATACCTTCTCAGGATTGCGACTGTTCCAGCCGTCCTCGGCGAGACGGATCTTCTGGATGGCGCTTTCACGCGTGAACGGCGGGGCGATGATCGACATGGGCACTCTCCGAATTTGTACCAGTCGGTACAAATTATACCGATTGGTACAAAATGGGAGCCCCTGTTGGTCGCACCTGACCAAGCGCCGGAAGCGAGCAGAAGCGCCCCAATCGGCTCACGCCAACGATCTGTACTCAAAGAGATTTCCCGCGAGCCGTTGAGCCGGTGGGATAAATTCTGGCCCACACACTCCGATTTGCCGGAATAAACGACGCGGATTTCCGTTTTGCTCTGAGTGCGGTCCGAATGCCTATGTCCCCGCGTTGGCAATCGAGCCGCATACCACGTCCCGCCGAAGGACTTCGAGTCGCGGAGGGCACGTCAATGGACGGGACAGGCCCCGCACACCTGTCCCGTCTCTTGTTTTTTGGCTCCGTCTCAGCGCATTCAGTACGGAGCGAGTTCAACACCCGCTTTTGCATAAAGCGGCATGCCCGGCCACATCGCGGCATACGTCTTCCATTTCGCAGCATAGGAAGCGAACGACGGCTCGCCCGTTTTCGACGCCAGCTTCTCAAGCAGTGAGATATGCATGTAGTGATAGACGTTGTAGAGCTTGCCGGCGAGCTTCTTGCTGAACAACGTCGGATGGATCACGTCGCCAAGCTCGCTCCAAGGAAGCTCGACCGTCGCCAAACGGGAATTCGGACCTGCCGGCAACGTCGCGATCGTCTGCCATTCATTATCGGACGAAACGCTTTGAACCGTGTAGACGTGCTTCCGGATCTGAACCTCGGCTGTCGTCTCCTTGTCTGCCCCCAACGTGACGTGAAGTTCGTTAGGGCGTGGCGTGGAGATATAGTTCACGAGCACATTGGCAGTCACCGACGAGTCACTGCTCTTTGAGAAGTAATTGTTCCATCCGCCATGATCCTTCGTTTCCACGATGGGCATCTTGCCCTCTCCAGGAACGAAGATGCTCGCGCTTTCAACTCGGCCAGCATCCTTGAACAAGATTCTGATCTTGGTCTTTCCCGCGAGCTTGTAGCGGCTGTTGGCGATCTCCGGTATGTCGAAAAGTGGCAGCATCTCACGCAAAGCGTCGACGTTGCGAGCGAATATCTCCTTCGCCTGCGCCGAGCCTGTGGCCTCGGCATACTCACTGACGATAATCATCGCCGTGAGCCATCCATTGAGCGTGTAGGTGCCCATCGCCTCGAGCGGCAATTCCTCGATGGTTGCTCCGCCCATGACTTGTCGCGACACCCCACCCTTGCTCGTGGGCACCGAAAGACTTGCGAGCACGCGCTCGGAGGCATCGCGGTAAGCCGGATCGCTGGTCGCCAGATACAGCTGATGCAGAGTTTCGAGATAGCGAGATTGCGTAAGGCCGGAATATTTCCCGGCGGGAAAGCTAGACAGCTCCGCTGGATAGCGGAACACAAGCGCTCCTTCGTGGCGCTCCATTCTACTCAGCGCAGCGTCGGCGACGCGACGCGCGGCACGCAGAAACCGATCTTCCTTAAACCGGTCCCATTGCCTGATGTAATCGGCAATCACGTAGGGCCCATAGATCGGATGCGCGACGAGCCCATCAGAGGTACGACGGCCGGGCATCCCATCGGGCAGGAACCCAAGCTTGTAGTACGCATAGACATCATCTTGATCTTTCGGAAGCGGGGGCATATCGGGCTCGCCTTCCGCACGAAAATGCACGACGCTCGCGAGAACCAGCGCGGCCAGGACGGCAACCGCTGACACGCGCTTTAAAAGGGAAACATTCACGACTGACCCGCCACTCGACGTTCTCGGCGCGGCATCCCGCCCGAATTCCCAATACACGCAACCAAAGAGCGTAAAAAAGCCATTCGCGCAATCGCCGACCGAGCGCTCACGCCCTGAATGAGGCGGCATAGATGTCGGGCTTGAAACCCACGAGGAGTTTCGCACCGCCGAGCTCCAGCACAGGCCGCTTGATCACCGACGGATGCGCAAGCATCAGCGCGATGGCCTTCTTCTCATCGAGATCGACTTTGTCCGCATCCGGAAGCTTTCGGAACGTTGTCCCTGCGCGATTGAGCAGAGCCTCCCAGCCCACGGCACGGCACCACCGCTCGAGACGCGTACGATCAATGCCCTCTTTCTTATAGTCGTGGAACGCGGTGTCGATCCCGTGCTCGCTGAGCCACGCGCGCGCCTTCTTCATCGTGTCGCAGTTCACGATCCCGTAGATTGCAATCGATTTCTTTGTCATCGCGAGGAGTATCCTCAGAAGCGCTAAGCGTTGGTCAAGAGAGCAGGTCCTAGTCCAGAATAGGCACATGGGGCGCCACCGTACGCGGCAGCTCGCCGGTGATGCGCGGATCGTCGAAAACCTCGACCCAGAACGCGTAGGGACGAAGCCCGAAGCGTTGATAGAACGCCAGCGCCTTCGGATGATCCAAGTGGCAGGTGTGCAGCCAGAAGCGCCGGATCGGATGAGCCCACGCAAGGGCGAGCGCCTGCCGCATCAGAAAACTCCCTCCTCCCCTGCCGATCGCCGGCTTGACCACGCCGAGAAAGACGAGCTCGCACTCCCCTGGCTCCCGGAAATCGAGCTCGAGCATCCCGATCTGGTGCCCTCCATCCGAGAGCACGTAGATCTCAACCTTGGGATTCCGCACGACCGCACGCAACGCCTCGTCCGTGATCGCGAGGCGGGACGACCACAGCCAGTCTTCCCCGACCGAACGGAAAAGACGACGATAGGCCTGGAGATCCGATGCATCGAGGCGCTGCAGAGACAGGCCGCTCGCGTCATCCGCGACGGCCGGCGAAGGCTTGTCCCGCATTTCGAGACAGGTCACCGCGCTCGCGAGCTTGCCCGGCGGCACGAGCGAAAACCCCGGCGGCAGCGGCGGATATGAGCGTGTCATGCATGAGCCTCACGGACGGAACGCGCTTGCCGGAGGCAAGCTAGTCCCACTCAGTCTTGCCGGAGGCAAGCTGTTCCCACTCGGTCTTGCCAGAGGCGAGCTATTCCCACTCAATAGTGCCCGGTGGCTTCGAGGTCACGTCGTAGACCACGCGATTGATGCCGCGCACCTCGTTGATGATGCGCGTCGCGGCTCGCCCGAGGAACCCCATGTCGAACGGAAAGAAGTCGGCCGTCATGCCGTCGACGCTCGTCACCGCGCGCAGCGCCAGTACGTGGTCGTAGGTGCGCCCATCACCCATGACGCCGACCGTGCGCACCGGCAGCAACACCGCAAACGCCTGCCAGATCGCGTCATAAAGCCCGGCGTTGCGGATTTCCTCGAGATAGATCGCGTCTGCCTTGCGCAGGATATCGAGCTTCTCGACCGTCACCTCGCCCGGAATACGGATGGCGAGGCCGGGGCCGGGAAACGGATGCCGCCCGACGAACGCCTCCGGCAACCCGAGCTCGCGCCCGAGCGCCCGCACCTCGTCCTTGAACAGCTCGCGCAAGGGCTCGACGAGCTTCATGTTCATGCGTTCCGGCAGTCCGCCGACGTTGTGATGCGACTTGATGGTGACCGACGGCCCGCCGCTGAACGACACGCTCTCGATCACATCCGGATAGAGCGTGCCCTGCGCCAGGAACTCCGCGGGTGCTGCGTCGGCACCTGAAGCGCCCGCCGAGGAGTCGCCGCCGATCTTCGCAGCCTCAGCTTCGAACACGTCGATGAAGTGCTTGCCGATCGCCTTGCGCTTGCTTTCCGGATCGGACACGCCGGCGAGCGCATCGAGGAAAAGCTTCGACGCATCCACATGCACGAGCGGAATATTGTAATGATCGCGGAACAGGCCGACGACCTGCTCGGCCTCGCCAAGTCGCATCAGCCCGTGATCGACGAACACGCAGGTGAGCTGACCGCCGATCGCCTCGTGGATCAGCACTGCCGCCACCGCGCTGTCGACACCGCCCGAAAGACCGCAAATCACGCGCCCCGTGCCGACCTGCTTGCGGATGCGCTCCACCATCTCGCGCCGGTAGGCAGCCATGGTCCAGTCGGCCTTGAGACCGGCGATGCGATGCACGAAATTCTGGATCAGCTTCTCGCCGCCCGGCGTATGCACGACCTCGGGATGAAACTGCACGGCATAGAAGCGCCGCGCTTCATCCGCCACTACCGCGAACGGCGCATTCTCGCTCGTCGCGATGACTTCGAATCCGGCGGGCAACCGCGTGACGCGATCGCCGTGGCTCATCCAGACCTGATGACGCTCGCCCTCCGCCCACACACCCTCGAACAGCGGGCTCGGTTGTGCGATCGTAAGCAGGGCGCGGCCGAACTCGCGGTGATGCCCGCTTTCCACCTTGCCGCCGAGCTGCTCGGCCATCGTCTGCTGGCCGTAGCAGATGCCGAGCACCGGAACACCCGAGGTGAAGACGGCCTCCGGCGCTCGCGGGCTCCCGGCCTCCGGGACGGATGACGGCCCCCCCGAAAGGATGACGGCAGCCGGCTTGAGCTTGGCAAAGGCCGCGGCCGCACTCTGAAAGGGATGGATTTCGCAGTAGACCCCGGTTTCTCGCACGCGGCGCGCAATGAGCTGCGTCACCTGGCTGCCGAAGTCGATGATCAGGACGGTCGAGGACATGGAGGATTCGTCACTCCCGAGGCACCGGGACTCGCGCCCCGGTCGGCAAAAAGGGGGTAGACCACCCCGCGCCCCGAGCGTCAAGCGGGCCACGAACGCACCAAAGCCGCAGGGTCGAGCCCGCCCGGCCGCACTGGCGCGACTTTTGCGATGCCCTAGCCATTCCTTCACCTCTGGAAGGCATAGTCCACGTCATGCTGGCCCATCGCCGAGCCCTCATCCCAGCCGGACCCGGCGCGATTTCCGCGGCCCGGGACAAGGGCATTGGCATGTCCGCAGGGATCCTCCCCTTGCGTGAAACACCCGTAGCCGTGGCCAAAAGGTGGCTCCTCGGCATCGCTTACGCTTTGCAGCCGCAACGAATTGCGAGCCTGCCGAACCTCCTGCTCTGGACGGCCGTCGATCTCGTCCGCGGCAGAACCTTGGTACCGGATCAAAACCGGACGAAATCCCGCCCTGACACGTTTGGCGGCGTGGTGCGGGAGCTCGCGCCCGAAACCTACCTCGCCGCCCTGCGCCTCGGCTTCTTCCCGTGGGCGCATTGTGGCCCCCTCAAATGGTGGACGCGAAGCAAACGCATGGTGCTGTTCTTCCCGGAGCTGCACGTGTCCCGCAAGCTCAAGCGCCTCATTGTATCCGGCCGATACCGCGTCACCTTCGACACCGCCTTCGACGACGTGCTCCTCGCCTGCAGCGCACCCCGGGCCTACAACTGGCATTCGCTGACCTGGATCACGCCTCGTTTCCTCCACCTGTTCTCCGAGTTGCACCGCCAGGGACACGCCCACTCGTTCGAGGTCTGGAACGCGGATGGCGGCCTCGTCGGCGGCGGCTTCGGCGTTGCCATAGGCCGCGTCTTCATCGGCGAATCCATGTTCAGCCTCGAGCCCGAGACGTCCAAGCTCGCGGCCGCCGCGCTATATGCCCACCTCGAGACCGCGGGCTTTGCCCTGGTCGATGCCAGGGACTTCACGCCGGTTCTGGCCAATGCCGGCTATCGCGAGATCTCTCGCACCGAGTACGAGGAACTCCTGAGACAGCACGCACACGACACCGATCGTGTCGGCCCATGGTCCGTTGAGGGCAGTCCCGGCGCGACCGCAGACGCAACGCTCTTCAGAGATTCCTAACCACGTCGCCGAAGTCTCCCGTCCAGATCGTCCCCGGTCACGAACTAACGAGAGATACTTGGTACGTAGGTAACTCGAGATATCCCGGCCGAGACCTAGAGGACGAAAAAGTATGATGTCCCACACGACGACACCCTCCGTCGAAATGACCGCAACGCCCATCGAGGCACAAGCATCCACCGTGGGAGCGCGTCGGGATGCGCTGTTCACGGAGAGCTGGAACACGTGGGCCCAGCGTTGGGTGCTCGGCGCGGCGTATGCCCTGATGCCGAGCCGCGTCGCCGCATTTCCCCATCTCGTCGTGCACACGGCGGCCGATGCATTGCGCGGCGGCACGCGCGTACCCGACCGAGCGCACACCAAAGCGGCGCCCGACACCTTCGGCGGTATCTGCCGCAACGTCTCCGCAGAGACCGTGCTCGCCGCCGGCCGCAACGGGTTTTTTGCGTGGTGCCACTGCGGCCCGCTGAAATGGTGGACTCGCAAGCAGCGCATGGTCTTGTTCTACGGCGAACATCACATCGGCAAGCGCCTGCGCCGCGACATGAAGAAGTCCACCTACCGGGTGACGTTCGACCAGGCGTTCGAGGATGTCATCACCGCCTGCGCCGGCCACCGCAGCTATAACAAGCATTCGCTGACCTGGATCACGCCGCAGATCATGCGGCTCTACGCCGACCTCTTCGATCAGGGCCACGCCCATTCGTTCGAGGTATGGGACGCCGACGGCAAGCTGGTCGGCGGCGGCTACGGCCTGTCCATCGGCCGCATCTTCGTCACCGAATCCCAGTTCAGCCTCGCCCGCGACACCTCCAAGATGGGCTTCGCGGTGCTGAACTATCACCTCGCCAAATGGGGGTACATTCTCAACGACGGCAAGGATTTCACACCCACCATCGAGGCCATGGGCTTCCGGCTCATTTCGGGCAGCGAGTACGATGCTATCTTGAAGGACAACACCGCCGTCGGCGAGATGGGCGGTGCAGTCGGCCGCTGGAAGACGGAAGCGGATCTGGCCACCGTCGCCGGATGGGACCCCAAGGCCGCGCCTCAGAAGACTGCGGCCTAAGTCAAATCCTGAGGCTTAAACCGGCGCGTTGGGATTGAGCTGCCAGATGGCGAAATTAAGCGCCGCTGCGTAGCTGACCCACGCCAGATAGGGAACGAACAGGACGCTCGCGACCCGGTTCGTCTTCCACGTCAGCGCGATGAACGCCACGATGGAGAGCCACAGCGCCGCGATATCGGCCGCCGCAAGACCGATCTGATGCTCCTTGAACATCAGCACGGACCACGCGGCGTTGAGCTGCAACGACACCGCCCACACGATCAGCGCCGGCACGAAGCCGTGTTTCTCGAAAACCCGCCATCCTGCGACGGCGATCATCACATAGAGCACCGTCCACGCCGGCGGGAACAGCCAGTTCGGCGGCGTCCAGTCGGGCTTGGCGAGCGCCTCGTACCACGCGCCGGGCCGGAAGCTCATGCCGGTCAACGCAGCCGCAGCCACAAGCCCAAGAAAGATGAGGAGAGTAAAGGCCGGTCTCATGATCGCTACTGTGCTGCCTCGGCCTGCGGCACCTGTGGCCTGGCCACGATGTTGAGCCGCTCCACCGCCGCCTGAAGAATTTGCGTCAGAAGCTCCGGATAGCGCATTCCCTGCCAGCCCGCCATGATGTTGATCTTTCCGTCCCAGCACCAGCCGGGATTGGGATTGACCTCGAGCAGCTTGATCTCGCCCCGCGCGTCCGCACGGAAATCGAAGCGCGCATAGTCGCGGCAGCCAAGCCGCTCGAAAAGCCTGGTCGAATGCTCGACGAGCTGCTGCTGGGCAATCTCGGAAAGCGACGCTTCGCGATAACGGATCTGCGTCCAATACGGACTGTCCGGCTCCCACTTGCTTTCGTAGCCGAGAATTTTGGGCAGGCTCGAATCGAGCCCGGAATAGTCGACCTCGAGGATCGGCAACGCCCGCAGCCCCTGATCCGGATTGCCGATCAGGCCCACCGAATACTCTGCGCCTGTCAGGAACTCCTGCACCAGCACCGAGCGCTTGGGAAACTCTGCCCGCAACCGCTCAAGATAATCGAGCAGCCCTTTCTCGTTGCGCACCACCGCGTCCATGGTGATGCCCTGCGAGCTGTCGCCCGTGTTGGGCTTCAGGATGGCCGGAAACACGGACGGCAGCGTCGCACCCTGATCGCCCGGGCGCACATACGTTTCGAGCGGCACCGGCACGTCGAGCGTCATGGCGACGGCCCGCACCAGCCCCTTGTCGTAGCAGGCCGCCAGCGCCGCCGGCGCACCGCCCGTATAGGGAAGCCCCAGCGCATCCAGCATCGCCGGAACGTGCAGCTCCTTGAAGGGATCGTTGTTGAAGCCCTCGTCGCAAAGATTGAAAACGAGGTCCGTGCGCAGATCCGTAAGATCGCGGTCGAGCGTTGCATGGTTGTCGAGGTAGCGGAACTTGTACTGCGTGAGCTCCGCCAGCGCATCCTTGAGGCGCCGCACCGTCTCCATGTCCTCGTCCTGGAACGCTCCGCCACGCTTCACCTGATCGGGCAGCCTGGGATCGCCGAGCAGCACGGTCACGTCGAGCTGCTGCAGCTTGCCGCGCGGCTTGCGGGCCGGAAGCTGCGGCGCGTCCGCGGAAAGCAGGAGCCGCCGCGCCATCATGCCGAGATCCTGGTCGCGGTCGGAGACCGACTCGGCATTGCCATGATGGCGGACATTGCGGAACCCGCACCGCTCAAGCACCTTCGTGATGCTGTCGCGGGTATAAAGGCGCTCCGCGTAGAACTGATCGGCGATGACGCCGATCTCGTCATGCACGATGACTTCGCGCGAAATCAGTCGCTCTCGGTCCGCCGAGAGAGACCGCTCGCGGCACACGAAATGATGCTCGTCGATCCATTCCCAGCTGCGGCGATCGAAGTGATCGGCCATGTAAGCGCCGTCCGTGATGTCGAGCACGAGCTGGCCGGAAGGCCGCAACAGCTTGCCGACCGTCGTCAGCACCTTCTCGTCGTCCGTTTTATTGGAGAAGTAGCCGAACGAGTTGCCCATGATGGCCACGCAGTCGAAGCTGCTTTCGGCGAGTCGCGGATTGCGCGCATCGCCCTCCTTGAAGATCACCGACAATCCCTCGGTCTGCGCCCGCTTCTTCGCGAGGCGGATCAGATAGCGCGAGCGGTCGACGCCGGAAACGTTCTTGAAACCCCTCCGCGCCAGCTCGAGGCAGTGCCTCCCCTGCCCGCAGCAGAGATCGAGGATGGAGCTGTGCGGCTGTATGGCGGCCGCGGCGATGATGAAATCGACCTCGCGGCGCGTGTTCTCGTTGTTCTCGACCACGTCGCCGTCGGTCTTGACGTAAAGCGCGTTGAAGAGTTTGCGCCACCACTCGGCGGGCAGATGCTGTTCGAGATCCGCCACGGGTCCAAGACAGGAACGCGGCGGGGTCCGCTTAGGCTTCTTCGCCTTTGGCACCGTGGCCATGATGGACGGTCGTCCTGGAGCAGGAACAAGCCTGACGCCGGATCCTCAAAGCCGATCGAGACGGCCTCTGCAATATCTGGCCTCTCGTCGCCGGGGACATACGGCGGGCGCGCGATGGACCGCTCGCCGTCCTCGCAGCGCGCGCAACCTAGTCGAAGATTGTGACAAAGCAAGCGAGATGTTTGGGTCATCCCCGGAGGAAAGGAAAGCCGCTCACGCCGCCCGTTTGAAGCTCGCAACGAAGAAGCCGTCGGTTCCATGCGAGGCAGGTGTAAGCAGCAGCGTTTGCGTCGAACCGTCGGCTGAGGCGGGCGCCGCGCCGCCAACCGTCGCTGGCCAGATGTCGCCGTAAGGCACGGTGGCGAAATTTGGAAACGCTCCAACAAACCACGCAACCTGATCGACATTTTCCTCCGGCAGCACGGAGCACGTGACGAAAGTGAGGCGTCCGCCCGGCTTGACCAGCCCCGCCGCGAGCGAAAGCACGTCCCGCTGCTCGGTCTGCCGGATCGCGAGCGCCTCCGGCCGGAGCCGCCACTTCGCGTCCGGCTTGCGCCGCCAGGTTCCCGATCCCGAGCACGGGGCATCGACGAGAACGGTATCGAAGCGCGGCCCCAACGCGTCCAGAGCCGCGCGGTCGCCGGCCTCCAGCACCTGGACGTTCCTCACGCCGGCCCGCTGCAGACGCTCGAAGATAGGCCGGAGTTGCCCCTTGTCGGCGTCGTAGGCGTAGATCTGACCAGTGTTTTGCATGGCCGCCGCGAGTGCCAAGGTTTTGCCACCGGCGCCGGCGCAGAGATCGAGCACCTGCTGGCGCGGCCCGGCACCCGAAAGCGCTGCCGCGATCTGGCTGCCTTCGTCCTGCACCTCGAACCAGCCCTTGCCGTGCGCCGCCTCAGCCTCGACGTGCGGGCTCTTGGCGGACCCCTCGGGCGCAGGGATGCGCACACCGAAAGGCGCAAATCGTGCCGGCGTGGCGCCAATCTTGGCGAACGCACCGAGCAGCTTCTCCCGCGTCGCCTTGATCGCGTTGGCCCGGAGATCGATCGGCGCCCGCTCGGCCATGGCCCGCCCTTCCGCGATCGCACGCTCGCCGAAGGCCCGCACGAACGACGGCATCAGCCATTCGGGAACGTCGGCGGCCACATGCGCCGCAGCGTCGGCCGGAAGCCCGGCCACCAAATGCGCCCGCTCCTCGTCGCTCAACGGCTCCGGTGCATGCGGACTGCCGTCGCACACCGCGATCACATCGTCGGCCGAAAGCCCGAGCGCCCTTGGCGCCGCCGCAATGGCCATCGCGCGTGGTGTGTGCGCACCCATCTGCGCCGCAAGCGACAGTCGCCGCCGAAGAACGTCATAGACCAGCGTGCCGATCGCTGCGCGGTCGCCCGAGCCCGCGAACCGATGCCGCTTGCCCCAGTCCTGCAGCGCCGTCGAAGCCGGCTGATGGCGCGCGAAGATATCCTCCAGCACCTCGGCCGCGGCTTTGATACGCCCACCCGGTCTCACGAGCTTGGTCCTGCGCTTGAAGGGGACGGCCTAGGCACCGGTGGCCGAGAAGAAGATGATGCGGATGGCGAACAGCACCCACATGACGAGGAGCACCGCAGAACCCGCGAGGTAAGCGTAGGAGCGGTGCGGTTGCTTGTTCGGGCCCGTATGAATGTAAGCGTGATAGAGACGAGCCGCCACGAACAGCCAGGCCAGGATCACGAACACGATGTTGACCTGGCTCGTGATCATGAGAAACGCCACGACGGCATAGAACAGGATCGGCGTCTCGAGCTGATTGTGGAAGGCGTTCGAGATCTGCATCGCGCGCGCCGGCCACTTCTGCTGGCGGAGTGAGACGTCGCTGAACTGCACGTCGCCCCGCTTGTAGGCGCCCACGCGCTCGATGCGCATCCAGACCTGCAGGAAGAACGTCAGCGCGACCTGAACAAACACCGGATAGAGAATGGCGGTCTGGGTCAAGGTCGTGCCCTCCTGAGGCCTAGGCGACGCCCGGATAGTTCGGGCTCTCGCGCGTGATCAGCACGCCATGGGGATGGCTCTCGCGCATGCTGGCCGCCGAGATGCGGACGAACTTCGCCGTGTTGCGAAGGTCCTCCAGCGTCTTCGCACCCGTGTACCCCATGCCGGCACGCAATCCGCCAACGAGCTGATTGAGCACCCCTTCGACTGGTCCCTTGTACGGCACCTGCCCCTCGATGCCCTCCGGCACCAGCTTCAGCGTATCCTTGACCTCCTGCTGGAAGTAGCGGTCGGCCGATCCCCGCGCCATGGCGCCGAGCGAGCCCATTCCGCGATAGGCTTTGTACGTGCGGCCCTGATAGAGATAGGTCTCGCCCGGAGCCTCGTCCGTACCGGCGAGCAGCGAGCCGATCATCACGCAATCCGCACCCGCCGCGAGCGCCTTCACGATGTCGCCGGAATAGCGGATACCGCCATCCGCGATCACCGGCACGTCGTGCTTGTGGGCTTCGGTCGCGCAATCCATCACGGCCGTGAGTTGAGGCACGCCGACGCCGGCAACGATGCGCGTCGTGCAAATCGAGCCCGGCCCGATGCCGACCTTGACCGAATCCGCTCCCGCTTCGATGAGCGCGCGCGTCGCCTCGGCAGTCGCCACATTCCCGGCGACTACCTGCACCGAGTTCGAGATCTTCTTGATGCGCGTCACGGCATCGAGCACGCTTTTGGAGTGGCCGTGCGCCGTATCGACGACGATCAGGTCGCAACCCGCAGCAAGCAGCTTTTCCGTGCGCTCCCAGCCGTCGTTGCCGACTGTGGTCGCCGCCGCCACGCGCAGGCGCCCCTCCGGATCTTTGCAGGCGTTGGGATGCTTCTGCGCTTTCTCGATGTCCTTCACGGTGATGAGGCCGATGCAATGATACTCATCGTCCACCACCAGAAGCTTTTCGATCCGGTGCTGATGCAGAAGACGTTTGGCCTCGTCTTGGCTGACGTCACGCGTGACCGTGATCAGCCGCTCCTTCGTCATCAGCTCCGCGACCGGCTGCTGAAGATTGCTGGCAAACCGCACGTCGCGGTTGGTGAGAATGCCCACCAGGCGGCCCCTGTTGGCACCTTTCTTCGGCGCCTCGACGACGGGAATGCCCGAGATCGAATGGCTGGCCATGAGCTTCAAGGCTTCGTCGAGCGTTGCCGTCGGCTGGATGGTGACGGGATTGAGCACGATCCCGGATTCGTACTTCTTCACGCTGGCTGCGTGGCGGGCCTGCTCCTCGGGCACGAGGTTGCGGTGCAACACACCGATGCCGCCTTCTTGGGCGACGGCAATCGCGAGGCGCCCTTCAGTAACGGTGTCCATGGCCGAGGACAGGATGGGAATATTGAGGGAGATGGTCCGGGTGACCCGGCTCGCCACATTGACCTGGCTCGGCAGAACCTCGGAAGCCGCCGGCACCAGGAGCACGTCGTCGAAAGTCAATGCTAGACCCAAATCGCTATCGATTGGGCGTTTAGCCATGGTTCTCTCCTTGGGCGGGTGTGACACGGGCGGCCGCGAAACGAGCGGCCCGGCGCGAATGTCGGATGCCCTATAGCACCGCGGCGGGAGGAGGGGAAGGGACCCACCCTGCGGCACGAGCGGCCCCGGCCGGAGAGCGGAGTGGCGGCGAGTTGCTCAGACCGCCCGCTCTCGAACTTCTCGCACCTGCACAGTCAGTTGCCCTGATGATGAGCACTGAAAATTCAATTAGACCTTCGGCGCTTAACACGCTACGAAGACCCGTTTGATTGCTCTAGGGCATTCGCAAGGAGGAAACGAAAATGAAGATTTGGTCCAAGCCCGCCGTGCGCGAGCAGGAAGTTGGCCTCGAGGTGACGAGCTACCTCCCGGCAGAGATCGACATCATCTGATTGATGATGAAGATTGGCTCGCGCACTGGCGAGTCGAAGTGGCACGGCGGTCGAGCAAGCGGCCGCCGTTGCCTTTTGTGGGCACCGCCGTTCTGAGTATCGGCCCTATGCGCGCCCCTTGAAGCCCGTCGCGAGCACGTAGAGCTCCGCACTTCCGGACCGGCTGGCCGGTGGCTTCACATGACGGACGATTGCAAAGCGCTGCTTGAGAAAATCCAAGAGATCGCGCTCCGTCCCGCCCTGAAAAACTTTGCAAAGAAACGCGCCGCCCGGTGCCAGCACGTCCCCGGCAAAGTGCGCGGCCGCTTCCGCCAGCATCATGATTCGCAAGTGATCGGTCTTGGTGTGCCCGACCGTCGACGCCGCCATGTCGGATAAAACGACATCCGCTGCGCCATCGCGCAGCTTGTCCTTGAGCCACGTCTCGGCGCCGTCCTCCATGAAATCGAGCGTCGTCGATACGACGCCCGCGAGCGGCTCCATATCGAGAATGTCGATGGCGATCACCTGCCCGCGCCCTGCGATCGACTGCACGCGCTCGGCTGCGATCTGGCTCCAGCCTCCGGGCGCCGCCCCGAGATCCACCACGCGCCCGCCGGGTTTCAGAAAGCGGTACTTGTCATCGATCTCGATCAGCTTGTAGGCAGCCCGCGACCGGAAACCCGCGCGCTTCGCCGCCGCCACATAAGGATCGTTGAGCTGGCGTTCGAGCCATCGCTGCGACGACGGCGTGCGGCTGCGCGCCGTCTTGAGCCGCACATTGAGCTCGCGCTGCCCTCCCGAGTGATCGAGCGCGCTCCCGGAGCCCTTCTTGCTGCCGGACCCCCGTCCTGATTTACCCTTCATGCGCATGAAAACTACCCTGGGCGCTGCCGGCGCCGGCGGCGTCCGGCGCGATAGACGCCATCCTCGTTCATCAGCGTCGCGAGAATCCCCTCCCGCAGACCACGATCGGCCACACGCAGGCGCTCCGCGGGCCACATCCTGAGAATGGCTTCGAGAATCGCGCAACCGGCCAGCACCAGGTCCGCGCGCTCCTGACCGATGCAGGGCTCCGCGACACGCTCCTCGTAGGAGCACCGCAAGAGCCCGGACGTGACCGCCTGGATATCATTGATCGCGAGCCAGCACCCGTCGACACGGGCCCGGTCGTAGCGCTTGAGGCCGAGGTAGATGCCGGCGACCGTCGTCACGGTGCCCGAAGTGCCGAGCAGGTGCACGTTCCCGCCATTCGCCAGTGCGCGAAATTCGTGCAGCGATTCCCACGGCTTCACGAGACCGGTGACATACGCCACCATGTCCTCGAAGCTCTCTGGCGTCACATTGTGGCCGCCGAACCGCTCCGCGAGCGTAACCACACCGACCGGCAACGAGGTCCAGGCGCGGATATGCGGTTTGACGCCCGGACGTTTGCCGCCGTTGTTGTCGTCGGCGGCTCGGCCGCCCTGCGTAAGATCGAGCCAGATCAGCTCCGACGATCCGCCACCGATATCGAACACCAGAACGTAGTCCGCGCGGTAGTCGATCAGTGAGGCACAGCCCGAAACAGCGAGGCTCGCTTCCGTCTCCCGGTCGAGCACCTCGAGCTTCAAGCCGACCTCGCGCTCCACGCGGCGCAGGAAATCGCGTCCGTTGCTGGCGATCCGGCACGCCTCCGTTGCAACGCATCGCGCGCGCGCCACGTCGTTACGCTGAAGCTTGGCGGCACAAACCCTGAGCGCGTCGATCGTGCGCCGCATGGCGGCGTCCGAGAGCCGCCCGGTCTGCGAGACCCCCTCGCCCAGCCGGATGATGCGCGAAAACGCATCGACCACGCGAAAGCCGCGCCGCGAGGGCCGCGCCAGCAGCAGACGGCAGTTGTTCGTTCCAAGATCGAGAGCGCCGTAGATCGGGCCGCGATCGCCGCCAGCCCCTTGATGAGCGTTCCGGATGCGGCCCGCGTGCGGGGGACCGTCAGAACGAGCCTTGCTGCCTCCCGATTTGTCGGAGGCACGCTGCGGATCTTGAGAGGGAGCGCCGACTCGCTCGTCGTCTGTCAATTCCGACACGTCTTTTCCCCAGAGCCTGGATCCGGGGGACGGGCGTCGAGCGCCGGCTCACCCTCTCGTCAGGCCATTGTCTGGCTGCATCTGGAGCCAATGTAGCAGCTGGCCACGCCCCGTAAAGCGAAAGCGCGCGTATCGGTTTACATCGGGGAAAACCGGCCCGTGACAACGGTGCGGACATCATGTCAGATCCTGCCCGTCCAGAGTTTTACGAACACCTTTCCCGATGCAGCGATCCGCCACCCGGCTCACGGTCCTCGCCCTCCTTGCCATCTCGGCGATCTCGCGCGACGCGTGGGCCGAAGCAGAGAGCAAGCCGGCAAAGCGTCCTGAAGCCGTTGCGGGCCAGCGCATCGCCGCGGCTTATCCGGAAGCGATCGAAAAGATCGACGGCAATTGGCTGGTCTGGCGCGACGGAACCCGCATGCCCCTCGACGACGGAGTGGGCGCGAAATCGTTCACGGCCTGGCTCGACAACCCTGACATCGAGGACATGCTGCGGCTGCCTTACGTCGCGGGTGCCGGCCCGGCAGAGCCCGCGCCCGACGACGATCCCGGCCGCGCCCGCAACGCGGCGTTCTTTGACAAGATGTATGGCGACTGTCGCAAGGGCGAGGTGAAAGGCAAGCTGACGACCATCACGTGGCTGCCGTCGACGGCGGGCCAGCGTCTCGAGGTCACGACCGTGAACGGTGTAGCCCAGCGCCTCGAGGCGATTTCGAAAGAGCTCGATAGCCTGCCGCCGTCGTTCCGCAAGTTTCTTGCCCCCGCGGGCGGAACCTACAATTGCCGCTCCATCGCCGGTACGCCCCGGACATCCGCCCATGGCTACGGCATCGCCATCGACATCGCCGTGGGGCAGTCCGACTACTGGCGGTGGGCGGGCGGCGCGTCGGGCAAAATCGCCTACCGCAACCGCATCCCGCTCGAGATCGTCCATATCTTCGAGCGCCACGGCTTCATCTGGGGTGGCCGCTGGTACCACTACGACACCATGCATTTTGAGTATCGTCCGGAGCTCTTGCCGCTTTTGGAACCCGGCGCCGGTCCTGAGCCTCCGCCCGCGCCCGCGGAAAAATAAGCCTTTGGGGAGACAGCCGCCTGCCGTTCTTGCGCGACCGGAGGCGAGCTGTTATACGGCCCCACTCGGCGCGCCGGATCCTGAACGGCGTCAGATCCTATCCGTCTGACGCTCGGCACGGTCCAAGCCGGTTTACACCGGACGCGCGCCCGATCCCGGCTTTGGGGGATCGTCTAATGGTAGGACTGCAGACTCTGACTCTGCCTGTCTAGGTTCGAATCCTAGTCCCCCAGCCA
>NZ_CADEFI010000007.1:0-24106 GCF_902826555.1 uncultured Hyphomicrobium sp.
GGCGGCTATTCGGCCGCGTTCCGCGCCGCCGATCTCGGCCTCAAGACGGTCCTGATCGAGCGCGATGCAACGCTCGGCGGCGTTTGCCTCAATGTGGGCTGCATTCCGTCGAAAGCGCTGCTGCATGTCGCCTCGCTGATCACGGAGGCAAACCATTTCGCTCAGTACGGCGTCGCCTTCGGGGCGCCGCGGGTCGATCTCGACACGCTGCGCGCGCACAAGAATGCCGTGGTCGGCAAGCTCACGAACGGGCTCGCCGGCATGGCGAAGATGCGGAAGGTCGACGTCGTGCACGGGAGAGGCGCCTTTCGCGATCCGCATTCGTTCGAGGTCGCGCTGGCGAAAGGCGGAACGGCCGTCGTTCAATTCAAACACGCGATCATCGCCGCGGGTTCGGAGGCCGTTTCTCTATCGTTCCTGCCCGACGATCCGCGTATCGTCAGCTCCACCGGGGCGCTCGAGCTTCCCTCGATCCCGAAGCGGATGCTCGTCATCGGCGGCGGCATCATCGGGCTCGAGATGGCGACCGTCTACGCGGCGCTCGGAAGCAAGATCGACGTGGTCGAGATGCTGGACGGGCTGATGGTCGGCGCCGACCGCGACCTCGTGCGCGTGTGGCAGAAGCATAACGCGTCGCGCTTCAACCGCGTCATGCTGAAGACCAAGACTGTGGGGGCGAACGCCAAGCGCGACGGAATTCATGTCCGCTTCGAAGGCGAGGCGGCGCCGGAGAGTGCGCTGCCCTACGACTTGGTGCTGGTCGCCATCGGGCGCAGACCCAACGGGAAAGCGATCGGCGCCGACCGGGCGGGCCTCGCGATCGACGACAAAGGGTTCGTGCCGGTCGACCGGCAGATGCGCACCAACGTCCCCCACATCTTCGCCATCGGCGACATCGCGCAGCCGCCGCTGCTGGCGCACAAGGCCGTGCACGAGGGGCACGTGGCAGCCGAGGTCGCAGCGGGGAAGCCCTCGTCATTTGATGCCCGCGTGATCCCGTCCGTTGCCTACACCGATCCCGAGATCGCCTGGGTCGGACGCACCGAGGACGAGCTCAAGGCCGAGGGCGCGAGTTTCGAGAAGGCGGTGTTTTCCTGGGCCGCCTCGGGGCGAGCGATCGCCATGGCGCGCGAAGAAGGGTTTACGAAACTGCTGTTCGACAAAGAGAGCAAAAGAGTGATCGGCGGCGGAATCGTCGGCGCCCACGCGGGCGACCTCATCAGCGAAGTCGCGCTTGCGATCGAGATGGGCGCCGATGCCGTCGACATCGGCAAGACCATCCATCCGCATCCGACGGTTTCGGAATCCATCGGCATGGCCGCCGAGGTGGCGGAGGGGACCGCTACAGATCTACCTCCGGCAAAGCGCAAATAAAATAGGGGAGCGATCGCTCGCTCCCCCGTGCACCTGACGAGGCGCTGAAGGCGTTACTCGGCCTTCTTAGTGTCCGTGAAGTACTTGAAGTCCGGCGCGCTCTCGAGCGCCTCCTTCGTGCTGTTGATTGTCACACGCATGGTGCCATCCGCGTCGCGGTTCAGCTGAAGATCGCTGAACGCAACCGCGACCAGCTTTTCACCCATGCCGAGGAAGCCGCCAACGCCGATGACGGCGTTCGAAATCTTGCCGTCGGGTCCAAGAATGAGATCGTTGACATCGCCAACCTTCTCATTGGCCTGGTTGTAGACGCCGAGGCCGACGAGTTTCGTCGAGCGCCATTCGTCCGCGGCCTGGTTGGACGAGAACGTTCCGGCCGTCGTCGTAGCGGACGGCGCCTCAGCAGTCGGCGCCGGAGCGACTGCAGACGGCTCGGCCGACGGAGCCGGCGCAGGGCTCGGGCTCGTCGACGGCATATTCTCCGCAGGAGCGGACGGCGAAGGCGACGGTGACTGCGGGGCTTCCTGGGCGAAGGCCGTGGCGGCGCCGATCGCCAGAAGGGCCGGCATTGCAACTGCGGACAGCAGCTTGGATTTCATCGGATCATCTCCCTTGACTGTTGGGATTGCTTCGCAGCGGCTTCGCCACGTGAGGCGGAGGGACGCTCGAAGTACGGTGCACGCACAACAACGGTGCGTAGCAGCGGGCGTTTTGCCTGCGTGCCGATCAAACGCGGGACAGCGATGTTGGTTCCTCAGTGGGCGCCTTGCGCGCGCTTCTCCTAGTGTGCGCCTGCGCGCACTTCTCCTAGTGTGCGCCTGCGCGCACGAGGCGATGCACGAAAGCAAGCTTTTCGCGTGCAACGTTCGAGATGACGACCGGATAAAAATCCCGATGACCAAAGCTTCGGCTCAGACTGTTGAGCGCCAGTGCGAGAGGAACCCAACGCTCCATGAGCGACTCGAAGCTCTCCTGCCGATAGACATCGTACTTCTTGAACGGCCAGGTGGCGCCGAACAGCAGACCGGCGGCACGCGGCTCCATGCCCAATGCCTCGGCTGTTTCTACGGCATCGACCATATGCATGTAGTGCGCCCACGTTTCTGCCCAGTCTTCCCACGGATGGGCGCTTGCGTAGGCCGAAACGTAGCTTTCCGCCCAATTCGGGGCGGCGCCGTTGGCATAGTAGGCCGCGAGCGCTCCTTGATAGTCCTGGCGCTCGTCGCCGAAAATGGAGCGGTAGTCCTCGATGGCGCCGCCGCGTTCCACGAGAAGCATCCAATAATAGTGCCCGATCTCATGGCGAAGATGGCCGAGGAGTGAGCGATAAGGTTCGTCGAAAAGTTGGCGGCGACGCTCGCGCTCTACGGAATCGGCTTCCAGCACGTCGAGCGTGATGACGCCGTTCTCGTGCCCCGTGACGGCTTCGGCGACAAAGTCGAACGTCAGCGGTGGCGCTCCCTGCGGCCCGCCATCGAGCGGCAAGCCGAACCTCAACAGCGAATAGGCGAGACGCTTCTTCGCCTGCTCGACCTCGCGCCAAGCCTCGAGACGGCCCACCTCGGAGAGATTCGGGATCGTCCGATTGCACGCGCACGCTTTGCATAGCGTGGCATCCCCGCTATCCGGAACCAGCCAGTTGCAGACGCCGTGTACGGCATTCTCGCAGTACCGAACGTCGCCCGGCGCGTCCTTGTCGTTTCTGATGCTGACCTTGCGATAGAGACCATCCTCGCCCGCGGGCTCGAGCGCGACGATAGTCAACGTATCGGCATCGAAGCCCAGACCGTGACCGCAGGAGAGACACACGCTGTTCGGGAAATAGACGCGAGACTGGCAAGACGAGCAGGAGAAAATCTTCATGCATCAACTCCAAGGGCGAAGCGAGATGGACCGCTTCACCCTGCATTCAGCGAATGGGCGCCGCTAAACCTTGCATCTCCACGACCGAGATACCAGCGAACCACAACGAGGGGTGTCCACTCAAGGTTCCAGGGCCACCGTGGCTGCGCATGCAGTCACGGCGCCTGCATGTCGCCGTCCGAGGATACGGCTGCGGCCAACGGCGCGGCTGTCGCGGCAGGTTCCGGTCCGGGATCGACCGGCGGGGCGGAGTCCAGGGCCGCAATCGGCGCCTTGTGCCTTTCCGCCAGGAAACCGTCGACAGCGTCGCCCCAGACATCCCATCCGGCGCGATCGTCCGCCAGATTGTGCCCGTCCGCGCCGTAGGCTGGAAATACATGAAGGTCGACCTGGCCTCCGGCCGCCTGCCAGGCCGAAGCCATGGTGCGGGCTAGGTCAGGACGGAAATAGCTGTCGTTGCCTGCATAGAGCCACAAGGTCGGCACACGCGCGGTGTGACCGAACGTGCGCGCCGCTTCCACCAAGCGATCCTCTCCGCAGACCGCACCGGTTCGCATGCCGAATGGCCGCCCGCCGCGCCCGCCCGCGATATTGATGACGGCGCGCACATTTCCAGGATTGCGCGAGGCAAGCGCGAGGGATGCCCAGCCGCCGGACGAAATGCCGACCACAACCGTTTCACCCGGAGCCACGAACGGCTGGGTGGACATGTAGTTCACTGTCCCCTCGATGTCGTCCGCGGCGGCCAGACCGGAGCGATAGTGATCCGGGTCGACGCAGCTTCCGATCGACTCCGCCATGGGGCCACCGGTGGCGCCGTGCCCGCGGCGTTGCGGCAGAACCACCACATAGCCGCGCTCGACGAACCAGCGCGACAGCCAATAGTAGATCGGCATGGCGACGGCGAGGCGCGTTGCGTCGGACGTGCCGTGGTTGATGACGACGAGAGGGCGCCGCGCGTGCTCGCCTGCGGCGCCCGGCGCATCCGCCGGGCGGAACACCGTCGCGCGCAGCGGATAGTCGTGATCCGCGCTCGGCAGGATCCAGAACTGCTCGCGCAGGCGCGGGCCTTCGGGGCCGAACGGGCCATAGAGAGGCATGCTGTCTTCAGGTGCCGTCCGTGGAGACGCCTGCTCCGAGGCCATCGGTTCGGCGCGCGCAGGAAGGGACCACGCTGCGGCGGCCAACGCGAGCCCCGCACAGGCCAGAGAAACCGCGCACACCCGTGCTGGCACGGCTATCGAGCACAACGTTCCACGGATCGCCAATTTGCAGCGCCCCCGTCCGTCTCGTCCTGTTCCTGAACGGTCGCCCGCCTCGGAACCCCCATCCCCGCCGCGCGTTGACGTGCGGCGTGCTCCTCCGGAGCCCCCTTATTTCAAATCGATAAGTGGAGTTGAATCAATGAAAAAGCTGTGTGCTTCGCACATTGCCTCTCTCCACGCCGCGCCCAGGGCGCATTTTTCTGTTTATGGGCCGATTCCGGCCACAGCTCCGCTGCTCGCCAAGACCCGGTCGGGCCAGATTTGACACCGTGCCGATTCGAGCCGGCCAACGGCGCCGTGGCCGAACCGGTGTTGGTGATACTGCACTTCGAGGGAGCAACCGCATTTGACACTGCCACTGCAATCACTCGATCAGGCTTCCATGCCCGCCGACCAACGCGCCCAGCAACCGCTCGACTTCGCCGTCATCGGCAACGGTCGCATCGCGGCGCTGCTCGACCGCTCCGCCCGCATCGTCTGGTGGTGCTTCCCGCGTTTCGACGGTGACCCGGTCTTCTCGCGGCTGCTTGCGGGTGATGAGGAGAAGGGCTTTGCTGACGTGCTCGTCGAAGGGGCCGTTCGATCGCACTCCGGCTATCTCCGCAATACGGCCATCATCGAGACGACGATCGAGGACGGCAGCGGCAACGGCGTTCGCATCATCGATTTCGCGCCGCGCTATCCACGCTTCGAACGGATGCTGCATCCGGCGCAGATCATCCGCCGCATCGAGCCGATCGGTCTGCCGCGGATCAAGATCCGCGTGCGGCCGACGTTCAGCTACGGGCAACCGCGGCCGGCGCAGGTGGTGGGTTCGAACCATATCCGCTACAGCGGCGGCGATCTCACGCTACGGCTCACAACCGATGCGCCGCTCTCCTACATCATGCACGAGACTTCGTTCGCGCTTTCGCGTCCGGTGACGCTCGTTCTGGGTCCGGACGAATCGCTCGAGGCGGCCCCCGACACGGTCTCGCGCGAGGCGCTCGAACGGACGCGCGATTACTGGATGGGCTGGGTGCGCGGACTTGCCGTTCCGCTCGACTGGCAAACCGATGTGATCCGTGCCGCCATCACGCTCCAGCTCTGCACTTTCGACGAGACGGGCGCCATCGTCGCCGCGCATACGACCTCCATTCCCGAGGCCCCGCATACGCAGCGCACGTGGGACTATCGCTATTGCTGGCTGAGAGATGCCTATTTCGTCGTGATGGCGCTCAACAGGCTCGGGGCGACGCAGACGATGGAGGCCTATCTCGATTACATCGCCACCATCGCCCTCGGCTCCAAAGGAGCGCTGAGGCCGGTGTACGGCATCGTGCACGACCAGCCGCTCGAGGAGACTGTTGCCAGCCATTTGCCGGGCTTTCTCGGCATGGGCCCGGTGCGGATCGGGAATCAGGCGGCCGAGCAGCTGCAGCACGACTCCTATGGCAGCATCATTCTCGGCGTGTCGCAAATGTTCATCGATCAGCGACTGCCGCGGATGGGCGATGAAGCGCTCTACCGGAGGCTCGAATTTCTGGGCCATCACGCGTTGCGCTTCTTCCGCGAGCCTGACGCCGGCATCTGGGAATACCGCGGACGGCTGCGCATTCATACGCATTCGGCGACGATGTGCTGGGTGTCGCTCGACCGGCTGGCGCGCATTGCCCAGCTTCTCGGACTTGCGGAGGATGCGGCGCAATGGAGACAGAGCGCTGACGCGGTGCGCAAGGAGATCCTGTCGCGCGCCTGGAGCGACAAGGCCGGCGCGATCGCCGGCGCACTCGACGCCGACGAGCTCGACGCGAGCGTCCTTCTGCTGCCCGAGCTCGGCCTGCTGCCTGCGAGCGACCCGCGCTTTCTGAAGACCCTCGACACCGTCGGGCGCGAGCTTGGCCGCAACGGCTTCATGCTGCGTTATGCCAATGACGATTTCGGTTCTCCCGAGACATCGTTCCTCGCCTGCCAGTTCTGGTACATCGACGCGCTCACAGCCGCCGGCCGGGTGACACAAGCGCGCGAGATGCTGAGCGACCTGCTTTCGCGCCGCAACGCATTCGGCATTCTTTCGGAGGATATCCATCCCACGACGGGCCAACTGTGGGGGAACCTTCCGCAAACCTACTCGATGGCCGGCGTGGTCAACTCCTGCATGAACCTATCGCGCAACTGGACCGAAGCCTGGCCGCATTCCCCTGCGCCGGAACCCGGTGCTTCGTCAGGTGTTTAAGTAACACTACGAATAGGAACCTCGGCGCTCGGCGAGTACGTTTCGCCGTGCCCAGAGGATTTCGGCTGCGCGGAGGCCTATATTTTGCGACGTATCGTCGTCGTTTCCAATCGTGTGACTGAGCTGCGCAAAGCCGCGCAGGCGGGCGGCGTTGCTGTTGCAATCGCCGATCTCTTTCGTGAGCGCCCGGGCCTTTGGTTCGGCTGGAACGGAAAGATCGTCGACGACAACGATGCCTCCGAGCCGCCGGGCGTAAAAATCGCCAAGTCCGTCGGGGGAAGCGCGCTCGCTACTCTGCCGCTCACATCGGACGAGCACCGGGACTACTATCTCGGCTACTCCAATTCCGTCCTCTGGCCGGTCTTCCACAACCGGCTCGATCTTGCGCGTTTCGACGCCGGCTTCTATCCGCGCTACATGAGGGTCAACGAGCGGTTCGCGCGGGCGCTGCAGGCACTCCTCAAGCCCGATGACATCATCTGGATTCACGACTACCATCTGATCCCGCTCGGCGCCGAGCTCAGGCGCGCGGGCGTGAAGAACCCCATGGGCTTCTACCTGCACATTCCCGTGCCGCCGTCTCAGACTTTTCTGGCCGTCCCGGAACATCGCGCGCTTGCGCGTGCCCTCACCGCCTATGACCTGATCGGCCTGCAAACGCAGGCGGACGTGGCCAACCTCATACAGTTTCTCGAGGACAGCGTGGCGGGTCGCATTTTGCAGGACGGCCGCATTTCCGCGTTCGATCATCGCCTGGCGGTCGAGAGCTTTCCCGTCGGCATCGATCCCGACAGCTTTACGCGCGTTTCGACCGAGAAGCCGCACGCGCAGCCAATCGCCGGGGCGCAACGGATCATCGGCGTCGACCGGCTCGACTATTCGAAGGGCTTGCCGCAGAAGTTCCGCGCCTTCGGGCGCTTCCTCGAGAAGTATCCCGAATACCGACGCAACGTGGTTCTGTCGCAGATCGCGCCGCCGACACGGGAGAGCGTGGAAGCCTATACCGATATCCGCAAGCAGCTCGAGGCGCTTTCCGGAAAGATCAACGGCATGTTCGGCGAGCTCGACTGGGTGCCGATCCACTACATCTACCGCTCGGCTCCGCGCGACCGGCTGCGAGACATCTACCGGTCGTCGCGTATCGGGTTCTTCACACCCTTGCGGGACGGAATGAACCTCGTCTGCAAGGAATATGTGGCCTCGCAGGATCCCGACGATCCAGGCGTGCCGATCCTGTCGCGGTTTGCAGGCGCCGCGGAGCAGCTCGTCGATGCGCTGATCGTCAATCCTTACAACGTCGAGGAAATGGCCGATGCCATCAAGACGGCGCTCGTCATGGAGAAGGACGAGCGCATCGAGCGTTACACACGACTGATGAGCGTCATTCGGGCTCACGACAGCGCGGCGTGGTCGGCGTCGTTCCTGGCTACGCTCGAGGCCGCAGCAAAGGAGCGCTCGCGCGACGTCGCGCCCTTGACAACTTCGATGCGGGCCTCCATGGCGCGGCTGGCGCGGACACCGCTGGCGCCGGTCGCCCTCAAACTCGGGAAAGAGGCGCGGAAAGCCGGAGGGCAAACGCGCGCAGGCAACTGAACATGAGCGCAGCCAAAAAAGAAATACGCTCCGATCCCGTCCGCACCGACGCGCGGTCCGGCTTGAGAGTGTTGACGGTTGGCGGCGCCATGATCGACACGATCGCCATCATCGAGAGCGCCGCCATCGAGCGCATGCTTCTTCTCAATGCGGAATCGTCGTTTCTGCTGCTCGAGGAGGGTCGCAAGACGGAAGCACTCGAAGTGTCGACGCATTGCGGCGGAGGAGCCATCAATGCCGCCGTTGCATTCGCCCGCCTCGGCCATTCCGCATCGGTGCTGATCAAGATCGGCGCCGACCGGCGTGCCGATCAGATCCTCGCCGCGCTCGACGCGGAGGGGATCTCGCATCGCTGGGCGCTCCGGGATTCCCACGCCCCGACCGGGGCTTCCGTGCTCGTCTCCTCGCATGAGCGCAACGCCGCGGTTTTCACCTTCCGCGGCGCGAACACGCTGCTTCGGCCTGCGGACCTCGACGACGGCGCGTTCGACGTCGATCTCGTCTACATCGCCAACCTTTCGAACGAAGCCGCCGCGTGCTTTCCCGATATCGTCGCGAAGGCAAAGTCCGCGGGCGCGCGCGTTGTCGCCAATCCCGGCATCCGGCAACTGCATGGACACGGTTCCGCCTTCCGCGCCCTGCTCCGCAAAATCGACATTCTGGCGCTCAACAGACGCGAGGCCGACGAGGTGATCGCCCTGCTCGACGCCGGGACGGCACAGGACGATCCGGGGCTCGACGGCGGCGGAGAGACACTGCCGCCGCTCGCCGTGCGCGGTCTCAAGTTCGAAAGCCGGAAGATGAGCGTGCGAGCGTTTTGCCGTGCGCTCATTTCTGCCGGCGTCGGAACCGTCGTGCTGACCGACGGGCGTGACGGCGCCTTCGTGGCGACCCGCGACCGGCTTCTCTACAGCCCAGCGCATCAGGCCCACGTGGCCGGCACGGCCGGCGCAGGCGACGCGTTCGTCTCGACGTTTTCCGGCTATCTCGCCGCAGGCGAAGCGCCAGATACGGCGCTACTCGCAGCGACGCTGAACGCGGGTGCGGTGCTCGGCTACGTCGACACGCAATCGGGTCTCATGCGACGATCGGAGATCGACGCCTTGCTCGACAGCAAGAAATCGACACCAAACGTGATGGAATGGCCGCTGTGAGCGCGCATTGCGGCCATATCGACGACACGTTCCGATATCACTTGGCACCGCTGAGCCAGAGGCCACTGTGCCCGCCGCAACACCCAAACGCCATGGAAGGCCCGCACACACGATGACGCCCGAGAGGATTCCACAGTTCAGCCAGCGCCTCAGCGCGTGCACGTCGTCGATCCTCGCAAATCGCCGCTCGTGCGCGCTTTTCCTGGATGTGGACGGGACGCTGCTCGATCTTGCCGCAACGCCCAGGAGCGTGCGCGTTCCGGATGGGCTGATCGGGATCCTGCAGCGCCTCACGGTGGGGCTCGACGGCGCCATCGCCGTCATTTCCGGGCGCCTCATCTCCGAGATCGACCAACTGCTGGCGCCGCTCAAGCTTGTCGCTTCGGGCGTGCACGGCACGGAGCTGCGTCGCGCGCCCGAGCGGGAGATCGAGCGGGTGACGGCCGCTCTGCCCCCGGACGTCGTGCAATCCATGCGCAAACTCGCGCTTTCCATTCCTGGCGTGATCACCGAACCAAAAGGCGCGGGGCTCGCCGTCCACTATCGGCTTGTGCCAACGGCGCAACAGGAGATCCTGGTCGCGCTCGAAGCCTCGCTGGAGGCCCACGCGGGTGCGTTCGAAATTCTGCCGGGCAAGCGCCTGTTCGAGATCGTTCCATCGGGACTTTCAAAGGGCACCGGGCTCGCGGCGCTCTCCGCGTTGCCGCAGTTTCGCGATCGGATACCGATCATGATTGGAGACGACATCGGCGACGAAGCGGCATTTGCGGTCGCGGAAAGCCGCAACGGATTCGCGCTCCGGGTTGCCGGGGAACACTACGACGAGGACGAAGCCGACTTCGCGGGGCCGGGGGCGGTGGTCAATTGGCTCGATCAACTCGCACGGCGGCTGACACGGATCGAGAGACCGCGGGCCCAGCCGTAGTGCGCTGAGACAAAAAAGAGCCCGCATCTTTCGAGCGGGCTCTCTCTCACCGGTCGCGCTATGACGGGTTAGCGCCAATAGCGGCGGTCGTAGCGATCATAGCGGTGACCATAGCGAGGTCCGATGTAGAGCGAGAACCCCGGACGATAGCCGCGATAGTAGCCGTGGCGATGGCGCCATTTCCTGCGGTCGTAGTGACGATGACTGCGCTTGTACTTGCGATAATGAACCTGCTGAGCGCCTGCGTGCTCAGACTGGCTCACGGCCTTTGCGGCCGATCCCATCGGGGCCGCGTTGGCAGTGGCTCCCAGGCTCAACGACGCTGCGGCCATCGTGGCCGCGAGGATCGTTGCTTTGACTACGTTCATTTTTGCTCTCCAATTTCATGACGCGTGATCTGGAAAGTAACGTAGTGCTCGATAGCGAGGTTCCAACAGTTGAACGTGGATTAAGGCGCAAAAACCACATATGTGGCGGCGTGATGCGCCTTCGTGATTATTGACCGCACGCATTCCGCGCCGTAGACACTTTGCATTCATTTGGCGTTCATCCGCGCGCCGCTCGGTTCATCCGTCGTTCATCTCGCGCGATGGTGTTTTGGGAGCAGGGGATCTGTTGAGGGATTTCGTTCCGGCCGCCTGTCTTGCGCTGGCGATCGCTTCTGCCGCGACGGCGTCGCGCGCAGACGAGCCTGTGCCGCGTGCCGATCCTCCGTTTCGCCTACTGGAGCTCGGTGGACGTCATGTCCGCTGGGCAATCCCAGCGCATGGGATGCCCGCGACGATCCGCTACGCGTTCCTGACCAGCGCTCGGAAATTTCCCGGCGCGCGCAACTGCGACGCGATGCTGCCGCCCGAGGCCGCCTTGAAGCCTTCGAGGATCTCTCTCGCAGATTTTCAGCGTGAGGTGCGCGCTGCATTCTCCGCATGGGAGCAGGCGGCCAACATCTCCTTCGTCGAAACGTCCTCGATCGCCGACGCCGGGATTTTGATCGGCGCGGACGCCAAGGCGCGGGGTCGGGCTTTCACGAATGTGGCGCTGCGCGATGCCGCGGCCGACGTGCCGGCCAAAGCGATGGGCGTGATCCGTCAATCGCTGATCTGTCTCAACCCGCAACGGCCGTGGAAAATCGGCTTCGACGGCAATCTCGATGTCTACGACGTCCGATTCACGGTCACGCACGAGATCGGGCATGCCATCGGCCTGGACCACCCGAGCCCCGACGGCCAGCTCATGAGCTTCCGCTATGTCGAGAAGGGGCGCGGGTTGCAGCCTGGAGATGCGGCCGGTGCAGCGGCGCTCTACGGGTCGCGCGGCGCTTCTCCCGCGCCGGAGCCCACAACGCCCACGGTGGCGGCATCGTCGGCGCGTGGGGTGGGCGCGGCGCGTTCGTCGACGGACCGGGCGTTCGGTCTCGGAGAGCCCGGATCCACGAGCGCGAGCCGCTGACGGTTATTTGCTGAGCGGGACCTTGAGCTGCAGCTTGCCGGACCAGGCGTCCTTGGCTGCCTCGCCTCCCGTCTCGACACCGCCCGTAGCCTCCAGGTTCATGCCATCCTTGATGCCGTAGGCCATACCGGCCTCGGCCTTCCAGTGCAGATCCGGCACGGCTGCCGCGAGGCCTCCCGGCCCCAGGCGGGACATGTCGTCGAATGAGAGAAACCCGCCGGCGGCGACACGCGGCTCGACGTAAGTGCCGCTGTCGAGATCAAACCGCCGCTTCACCTCCGGCAATACGTCGAGGCGACCGGTGCCGGCAGGCTGCGCTTCCGAAACACCGAACCCCGTGTCAGCCGGCGTGTCCTCGACGTAGCTCAAGCCGACGCTCGGCGCGACGGTCCATCCGCCGATCTGTCGCGTGCCGCGCAGCGTGCCTTTTACCAGACCGCGATCGGCGGAGGCGCTTCCCAGCATGATGCCGTTCGGCAGGCCTTCGGCCTTGCCCCAGGCCGCACGGCCGTCGAAGACGATGCCGGGACCGAAGCGGACGCTCATGTACGGGCCGGCCATCCAGCCGCTGGAGGAGACATCACCGCTGTAGCGGCTTTCTTCGCCGGCCTGATCGAACTGGGCCAGGTAGCCGAGCATGATGTCGGGGCCCAGCATGTATTTGCTGCCGAAGTACATGACGGAGAAATTGCCGTCGCTCCGGCGCGCATCCATGTCGACGGTGTCGTAGGTCGTGTATCGCCCCTCGAACCAGAAATCGAGAATGCTGGGCTGATGCTTGGGCCCGAGATTCATGGCGGCGGCCAGCTCGGACAAGCTGATCGAGGCAGCGACCTCGCGTGGGGGCGCGCCGTCCGTTTCATTGGCGACGAACGAGTCGATGGCCTTGGCCTCGGTCCGCGGGCGATCGATGCGGATGCGGTCGGGGTCCTTGGCGGACAGGAACGCCTTGCGGCGCTCGATCAGTGCGCGTTCCGCATTGGCCTTGGCAGCCGTGGAGCAGCGCACGTCGAGCTTGGCATCTGCGCTGGCATCCGCGTCGAGGCGGAAAGCGAACGAGCCGCTCGCCGGAGCCGTGAACACAACGGCCGATGCACGGCCGGAATGAAGCGTCTGCGTGTCGCCATCCTGGTCCGCGACGGTGATCGCGGCCTTACCTTGCGTCGTCACGCTGAGCGTCAGTTGCTCGCCCGTTTCGAACGTGGCCTCGCGCGAGGCGTTGCCTCCGGCGGAGGCACCCATGTTCATGCCGCCGCGATTTGCAGCCTGGCAGCCGGGGCTCGCTGTTGTCGCTGCCGCGGATCTTTCTGCAATGGCGGAACTCAAAACCAGCGTGCACCACGCCGCTCCGCGCAGCACACGAGAAGGAACGATTTGCTGCATCGTTCGGCCAGCCTCCTTGGAAGCACATTTCCTTTGCTAATCAATGGGCTCTATGGCGGCGAAAATGGACCAAAGCATGACCCCGCGCATGGTTGCGGCGCGCTGTCTCAGGGGCGGACACACGACGCGCTGACTGATCGATGTTCGAAATAATTCGCACGGCGCGCGATCTTTCAGGGCCCTTGGCGCGTTTAGCCTCCGCCGGCTCCGCCGAACGCCGCTTTCTCCCCGAACGCTTCCAATTACCGAGGGTGCACGATTTGCCCGTCATCACCGAACATGGCGCCAAGCTTCTGCCGAGCGTCGAAGTCGACAGCTACAATCTCGAGATCCGCGACGACGAAGGCTTCGTCGGCGACCGCGCGAGCCGTAGCGCATTCAATGCCATCATGGAGGAGTGGCGAGAACCCCTGCGCAAGCTTGGGGGTGATCCGCTCGGTGACGAAAAGACCGAGGACGTGAGCAAGAAAAAGCTCGACGAGTTGCTCGCGAACGGAGATCCGGAAGCTGGCGGTCTTATTCACAGCGCCATCGAAGCTTTCGCGAACGAGCTCGAAGCCGTGATCCGGCGCTTCCTGAAGACGGCGAGCTGGCGCGACACGGAGGCGATCGTCATCGGGGGCGGGTTCCGCGAAAGCCGGGTCGGCGAGCTTGCCATCGGACGCGCCGGAGTTCTCCTGAAAGCCGGCGGCACAAACATCGATATCGCGCTGATCCGCAATCACCCCGATGAGGCGGGGCTGATCGGCGCGGCGCACCTGATGCCGTCGTGGACGCTCGAAGGCTTCGACGGAATCCTCGCCGTCGACATCGGAGGCACCAACATTCGCGCCGGCGTCGTGGAGCTCAATCTCAAGAAGTCCACCAAGCTCGAGAAGGCCAAGGTGTGGAAATCGGAGCTGTGGCGTCACGGCGACGAGAAGACGAAACGCGATGAGGCCGTCGATCAGCTGGTCGACATGCTCAAGGACCTGATCAAGAGCGCGGGCAAGGGAAAAATAAATCTGGCGCCGGTGATCGGCATCGGATGCCCCGGCCTCATCACGCCTGATGGCTCGATCGAGGCCGGGGCACAAAATCTCCCGGGCAATTGGGAAGCAAAGAGCTTCAATCTTCCCGCCTCGATCCGAGACGCCATACCCGAGATCGGCGGACACGAGACGGCCGTCGTGATGCACAACGACGCCGTGGTCCAGGGGCTCAGCGAGCTACCGGTGATGCGCGATTATGTGCACTGGGCTGCGCTGACCATCGGCACCGGGCTTGGAAACGTGCGTTTCACCACGCGGCAAAAGCGGGAGACAAAGTCGAAGAAGGAATAATGACGCGTCCGATCAGATCACGCCGAACAGATGCAGGACAATGAGACCGGAAATGGGGACCCCGAGGGCCCACAGAAGCACATAGCGCATGGTTGGCTCCTTGTTGTTGACGGATGCGGCCGAGCTTGTGCTCCTTGAACCCGCATTGTCGTCCCCAAGTTCCATGTGCTTGCGCACAGTCGAGAGGCGTCATCAGAAGCCGTAAATCGCGACGCCTATCGCAAACAGTATGATGAAGAGCACCGAGATCGCCGTGGGAAGGACCGCCAACAGCGTGGCGAGCGGCAACCTTCTGTCGAGCCATGCCAGCACGACCACCGCAGCAGCCATCAGCGGGGCCAGCACGATCTCGAACAGCGTGACGAGACCGCCCGCTCCGTCTCCCTGAAACTCGAGACCATGGATCGCGACCGACGGCAGGTAGCTCATCCAATTGGCGAGCACGACGGCGGCCATGGCGACGAGCGCAAGGCGGACGCGGCCGCCGGCTGCGAATACGAGGGCGAGACCGGCGAAGACAGGCTGCAGGGCGATCTTGGCGGAGATGATCCAGCCGCTGAGACCCGGGCCCGGTATCTCCGACGTGTCTCCGAACAGGATCGGCAGGTCCTTCAATCCGCCGATGAGTTCGAGCGCGGCGGCGATCGCGAGAGTAAGACGGAGCCAGTGCGGGATTTGCATACCGGCACTTTTGTTCTCGCTTGCGCTCGACTGCGACATGCGCCCCTCCCGTTCCGACTACGGATCAAGGAGCACAAGGCACGAAGCCGCGCAAGGGATCCCTGCGCGGCTTCGCAAATGCATCAATCTCGAACGAAACGCCGGGCTACTTCTGCTCACTCGGCAGGAACGCGCTCACCTTGCGCACGAGATCGGCAACGTTCTGAGCACCCATGCGCTCCATGACCCACGCGCGATAGGTCTCGACGGTGCGCGGGCTGATGGAGAGCTTGGCGGCGATCTGCTTGTTGGACATGCCGGAGGCCACGAACTCGAGCACCTCGCGCTGGCGCGGGGACAGCGCCTTCAGGCGTTCGGCAATGTCGATGCGCTCGGTGTTCTCGGTGGTCTGGCGACGCCCCTTCTGCACCGCGTCCCAAACGCTCGTGGCGAGACGCTCGCCGTCGTAGGGCTTCTCGAAGAAATCGAAGGCGCCTTCCTTCAAGGCCTCGACTGCCATCGAGACGTCGGCGTGGCCGCTGATGAGGATCAGCGGGGCCTCGTGATTGCGATACTTGAGCTCGCGCTGCAGCTCGAGCCCCGTCATGCCCGGCATGCGCACGTCGGCGACAACGCACGATGGCTTGGTGCCAGGCAGGTCATCGAGAAATGCCTCGGCGGATTCATAGCAGGCAACAGGGATATCGCGGCTCTCGATCAGCAGCCGCATTGAATGGAGCACGGCGGAATCGTCATCGATCAAAGCTACGGTCACGTCGGTGTCCTTTTTCATCATTTCTCGACCGGTAACGGAAGAACGGTTGTCGGCAGAGTAAAGGAAACTGCGGCCCCGCCGCCAGTGCTTTCGACTACGAGCTGTCCCCCATGTGTTTCTGCGGTAGAGCGGGCCAGAGCCAGCCCCAATCCCAAGCCTTCTTCCTTGGTTGTGGTAAACGGCGTTAGCGCACGCGCCAGGATTTCCGGGTCGAATCCCGGCCCATTGTCGCGCACGGTCACGATGACACGGCCCAAATCCGTCAGATCAGCCTCCACTACGATACGGCCATCGGGCCTCCCGCTGGAGGATATGGATTCCGCGGCGTTGCGAATCAAGTTGATCAGCACCTGTTGAATCTGCAGTCCGTCGCAGACGACCGGAGGCAGGTTGCGGGTAAAGCGCGTTTCAACCTCAACGTGGCGTGCCTGCGTCTCGAGCTTGCAGTGGGAGATCGCCTCGCGGATCAGATCACCGGCATACTGGGGGACCATCTCGTTGCGCCCGAGCTGGATGAAGTCGCGCAGGCGACGCACGACCTCTGCCGCGCGATCGACCTGAGCGACCGCATGCTCCGCGGCGGTGCGGGCGGTTTCGGTGTCGGCGGGCTGCTTCTCTACGGCCATCTTGGCCAGACGCGTGTAGTTGGAGATCGCCGTCAGGGGCTGGTTGATCTCGTGAGCCAGCGCGGCGGCAAAGGCGCCCATGGTGTCGAGGCGTGCTGCCCGTTCAAGCGCCTCCTGGTTCCGACGCAGCTGGGCCTGGGTGCGGCTCTGCTCGTTCACCACCGCGCCGATGGTGAGGCCGGTCAGCGCAAGAACGATCATGAGCGCCTGGTAGGCCGTGACGTCGCTCACGTCGACGCCGCCATACTGCATGGCCGCCATGAGCCCCACCTGCGTCAGCACGAGGCCGCCGGTCACGCCTTCGAGCCCGAAACGGACAGCCGTCCACATGACCGGCAGAAAGAACAGATAGAACTGCTTGACGCGGAACGTATCCGAAAGGCCGAGGACAGCAGCAAGCGTCGCGATCAGAACCAGCACCAGCGCGAGCAGCTCCAGGGACGGCACCAGGATACTCCGGCGCGTGAAGAGGATCAGGAGGAACGGCGTGACGACGGTCACACCGATCATGTCGCCGATCCATTGGTGCGCGATCGTCATCATCAAGGTGTCGGGCGTTATGAGCCCGAAGGCGGCGAGCAGGCCGACATAAGCGAAGGCAACGATGCCGGTGCTCACCGCCGCGACGGCGATGAGCAGCATCAGCGAGCGCTTGGTGCTGAGTGTGCGGTCGAATCCGATCCGCGGATGCGTCAGCAGAATGGTGGTGGCACCGTAGATGGTGCCGACGATGATGGCACCGAGAACCTGCACCTCGGTCGGGATCGGCAGGTCGAGAACAAACGCGTTGACGACCATCGGGGCAATGAAAAGCCACGGCACGTACGCGCGTCCAAGCAGGAGCACGAGCGCGAAGCTGAGGCCGGTCGAAGGATTCCAGGGCGTCACACCTACCGGTGTGATCGGGCTGATGAAGCTCACCCAATCGAGGAACGCGTACGTGACCAGGTAGGCTAGCCCGATGACAAGGGGAGAGCGCGTGAACAGGGCTGCCACTGGCAAGTTCCTTGCCGCTGCTTCCTCGCTCCACTCATACATCTGCTCGTTCCCTCCGGGATCATCCGGTCAATTACTCAGGACATGTTCCCGATCTATGCCACCGCACGTGGCCATCCTCAATTGCCGCGAGCTCTGGAGATCACGACGATGCCCCCTCAATAAAAGAGGCCGTTTTTCGTGTCCAGAAATTGAAACTTTATATCAAAACGCTCATCCGGACACTGAAAGGCAACGCAAACTGCGGCCGATCAGACTGAAATCACGCTGATTTGCCAGGGGAATAATGACTGCGCTTGCCGGGACTACCGGCAACAGTTGACGGGGAGGTTAGTGAATGTCGGGACGTAAGTACCTCAGGATTTCGGTGGTGGCGGGCGCGGTCGGTCTCTTGGCCGCACCTGCGGGCGCTCAAACCGCCGCAGAGCCAGCCGAGGGCGCGCTGCCAGAGATCGAGGTCATCCAGAAGAAGACACCGCTCGCGTCCGGAGGAACGAGAAAGCGGGCCCCGGCCGCCAAGGCCGCATCGCCGACCACCGAAGCGGCCCCGGTTTCCGCACCCGAGACCCTGGACAACTCCCCTTACGGCGCCTCCGCCAGCGGCCCGGCATCCGAGCGTGCTGAAAACGGGCCGCTTGCTCCCACCAACGCAAAGGCACTCGTCCCAGGCGATCTGCAGAACGCCCAGGGCGGCGCCAGCCGCATCACATCCGAGCAGATCGACGATTTCCGGCCCGCCACCGTTCATGAATCTCTGGTGCGCGTACCGGGCGTCACCACGATCAGCGACGACGGCTTCGGGCGCCACAGCGGTATCGGCATTCGCGGCGCAGCTCCACGCCGTTCGCGCAAGGTCCTCGTCATGGAGGACGGCGTTCCGATCAATTTCTCGACGTATCTCGACTCGTCCAACCACTACACGCCGCCGATCGAGCGCGTCGAAAGCATCGAGGTGTTCCGGGGACCGATCGTGAATTACGGCCCGCTCAACAACCACGGCGTCATCAACTTCCGCAACCTGTCGCCGTTCGGCGCCAACGAGACGGTGATCAAGGCCGGCATCGGCACTACCGAGGGCTCGGACATGGACGTCAACAACTTCCGCCACGTGCATACGCGCCAGAACCTCGGCAACGTCGGCGTGGTGGCGTCTTATTCGGGTGCCGACGCAGGCGGCTCCTGGGATGTCGAGGAACTTGGCTACAACGACTTCTACGGCGCGCTCGGCTTCAGGGGCAGCAAGCAAGATCTCACGATCTCCGGCGGCTATTTCCGCCAGCGCGACACCTACGACGAGGATAATATCGACGACCAGGACGACTTCTTCCGCTATCGCCGAAGCAAGACCGCGGCAGCGTTGGCTGGAGCGATGAACGAGGCCCAGTGCTGCCATAATCTCAGCAGCTACAATGCCGACTATTTCCGTTTCCAGCTCGCCCACAACCTCTACATCGACGACAATACGACCATCTCCACGCGGCTATTCGGCAACGACCATGAGCGGGCGCGCTTCTATCCCAACGAAAACGCCGCAGTGGGTGCCCTCGAGATGGAAGGGCGCGACCGTCACTATCGCAACTACGGAGCCGATTCCCGTGTCGAGTTCGCAAACCTCACGACCTTCGGCCTGAAGCACGACGTGCAGATCGGCGTTCGTTACGAGGAGCACCGGTTCAACAACCAGAACCGCATCGGCGACCTCAATCAGGTGCTCACGTGGGGTACCAGGGGAGCGCCGGCGGAGCCGCCTCAGAAGCTGGAGGCAGACGCCTTCGCGGCCTTCGCGCAGACCGCGATCCATCTCACGCCACGCCTGACCGTTACGCCCGGCGTGCGTTTCGAGAACTACGAGATCAGCTATCGCGACCTCGGCGATCCGGACGCGGCGGGAGATGCGAGCTACGACCACGTTCTGCCGATGATCTCTTTCTCGTGGGAGACCATGCCCAGGACGACGATCTACGGCGGATATCATCGGGGCCTGACCCCGCATATCGTCCGCGACGCTATCAACGATCTCGATGTCTTCGAGGCGCCTCCAGAGGAAATCGGCGACAACTTCGAGCTCGGCGTGCGCTCCACCGCCATCCGTGGCGTGACACTCGACACGGGCGTGTTCCACAAGCGGATCGAGAACTACCAGTACGGGGAGGCGTTCCAGGAAGCCGGAGGAGATCGCGTTTTCTCAACGCTCGGCGAGGTTACGCTTACCGGCTTCGAAATCTACGGACGCCTCGACAGTCAGCCGTTCACCCGCGGACCCTGGAACTTCTTCGGCGAAGCGACCTACACCTACATCGATGCGGAGATCGAGCGCGGCGTCGATACGCCCGACGACGGTGTGACGTTCGTCAATGTCGCCGGCAATCGGGTTCCGGAATCCTTCGAGCACTTCGCGCACCTGACGCTCGGCACGTCCTACCGCGACCTTTGGGATGCGAGCGTGAGCTGGACCTATCGCGGAGACTATCACACCAACGGCCTCAACTCTTCGTTCGCGGATGAGGGCCTTGTACCCGACGTGTGGCTGCTGTCGGCACGCTCCAACTTCAAGCTGACCGACGACCTCACGCTTTGGGCCACCGGCCACAACCTCACGGACGAGTTCTACATCTCGGAGCGCTCAGACGGCATCAAGCCCGGCGTCGGCCGCACGGTCATGGGAGGGTTCACGCTGAAGTTCGACTAACGATCGGAAACTCAAGACCCGTTTCTGGGCCTACGTCCCACTGAAAAACACTCCGGGCCGATGATCGGGCTCACCGGCCTCGGCCCGGAGTTTCTTCTAACCCGCGCAGGAGTGCGCTTGGACCACTCCTTGGCGGCAAGCGCATCGCGGAACACCTGCCGCGAATGCCCTTTCGTGACGGGATAGTGTGGCATTCAAACGCCATCAAATCCCTCCAATTCTCAGGCTTAGTTCCTGATTTTCCTATATTTTTCTGTAGTTCTACGGCGGCATTCGCCCTCCGCGATGCCTCCGCATGGAACCATCCTCAATTGCCGGTGCGCACCGCCACCGAGAACATGCGGCAACTTTATAACAAAACTCTTCCAGTCCGATGGGGGATCGCGCGGCAGCCCGGGGCGGCGGCGATCACGGCATGGGAGCGAGAAAACGACAATGGGTTGTGCCGGCCAAGCGTGCCGCGTGCGTGGGGAGGAAGCAGATGTCACTCAAGGTCTACTTGAAACTTACGGTCATGGCCGGCGCAATGGGGCTCGCCGCCTCGCCAGCCGCAGCACAGACGGCGGCGGAGCCTGCGGACGGGCCTCTTCCCCAGGTTGAAGTCGTGCAGAAGAAGAAAGCTGCGGCCGCAGCGAAGAAAAAGGCCGCGGCCCAGCCCGCCAGCTCGGCGGCGCCTGCCGAGATCGAGACAGAGACCCCGGCATCCGATCATTCGCCCTATGGGGCAGCCCGAAGCGGCGGCGCCGTTCAGCGCGCCCACGATGGCCCGCTCTCGCCGGTCAATGCGCGGCAGGCGCTGCCCGACGATCTGCAGAACTATCCTGCGGCCGGCACGCGCGTCACGACCGAAGACATGGAGCTGCAGCGCCCGGCCAACAACCATGAGGCGCTCGCCCGTGTTCCCGGCGTCGTGACGATCCCGGATGACGGCGCCGGTCGCCACAGCGGCATCGGAATGCGTGGCTCGGCAGCGCGGCGTTCGCGCAAGGTCCTCGTCATGGAGGACGGCATTCCTATCAACTTCTCGACCTACCTCGACTCGTCGACCCACTATACGCCCCCGACGGAGCGCCTTGAGAGCATCGAGGTCATGCGCGGCATGGTGCTGAATTACGGCCCGCTCAACAACCACGGCGTCGTCAATTTCCGCAATCTGTCGCCGTTCGGTGCCAATGAGACCGTGATCAAGGCCGGCATCGGCTACACCGAAGGCAGCGACAGGGACATCAACAACTTCCGCCACGTGCACACGCGCCAGAACCTCGGCAATGTCGGCATCGTCGCCTCCTACTCGGGCGGCGATTACGGCGGTTCCTGGAATGACGAGGAATTGGGCTACAACGATTTCTACGGAGCAATCGGCTTCCGCGGCAGCAACCAGGACCTCACGATCTCCGGCGGCTATTTCCGCCAGCGTGATCAGTACGACGAGGCCAACTTCGACGACGAGGAGCTGGCGGCGTTCTTCGCCTACGGCCGCAACAGGACCCGTGGCGCCGCAGACGGATTTTTTGAGAACACCTGCTGTACGGACTTGAGCACCTACAACGCCGACCATTACCGCCTCCAGGTCGCTCACAACCTATACATCGACAGCAACACGACGCTCTCGACGCGCATCTACGGGACGGACACTGAGCGCGCTCGCTTCTACGCGGGAGAGGACGGCGTCGGCAACACGCCGGCGGGGATCCTCATGGAAGGCCGCGACCGGCGCTACAAAACCTACGGTGTGGATTCGCGGATCGAGTTCGCCAACCTGCCCTTGGTCGGTGGTATGACGCACGACCTCCAGATGGGCGTGCGCTACGAGGATCAGTTCTTCACGAACAAGAACCGTGGCGGCGCAGATGTCGTCGGCGTCAACGGCTTCGGGTTGGGGCAAGTTCTGAACTTCAGCAACCGGGGCCCGATCGACGATATGGTCGAGCTCAACGCGGAGGCCTTCGCCGCTTTCATCCAGACGGCCATTCACGTCACCCCGACATTCACCGTTGTGCCCGGCGTGAGGTTCGAGAACTACGACATCGATTTTCAGCTCAAGCTGGACGACAACCTTCCGGTTGCCGGGTCGCCCTTGCTCACATCGAAGCATGATCATGTGTTGCCGGGCATCTCGTTTGCGTGGGAAGCAATGCCGCGGACCACGATCTACGGCGGCTATTACGAAGGGCTGACGCCGCATCTCGTGCGCGATGCGAACGACCAGGACGGCGGCTTCCCTCTGAAAGAGGAGACCGGCGAGAACTTCCAGATCGGCCTCAGGTCGAGCGCCGTTCGCGGCCTTACCATGGACATGGCCTATTTCCATCAGACCATCGAGAACTATCAATTCAAGGAGGCGTTCCTCATCAATGGCCTGCAGGTCTATACGAGCCTCGACGAGGTGGAAATCGATGGCTTTGAGATCCTAGCGCGGCTCGAGAGCCGGCCGTTCACCGGCGGGCCTTGGAACCTGTTCGGCGAAGCCGTCTACACCTTCGCTGATGCGGAGATCACACGCGGCTTCAACGAGGATGGAGACAGTGTCGCCGGGAACCAGGTTCCGGAGTCGATCAAGCACTTCGCCAACCTGACGCTCGGCGTCGAGTACAAGAACCTCTGGGATGCAAGCATTACCGCCACGCACAAGGGCGCTTACACCACCAACGAGGACAACGACCAGGGCGTGCCGAGCCAGTGGCTGCTGTCCGCCCGCGCCAACCTCAACGTGACGGACAGCCTGACGCTGTGGGCCAACGGCCAGAACCTGACGGACGAGTTCTACCTCTACGAGATCGCCGAAGGCTTCAAGCCGGGCGTCGGCCGGACGGTGATGGGCGGCTTCACTTACAAGTTCGACTAACTAGAAACCCTTCTCCCGATGACGCTGCGGTCCCGGAAACCAGCCATGGTTTTCGGGACCGTTTTCTTTGCGGCGAGAGGCTAGGCCGCCTTCGCGTTTTCTAGATAACGACCGAGTTGCACGAGCAGTCCGGCGCACCCGCTTTTGCGGGAGCCCGACCTGTCGATGCCGTCGAGATGCGCGTCGTGCTCGGTCAAGATCAGACGCGTTCCGGTTCCTGCCGGCTCGAATTCGGCGGTGGCGAGGGAGGCCGACATGATCTTGCCCTCAATCGCCATGGTGTAGGACACGATGATGCGGCGCTCCGGGACGATATCGACGTAGGTCGATTCATTGCTGATCAATGGGCCGTCCTTGAAGCGGAAGGCGCTCAGCTCGCGTCCGCCGATGCGGAAATCCTGCTCGTAGCGCTCGACCTCCCAGCCCTCGCCTTCGACAAACCATGTGCGCTTGGCGACGGGATCGGCCCAAGCGGCGAAGACTTTGGCGGGCGATGACGGATAGGTCCGCTCGATGGTGAAGGTGTCATGTCTCACCGTGCGCTCGGTCATGATTGCTTCCTCTGCTACGCCACAAATCAGCGGTTGCCTTTGTCTTTCTCTTCCTCGGCCGCGAGGTAGGCTCCGAGCCTGTCGAGGCGCTGCTCCCAGACATCACGCTGGCGCGTGATCCAGTGCTCGGCCCGTGCCAGCGCCTTCGGCTCGATACGGCACGTTCTCACACGCCCAACCTTCTCGGATCTAATGAGCCCGCTTTCCTCGAGGATCTGCAGATGCTGCAGCACCGAAGGAAGCGACATCCTCAGCGGCTTGGCGAGCTCGCTGACGGAAGCGGATCCGCGCGTCAATTGTTCCACCACGCGCCGCCGGCTCGGGTCGGCGAGAGCGTGAAACATTCGGTCGAGGGCATGCGATTGGTTAAGCATATGCCTAAGTATCACCACGCAGCGACGCACGCAATAGATACTTAGTC
>NZ_CADEFI010000007.1:24206-101003 GCF_902826555.1 uncultured Hyphomicrobium sp.
TCGATGCGCGGCGTCACGACGACGTTGAACCACGACGACCGCACCTAGGCGGTCGCGGCAGCGAGGGCCTGGTCGAGATCGGCGAGAATGTCGTCGATGTGCTCGATGCCGACCGCAAGGCGCACGTAGCCCTCGGTCACGCCGGTTGCCGCCAGCTCATCGCCCGCAAGTTGCGAGTGAGTCGTCGACGCGGGATGGATGGCGAGGCTCCTCGCGTCGCCGATATTGGCGACGTGATAGAAGAGCTTCAGCGCATCGATGAAGCGCCGCCCGGCCTGACGCCCGCCCGCCAGCTCGAAGCCGAGGAGGCCGCCCTCGCCGCCCTTGAGGTAGCGCTCGGCGCGCGCACGCTGCGTGCCAGACTGCTGGGACGGGTGAATGACGCGTGTCACGGACTTGTGCTTCGCGAGCCAGTCCGCAACAGCGGCGGCGTTCTCGGAGTGGCGCGCGATGCGCAGCGGCACGGTCTCGATCCCCTGCAACAGCAGGAAGGCGTTGAACGGCGAAAGAGCCGCGCCGAGGTCGCGCAACAGCGTCGTGCGCGCCTTGATGATGTAGGCGATGGGACCAAGCGGCTTCACGGCCTCGTTCCAGATCGCGCCGTGATAGCTCGGATCGGGCGAAGAAAGCGCGGGCTGGCGATCGGGGTGCGCGGCCCAGTCGAAATTGCCGCCGTCAACGATGACGCCGCCGATCGAGTTGCCGTGCCCGCCGAGATATTTCGTCGACGAGTAGACGACGATGGCGGCACCGTGATCGAGCGGACGGCAGAGCACGGGCGCGGCCGTATTGTCGACGATGAGGGGAATCCCCAGCGGGCGGCCGATCTCCGCCACCTCGGCGATGGGGAACACGGTCAATTTCGGATTGGGCAGCGTCTCGGCGTAATAAGCCCGCGTACGGCTGTCGGTCGCACGGCGAAAATTCTCGGGATCCGTTGGATCGACGAAGCGAACCTCCAGACCCTGATCCTTCAGCGTGTTGGCGAAGAGATTCCAAGTGCCCCCATAGAGATCCGTCGAGCTCACGACGTTGTCGCCGGCGCGCGCCAGGTTCTGGACGGCGAAGGCGGACGCGGCCTGGCCCGATGCGACAGCGAGCGCAGCCACGCCACCCTCGAGTGCGGCGACGCGCTTTTCAAGCACGTCCGTGGTCGGGTTCATGATGCGCGTGTAGATGTTTCCGAGCTCCTTCAGCGCGAAGAGATTCTCGGCATGCTCCGTGTCGCGAAACTGATAGGAGGTGGTCTGGTAGATCGGCACGGCAACGGCGCCGGTGGTAGGATCCGCTCTCCATCCGGCGTGCAGCACAATGGTCTCGGCACGCGGCGCTTTGTCCGCCTCTTCGCTTTTGCTCACGACTTTCCTCCTCACGGCATACAGCCTTGCTTGCGGCTGACATTTAGCCCGAAGCGAGGCCTACGTCATGGGGGTGAAGAGGGAAACTCCTCCAACTTTTTGGATGGCGGCTCGTCAGACGACCCAGAGAAATCGTCGAACCTGTCTCAAGAGTGCGATCATGTTGGTACCTATTATTTGGTCAGTATGAGCCGCCCGTTAGCGGTGATGCGCAGATGATACTCGGACCCGTCGTGCTCGAGGATGGCTTCGCTGCCACCCATAAGAAGCTCAGAAACGACGTAACGAACGGGTGGCGCCGCGTGCTGACGTGGTGGCCTGCTGGAAGCCGGTTTTCTGCTCTCGTCCGGTGACATCGCGTATTCAGATCCTAAAAAGCCGCACCCGCGGAATCGCTTGCCGACGGCCGACTCGAACCGGTTTTATTTGTTGACTATGTAATTCAACTTTAATAGGGTGTGCAAGTCCGCAAACGCGATGCGGGCAATCGGGCGGCGCAGAGCTGCCCGCGAGTTTCTCTCGGTGAATTGTCATGGCGCATGCCGCAGCGATTCAATGAGTCTTGGGGCCCAGTATCCTCCCGCACTGCCTGGGACCCCCAAGTTGGCGGCGGCGTGCTTTTCCGGTTGTTCTTCCGAGGCCGGATCGGGCGCTGCCGCCCTTTCTCTTGGATAGCTCGCTACGAGTCGCGGCCGCATAGCGCGCAAACCGGAGAGACATCGATGGCAACAGCGACACAATCTACATATCAGCGCGAAGATGTGTTCATGCCGCTCGCACAACGGCTCGCGGCCAACGCCGACGGTATTCTCGAGGATATCGCGCGCACCTATTGCGTCAGCACGCTCGATGTGGTGCGCGCGCTTCCGGACGCCAACCGCAAGATCGTGACAGCCGACCGGCTGGATGTGATCCTCGAGGCGGTGTCAACGTGGGGACCGATCCTTTTCATCGTGCATACGCCCGACCTCGTGCTCGAATGCGAGGGTCCGCTGCCACCGGCGAGCTATGGCCGCGGCTATCTGAACTTCCACGGAGAGAGCCCGATCGGCGGGCACATTCGCCCAGCCCGCTGCCAGGAGATCGCGTTCATTTCCAGACCGTTCATGGGTCGCCTATCCCACTCCATCCAGTTCTTCAATTTCGACGGCGACGGGATGTTCAAAATCTTCGTGCGCCGCGATGAAAGCCGCAACCTCGTTCCCGAGCAGGTGGCGCGCTTCGAAGCGCTTCGCGCCGCATTTTGATACGCGCGCGCAACACACGGCTCGGATGTCCCGGGAGAGCATCGTCATGTGCAACAAAGATCAGGCGCTCACGCCCATACAGGCCACCAATCTCGGCGAGGTGGAGCGGGAGTGGCTTTATCTCGTACGCCTGCAATGCATGAGCTATGAACACAACCATGCCGAGGGTTGGGACCGCGCGATCAGTCACGCCGAAACGAAATATGGCGCGGACGACGGCCCTGCAATCGCGTCGCGGATCGCCGTTCTCATTCGTGCCATGCGCGCAGAACGGCGCGGCGGCTTCGGCTATCTGTCTCCGTTCTGTCCGAACTGCCGTCACAACGTGACGGAGGACGAATGGCAGCTCGTGATGCTGATGCAGACGGGCTACCGGGGCGATGCGTACGACATCGACGAGGCCGCGGCTGAATTTGCGCGGCGCACCGAGGCGCCGGTGCTGGCGGCGGCTGCCAAACGCTTCGGAACGGCCGTGGCTGCAACGCTCTCGTCCCGCCGTGCTCCCGCAACGAGCATCGTCCGGCTGCACTAAAGCGCAACGCCCCATCGGCGTGGGAGGGCTCGGCCGGAGGCTGCGCGGCATCGCTACTGAACGCCACACTCTCGCCACGTTTTGCCCAGGTTCGCGGTTTAGATGCTTGCCACGACAGCTGACCGAGGCGTTGGCCGGTCCCAAGATCGGGGCGCCTCGTCAGCCGGTGCATTTTCACGTGGCGGACGCCTGCCTCGCGGCGTCCCAATATTGGATCGTCTATGACCCCATCTTCCCGCGCGCCCCTCTCCTCCTCTCTTCTCGTGGCCATTCTCTCCTTCGTCGCACCTCCCGTCGGGGCCCAGGTTCCGCCGTCCGACGGCGCCGCTCCGGCTGGCGCCGAGCCGCAACGGATGGCGCAGAACAGCGACACTCTTTCCAAAAAGGAACAGATCGAAGCTGCACGAGCAAAGAAGATCAAGGACAAGCAGGATGCCGCCAAAGCCGCGCAAGCGGCTAAGAAGGCTCAAGCAGAGGCTGCCAAAGCGAACGCCGTCAAGGCCAAGCAAGATGCTCAGAACGCGCGTCTGAAGGCGATCAAGGACAAGCAGGACGGCGCCAAAGCCGCGCAGGCAGCCAAGAAGGCACAAGCAGACGCCGCGCAGGAAAAGGCTCGCAAGGCGCAGCAGGATTCCCAGGCTGCGCGTGCGAAGGCTATCAAGGACAAACAGGACGCCGCGAAAGCCGCGCAAGCATCAAAGAAGGAGCAGATTGAAGCCGCGCGAGCCAAAGCGATCCGGGACAGGCAGGAGGCTGACGCGGCCCGCCGCAAAGCCATCAAGGACAGGCAGGACGCCGTAAGGGTCGCGCCCCAGCCGTCGAAGAAGGAGCAGATCGAGGCTGACCGGAACGCCAACCGCCCGCCCGCCAAATACGATCGCGCCAATGCGGACCTGGAATTCGAAAGAGCACGCAAGCGCGCTCAGGACAAGAGCGGCGGGCCGCGTGGCGAAAAGTGGACGCCTTCCGCCGCGAACAAGTTCGAAGCGCTACGCAACAAGCGCACGACGCGCCAAGCCGGCTCGCGCAACATCATCATCGAGCCAGACCGGCGCGTCATCGTCCGCAACGACGACCGCGTCTACATCCGCCACGACGACGGCGCCCGGTTCGCCCGTAAAGGGCATCGAGAGCTGCGGCGCGAGCGGCGCAAGGACGGCTTGCTCACTGTGGTGACGATGGGCGTCGCGGGTGCTCTGATCTACTCGCTGATGGACGACGAAGGACGCGTCGTACGCCGCAGCCGCAGAGACCGGGACGGCCGCGAGTACGTGTTCTTCGACAACCGGCGGTCCTATTCCCACCGGCCGGGCTATTTCGGTCCAGGCGCCTATCGCGAAAGCTATATCGACCTGCCGCCGCCGGTCGTGCGCATTCCCCGCGACCGCTATATCGTGGACTACGACCGCGCCTCTCCCGACGATCTCTACGATACGCTGAGCGCGCCGCCCATCGAGCGCCTGGACCGCGGCTACACGCTCGACGAGGTGCGGCAGAACTACCCCATTCTCGAACGCATGCGGCGCGTCGATCTCGATACCATCAATTTCGAGTTCGCGTCCTGGGAGGTCACGCCCGACCAGTATCCCACGCTCGAGCGGCTGGCGCGTGCCATCCAGCGCGTCATCGATCGGTCGCCTGGCGAGCTGTTCATGATCGAGGGGCACACGGACGCAGTCGGCGACGACGTCGACAACCTGTCGCTCTCGGACCGGCGCGCCGAAGCGGTCGCCATCATCCTGACCGACAACTTCGGCATCCCGCCGGAGAACCTCACCACGCAGGGCTATGGCGAGGAATACCTCAAGGAGCAGACCGACGGGCCGTCGTGGATCAACCGCCGAGTCTCCGTGCGGCGCGTCACGCCGCTGCTCTCTCGCGAGGGATGGGACGCCCCCGAGTGAGGCGGATGGTGCCGGTCGTCAAACCTTGATGGCGATGATCTCCATCGTGCTCGGGGCCTGCTCGCCGACGGCATACTCGGCAAGCTTGAAGCCGTGCGCCTCGAGCAGCTTCACAAGCCGCTGGCGCGTAAAGATGTGGTTGAGCTCCAAATCCCCCCAGTGGGGATTCGAGCCCGAGGCATCCATCACGCGCCACGCTACAGTGTCCCTGTTCGGCATCGACAGGAACAGAACGCCGCCGGTGCGCAGCATGCGGTGGGCTGCGGCCAGAAGCCGTTTCGGATGCGGCGCGTTCTGAAGCGCGCCCGTCATGCTCATGACATTGAAGCGGCCCGTGGACTCGAGATCCTCTGCGCCGCCCCAGTAGGCCTTGAAGCCTAGCCGGAGCAGGAGCTCGACGGTGTCGATGCGCGGATCCGTGCCGAGGGTCGCGTAGCCCCACTCGGCTGCGGTAAAGAGCAGCGAGCCATTCCCCGCGCCGACATCGAGCCATTCTCCCGTGGGCACGTAACGAGCCACGCGCTCGACGATGCGGGCCGAGATCCTGCGCTGGCCTTCGATGTCGTAGCCGACCTCCTGGTGAGGCGGCGTCGTCGACAGGGCGATGTCGCGTGCCTCGGGCGTGAGATAGCCTTCCGTAAACACATGACCGCAATCCGTGCAGCTCCGCCACTTCACGGTCGGCGGCAGCTCGGCCTTGTAGAGGGGATGATCGGTGACTTTGGCCTCGATCTGGTAGGGGATGTCGCCGGCCTCGCACAGCGGACAATGGGCATAGGCGACGCGCGCTTCACCTAAAAGCTGCGCGGGCGCGGTTGCGGCCTCAGCGCTGCCCGGCCGGCTTTCCGTCACTGCAAAAGCGCGAGGCGCCTCTCCACGTCTCATGATATCCACCATCGTTTCATAGGCACGTTCAAGGTTGCGGGTGTAGCGCGCCGTGTCGAAGAGCGGACTCGTGTCACGCTCCACGGATATGCGGTTCCGGATCGAGTCGAGCTTCGTCCTGTCCTCGGCCAAGGAGAGAGCGATGCGTTCGTAATCGTCGAGGCTACCGGCGATCAGATCGGAAAGGTTCATCGCGCTGAGAAGGCTCGCAGCGACGCGTCCCGAGAAGGTTTCGCCGAGACATGTCAGCACCGGCAGACCCGCCCACAGCGCGTCGCTGGCCGTCGTATGAGCATTGCAGGGGAGCGTATCGAGAAACAGATCGGCGAGGCGGTGGCGCGCGAGATGGCGCTCTATGGGCATGCGATCGGCAAATACCAAACGCGACGGGTCGATCCCCCTTGCCTCGGCCTCGCGCATGAGATTGCGCTGGCAGCCGCTGTCGGGCGCAAGAATCCAAAGCACGGAGCCCGGCACCTTGGCGAGCAGGCGCATCCAGACGTCGAACACTTCGGAGGTAATCTTGTACGTGTTGTTGAACGAGCAGAATACGAAGCCGTTCTCGGGCAGACCCAGCTCTGCGCGAGTGAACGTATCGTCGGAAATGCGACGCTGCCTGTCGTTCGGCTGGTAGCAATTCGGAAGCTGGACGATGCGCTCGGAGTAGTCGTCCTGGTGCTCGTTGGGCGTAATGATCGCGTCGGCGACGATGTAGTCGATGAAGTCGGCCCCCATGGTCGCGGGGTAGCCCAGGTAGTTGACCTGGATCGGCGCCGGCCGATAGGCGAGAATTTCCGTGCGCGCGTGGCGCGTATAACCTTTCAGATCGACCAGAATGTCGATGCCGTCGTCGTGGATGGCTTTCGCGGCCGCCCGATCGGTCATGCGGTTGATATCGACGAAACGGTCGAAGGACTGGATGATGCGGCGGCGCATATCGCTGCCATCGTCCGGGCTGTAGCAATAGCCGAACAATTCGAACCGGCTGCGATCGGTGGCTTCCAACACCTCGGCGAGCAGCATGGCGGTCGCATGCGAGATGTAGTCCGCCGAAAGATAGCCGATGCGAATTCGGCGGCCGTGCTCCGTACCCGCCGACCAGCTTTTGAAGCGCAGCTCGTCAGGGACAACCCAAGTCTGTGCGAAACGGCGGCCAGCCTCGAGTTGATCGGCCCTGGTCGAGGGCATCGAAATGAGCAGGAACGGCGCAACGCCGCCCTTATTGGTGGTGCGAAGCAACTCGAGGCAGCGCTGCTCGTGCTCGTGGATCTCGCTCCAATCGCACAGCGCGCTCAGCAGATTGGCGAGCTCGAAGCGATGCGCGAGAGGCTCCGGCGCGCTCTCGATCGCGCGCACGAACGAGGCCCGCGACTCCTCGTATCGCCCCAGCAGCTTGTAGAGGCTCGCCAGATTGTAGTGACCGTCGGCGAGCCCCGGATCCAGTTTTACCGCGTGCTCGAAGGCCGTCAGGGCGCCCGCGTGCTTGTCCATCTTGCGGAGCAGCGCGCCTACGTTCTTGTAGGCCTCCGCCCGTTCCGGATCGATCGAAAGGCCCTTCTGATAGCAGAGCAACGCCTCGTCCCGGCGCCCGGCGCCATCGAGAAGGGCCGCGAGACTGAAGTGGTAGTCGGCCGTGTCCGGCATGCTGGCGATGGCACGGCGCGCGAAGGGGATGGCCTCCAGAAAGCATTTGCGAGAGCGCAGAAACGCCGCAACCTCGTCGTAGTGACGCGCCCGCTCGGCCGGATCGCCGGATGCGGCCTCGACGAGCGCACTCGTGTCGTCCATGCGCCCGCCGGCCGCAAGAATGTGGCGCTCGAGCTTGCGTGCATCGGCGTGTGCGGGATCGATGGCGAGAGCGCGCCGGCAGAGCGCCATGGCATCAGCCAGATTTCCGGATTGCAGCCGGAGCTCGCTCATCCTGGCCAAAACCGCGGGCTGCTCGGGCTTGAGCTTCAGCGATTCCTCGTAGGCGCCGACGGCCTCGACCGAATGGCGCGCGATGCGGAGGAGGTCGCCGAGAATCGCGCGGGACTTGGCGTCCTCCGGCTCCAGGCTCACGCACTGCCGGCACGCCTCGATGGCTTCGTCCAGGCGGCGCGCCTCTCCAAGGATGACGGCGAGATTGAGCCAGGCCTTGGACGCCTTGGGGTCGATCTCGAGACTTTTGCGGATGTAGTCGATCGCCTCGTGCCGGGAATCGGTCCTGAATGCGATCAATCCCAAATTGTGCAGGCTCGGAGCGTGGCGGGGGGCGCGCGCGAGGACTCGCTTGTGCGCGTCGGCGGACTGCTGCAACCGTCCCTCATGGAGGTGCTGCAATGCCTCGCGAAAATCACGAAGAGCCAGAGAATCCTGGCTATCGCCATGCGCCGCGTGCGCCTTCGACTGCATGAGCCGCCGCTGTTTCCGGGTCATTTTCCCTCGACCAAGGGTGTGGCTAACGCATATCCGAGTCCTCGCTTATAGGAAGCAAAACCTGCGTGGGGCTTGTGCGGAGCTTTCGTCGTGGGGCGTGAGCAGCCGGCCGACGCTCGGCGCGGTACGGCGTGCACAAGCCTCGCTCAAGATTGGCGACAGATAAGGACCCAATCCCAAACCTTCATCGTTGCCGCGGGAGCTCTCTCGAATGAAGGTCGTGATTCTCGCCGGCGGTCTCGGTTCGCGCCTCGCGGAGGAGACCAGCGTGCGTCCCAAGCCGCTGGTCGAGATCGGCGAGAAGCCGATTCTCTGGCATATCATGAACATCTATGCCCATCACGGCCTCAAGGACTTCATCGTCTGCGCCGGCTACAAGGGCTATATGATCAAGGAATACTTCGTAAATCTCTGCCTGCATCACAGCGACATCACGGTCGACCTCTCCAAGAACGCGGTGAAATACCATCGGGCGCAACGCCTCGACTGGCGCGTGACCGTGGTCGATACCGGCATGCACTCGATGACGGGCGGGCGGCTCCGGCGCGTGCGCGACTATCTCGATCCGGATGAGCCGTTCTGCATGACCTACGGCGACGGCGTGAGCGACATTGACGTAGCGGCGGAGATCGCGTTTCATCGCGACCATGGCCTCAAAGCGACGATGTGCGCCGTCACACCGCCCGGCCGTTTCGGCGCCGCCGTCGTCTCCGATGACCGGGTGACGTCGTTCATCGAGAAGCCGCGCGGAAACGGCCAGCGCATCAACGGCGGATTCTTCGTGCTCGACCGTTCGGTGATCGACCTCATCGACGGCGACGACACGATCTGGGAAGCAGGCCCGCTCGAATGGCTCGCCACCAACGGGCAACTCGCCGCATTCAAGCACGACGGCTTCTGGCAACCCATGGACACGTTGCGCGAGCGGGTGCAGCTCGAGGACCTCTGGAACTCCGGAAAGGCGCCATGGAAAGTCTGGAGCTAGGGGCGTTCTGGGCCGGCCGACGCGTGCTCCTGACCGGGCATACCGGCTTCAAGGGGGCGTGGCTCGGCCTGTGGCTCGAGAAGCTCGGCGCGGTGGTGGGCGCGGTTGCGCTCGAACCGGAAACGGCCCCTTCTCTCTACGACCGCCTTTCCCCCTGGAAAAACGCAGAGCATCACATCTGCGACATTCGCGATTTCCTGGGACTCAGGTCCCTCGTTACCGCGTTCAGGCCGGAGATCGTGGTCCATCTGGCGGCCCAGGCGCTCGTGCGCCGCTCCTACGAGGATCCGCTCGGCACGTTCTCGACCAACGTCATGGGTACGGCGAACGTGCTCGAAGCAATCCGCGCATGCCCGTCGGTGCGAACTGTGCTCGTCGTGACGTCGGACAAAGTGTACGCCGAGAACGGGAGCAACCAGCCCTTCGTCGAGACGGACCGGGTCGGCGGCAAAGATCCCTACAGCGCGTCCAAAGCCTGTGCCGAGCTGGTCTGCGACAGCTACCGGGCCAGCTTCCTCGAGGATCGCGACCTGCGTCTGGCGACCGTTCGCGCCGGAAACGTCATCGGCGGTGGAGACTGGTCGGAGGACCGCCTGGTGCCGGACTTCATCCGTGCGCTCGAACGGAGCGAGCCGATCGAGCTGCGCTATCCCCATGCCGTGCGCCCCTGGCAGCATGTGCTGGAGCCGCTCGGCGGCTACCTGATGTTTGCGCGGGCCCTCTCGACCGATCGCGATCGCGTCTTGCCGGATGCGCTCAACTTCGGGCCGGACGCGGACAGCTTCGCAACCGTTTCCGAGCTTGCGGATGCGCTCGGGGATGCGCACGGCATCCCGAATGCGTGGCGACCCGCTCGCGGACCGCATCCCGACGAAGCGGCGGCGCTGCGGCTCAGCTCCGCGCTCGCGCGGCAATCCATCGGATGGCAGCCGCGCCTCGGACTTCGCGATGCGATCGATTGGACGGCGGCATGGTACAAGGCCCACCGTGACGGCGCCGACATGCGCGCCTTCTCCCTCGGCCAGATCGCGGCCTACGAGCGCGCAGCCGACCTGCAGCCCGCTAGCGAGCGCGACCATGAGCCCGCATAGCTGCCGGTTCTGCCAGGCGCCGCTGACACAGCGCTTCGCCGATCTCGGCCGGACGCCGCTCGCCAATTCCTACCTCGGCGCCGACCAGCTTCAGCGCTCGGAACCGTCCTATCCGCTCGTGGTCTTCGTGTGCTCGGATTGCCGGCTCGTACAGGCGGATGCCTTCGTGCCGCCCGAGGACATCTTCGGTCACTACGCCTACTTCTCGTCTTACAGCGAAAGCTGGGTCCAGCATGCGCAGCGCTTCGCGAGCATGGCGCGCTGCCGGTTCGGCCTGACAGAGAGCTCGCAAGTGATCGAGGTGGCGAGCAACGACGGCTATCTGCTGCGCCATTTCGTCGGCATGGGCGTTCCCGCGCTTGGCATCGAGCCGGCCGAAAACGTGGCAAGCGTCGCGCGCGCGGCCGGCGTGCCGACCGAAGCGCGCTTTTTTGGCACAAGCACCGCGGCCGACCTTGTCGCGCGCGGGCTCGCCGCCGACCTCGCGGTCGGCAACAACGTGCTCGCTCACGTGCCGGACATCAACGATTTCGTGGGCGGGCTCGCAGGGGTTCTGAAGCCGGACGGCGTCGTCAGCGTCGAATTTCCGCATCTTCTGCGCCTGATCGAAGAGGTGCAGTTCGACACCATCTACCACGAGCATTTCTACTATCTGTCCCTGCTCGCGGTGGAGAAGGTGTTCGCGGCGCACGGCCTCAAGGTGTTCGACGTCGAGGAGCTGCCGACGCATGGCGGGAGCTTGCGCGTGCTGGCAACGCGCGTGACCTCGGACGCGCATGTGACCGGCGCCGGCCCCGCGAAGGTGCGCGCCGACGAAGCCGCTGCGGGTCTCGGCCAGCCCGGCATCTACGACAGCTTCCAAAGCCGCATCGCGCCGATCAAGGTTGGGCTCATCGCCTTTCTCATGGACGCTAAGGGCGCCGGCAAAACCGTCGCAGCATACGGCGCGGCCGCGAAAGGCAACACGCTCCTCAATTTCTGCGGCATCGGCACCGATCTCATCGACTACGTCGTGGATCGCAATCCGCACAAACAGGGCCAGTTCCTGCCCGGCAGCAAGTTGCCGATTTATTCGCCCGAAAAGCTCGCCGAGACCCGACCCGATTTCGTGCTGATCCTGCCGTGGAACATCAAGAACGAGGTGATGGCCGCCAACAGTCAGGTCCGCAGCTGGGGCGGGCGCTTCGTCATCGCGGTTCCGAAACTGACGGTGCTCGCATGAGGATCATCCCCACCGCAGTCGCCGGCGCTTTCGTCGTCGAGATCGACGCACTCAGCGACGAGCGCGGGATGTTCGCGCGCACCTTCTGCGCCGAGACGTTCGCGGCGCATGGACTGGCGTCGCAATTTCCCCAGTGCAATGTCTCGACGAATACCAAGCGCGGCACACTGCGGGGACTGCACTATCAGGCCGAGCCCAAACCCGAGGCGAAGCTCGTGCGGGCCACCTCAGGCCGCGCCTTCGATGTTGCGGTCGACCTCAGGACGTCGTCGCCGAGCTATCTCAAGTGGGCCGCGGTGGAGCTCGATGCCGGCAGGCGCAATGCCTTCTACATCCCGGCAGGATGCGCGCACGGGTTCGTGACGCTCGAGGACGATTGCGAAATCTTCTACCAGATGTCAGAGGTTTATGTGGCCGAGCTTCAGCGTGGCGTGCGCTTCGACGATCCGGCGTTCGCGATCGCATGGCCGCTCGCACCCACCGTCATCAGCGCGCGGGATGCGGCGCTCGAACGCTATCGGCTGGAGGCCCATTCATGAGCGGCGTCAAACTCAGCATCTGCATTCCGACCTTCAATCGCGAGGCCTATCTTCGGAACGCGCTCGATCATTGCGAACGTGACTACAAGTTCGACTTCCCCTACGAGATCGTCATCTCGGACAACGCGTCGACGGACAACACAAAAGCCGTCGTCGAGACGTTCATCGCCAAGGGCCTGCCGATCCGTTACCACCGGCGTGCGGTCAACGGCGGCTCGGGGCCCAATCTCGCGTGCGCCTTCCACCACGCGGTCGGGGACTACGCGATCTACCTCGCCGACGACGATTTCCTGATCGCGGACCGCGTCACGGAGGCGATGGCCTACCTCGATGCCAATCCCGACGTCGCGGCCTGCCACGCGCCCTGGTACCTCTACGACGAGGTGGCGGACAAGGACGTGACGCAGTTCTATGCGGTCGATGCCGACAAGAAGTTCCCGCAGGGGAGCTTCGCCGACCTGTTCCAGTTCATTTTCGAGCGCCACATCTTTCCGGAGATCGGCATCTATCGCGCCTCGGCCTTGCGCTCCGCATGGGTGCCGCGCGAATTCTGCTTCTGGGCGTTCTCCTATCTCGCGCACTTCCTCGACCAGGGCGCTGTCGCGTTTCTCAAGCAGCCGTTCTACCGCTCGGTCACGCGCTCGAAGATCGCGCCCAACCGCCAGCAGGCCGGAAACGACGGCGTGATGACTGGGTGGGACAGCTATCGCGGCGGCCTCGAGTACTTCCTCTACGTCGGCCTCAAGCGCGGCAAGATCAGCAACACGCGCGAGGCTCGCGCGCTCTACGACGAGAAGTGCCGGATCTTCATGCTGAACCGCATGGCGGTGGCCGTCCGGTTCTGGGTGGCGCGCAAGGATTACATCAAGGCCTACGAGCTCTATACGCGCATGGCCATCGGCGGCATGGGAGAGCATCCCGAGCTGACAAAAATTCGCGACGCGCTGCCTCTCATGGCGGCGTTGCAGACGCTTGCCTACCAGGTCAACGCGACGGCGGATATCGACCGGCTGATCCTTGCCGGCACGACCGATCCCGCCGCAATCGAGGACATGCTGCGCAGCTTGGGGCTCGAGCCACAGATCGAAGTGACCACCGAACCGCCTCAGCACGATCGGGCCAAGGCCCCGCGCTCGGCCGTGTTCGCCGGCAACCCCGCGTTGCGCGAGAGGTATCTCGCTCTCGGCTACAAGCCCAACCTCATCTTCACGGACGGCGATCTTTCGCAGCACACCATCCTTTGACCTTTGAGGGTGGAAATTGAACGCCTCTTAGACCGACATTCCCGCTTCTGACGGGCAGGGTGCAGCCCAGCCTCGCGCCAGCTTCAAAGGCTAGGGTCGCCACAGTTTTGCGTGCCCGAGCTTCGTGAATTTCTGCTGGCCTGCACGAAGGGACAGGGGCGTGACAAACCGAATTCTCTATACGAAACCATCGATTACAGCGGTCGAGACGTCCTACGCCGCGGATGCGGCAGCCAATGGCTGGGGCGCGCGCTGCTATGACTACATCGATCGTTTCGAGCGCGGCTTCAGAACATACCTCGGAAGCCACTTCGCCATCGCGACGTCGAGTTGCACGGGCGCCATGCACATGGGGCTTTCGGCGCTCGGCATCGGCCCCGGCGACGAGGTGATTTTAGCGGACAGCAACTGGATCGCGACCGCGGCGCCGATCGTGCATCTCGGCGCGACGCCCATCTTCGTCGACGTGCTCTCCGACACGTGGTGCATCGATCCCGCCGAGGCCGAGCGGCACATCACGCCCAGCACCAAGGCGATCATCGCCACGCACCTTTACGGCAACCTCTGCGACATGGATGCGCTGCTGGCCGTCGGGCAACGCCACGGTATCCCGATCATCGAGGACGCGGCGGAGGCGATCGGATCGCAATGGCATGGCCGGCGTGCCGGCTCCATGGGGCTGTTCGGCACCTTCTCCTTCCACGGCACCAAGACGCTGACCACCGGCGAAGGCGGCATGCTGGTCACGAGCGACAGCGCGCTCTACGAACGCCTGCTGACGCTCAGCAATCACGGGCGCGCGCGCGGGCAGACAAAGCAGTTCTGGGCGGACGCCATCGGCTTCAAATACAAGATGTCGAATATCGAAGCGGCCATCGGCTGCGCACAGCTGGAGCGCATCGAGGAACTCGTCGCGCGCAAACGGGAGATCCTCTACGCGTACATGGTGCGGCTCTCCTCGATCCCCGGTATCTCGATGAATCCCGAGCCCGAGGGCACCGTCAACGGCGCCTGGATGCCGACCGCCGTGTTCCATCCTGTGACCGAGATCACGCGCGAAGCGCTGATCGCCGGCTTCGCGGCTGCCGACATCGACGCGCGCGTCTTCTTCCATCCGCTGTCGAGCCTGCCGATGTTCGAGGGCAAGCCTCAGAATGTCAATGCGTGGAGCATTCCGGAACGGGCGATCAACCTGCCGAGCTATCACGACATGACGGACGCGGAGATCGACCGCGTGGCCTCGACGCTGGTCGTGGTGGCGCGCGCTCATCGCGGCGACAGCAGCGCGCGGCTGCAACAATCGGCATAGGGAACGGCGAACGCATGAACGTCATGGCGAGCAAAGACGACCGCCTCGAGTTCGAAGCCCACAAGCGCGAGATGTCGCTGGCTCTCGGCCGGGACGAGACCGCCTTTCAGCACGCGGTCGATACGCTCGTGCATCTCGACAAGTACGACTACGCCTATCTCTGGAGCTGGATGGGCGTGCCCATCATCCAGATGCCGGCGGACATCCTGGCGACGCAGGAAGTGATCTGGAACACGAAGCCGGACATCATCATTGAGACGGGCGTGGCACGCGGCGGCTCGATGATCTTCATGGCCTCGCTGCTGCAGGTGATCGGCAAAGGGCGCGTGATCGGCGTCGACATCGACATCCGTGCGCACAATCGGGACTCGATCGAGACGCACCTGCTGGCACCGCGCATCTCGTTGATCGAGGGACCTTCGACGGCGCCGGAAACGCTGCAGCGCGTTCAAGCGGAGATTCCTGCCGGCGCTTCCGTGATGGTGGTGCTCGACAGCGACCACAGCCGCGATCACGTGCTTTCCGAGCTGCGTACCTATGGGCCTCTCGTCACCGAAGGCCACTATCTCGTCGTCGCGGACACGCTGCTCGGCCGCCAAGACATGTCGCAAGCACCGACCAAGCGCTCCAAGGTTTGGTATCCGGGCGACGAACCCTATGCGGCGCTCAAGGCGTACATGGGCGAGACCGATCGGTTCGAGATCGACGAGGCTCTCAACGGCAAACTCGTACTCTCGAGCTCGCCCGGGGGATATCTCCGATGCACGCGCCCGTGACATTGGAGCGGCCTCGTGTCGCTTTTCGCGACGTGCGCGAGGACGATCTGCCGATGCTGTTCCGGCTGCGGCGCGACCTGGCTTTGCAATCTCTCCTGCTCACGGTGCCCGATGCCCTCGACGACGCGGCCGTCAACGGCTGGATTGCGAGGCGGCGAAACGAGCCCGGCGGTCTGTTCCGGATCGTGGAGGATGCCTCCTGCGGCGAGGCCGCCGGTTACGTGCAGATCGGCAACGTGCACCGACGCAACCGCAGCGGATATGCAGGCATCTGTCTCGCCGGCAACGCGCGCGGGCGCGGGCTCGGACAGGCGACACTCGGCAAGCTTATCGCCATTGCCCACGACGAGCTGGGACTGATCAAGCTTCTCTCCGAGGTGCGCGCCGACAACTTCACGGCGCTGCGCTACAATCTACTTTTGGGCTTCAAGGTCGTCGGCACGCTCAGGACGCATTTCACCACCGCCGAAGGGGTGCAGCACGACGTGCTGTTGCTGGAACGGCTTTCCGGGCACGCGTCATGAGCGCCGTCGTCATCACGCAGCCGATGCTGTTTCCGTGGCCCGGATTTTTCGAGCAGCTCATGCTCGCGGACACCTTTATCTACCTCGACGATGCGCAGTTCTCGAAAGGGAGCTTCACGAACCGCATCCAAGTTCTGCGCGGCAACGAACGCGCATGGATGACGATCCCGCTCGCGGGCAAGGGAAGCTTCCAGAAGATCAGCGATCTTTCGGCGGCGGGTGACGACTGGAAAGCGAGCCATCGGGCGCTGCTGTGCCAATCCCTGATCGACGCACCCTACATCGACGACGCGCTGGCGATCTTCGATGCCGCTTACAGCCGGCCCTCCCTGATCGAGCTCCTGATCGCCAGCATCGAGGAGCCGGCACGCTATCTGGGGATCGGCACGGGACGCCGGATATTGCGTACGAGCGGGCTCGGCATCGAGGGTACCTCGTGGCACCGCGTGCTCGATCTCGTGCTCTCCCAGAGCGGACAGCGCTATCTTACCGGGCATGGCGCCGCCAACTATCTCGACCACGCGGCGTTCGAGGCGCACGGCGTCGCGGTGGAGTACATGAACTACAGCCGCACGCGCTGGCCACAGCCCGGCGGATCTTTCACACCTTACGTAACGGTGCTCGATCTTATCGCGCGTACGGGCCCTGCAGCGCATCGCCATCTCAATGCCGCCACCCTCGGGTGGCGCGACTTCCTCAAGCAGGAAAAGGTCCCATCATGACAAACGGCATCGCGACCATTACAGACAGCGCGCTCGCGGACTTTTCGAGCAAGGGCTATACCGTCCTGCCGCAGTTCTACGACGCCGCAAGCGACATCGCGCCGATCCAGGAGGGCATTCGGCAGATCCTCGAGCTGACGTGCCGGAAGTACGGCGTCGATGCGCCGACGGGCACGGCGGTGGAGGCCATGAGCCTGGCCTACCCGCGGCTCATCGCCAAGAACCGGGCGTGGGGCGGAGAGATCTACGATGCCGTGAAGCAGATTCCCGCATTCATGCGCCTCGTCACCGGCGCGCGGAACGACGAGACCTTCACGGCGCTGCGGCCCGGCAGCATCCCCGGCATCGCCGCCGGCGGCTACGGCATGCGCATCGACAACCCCGGCGAAGAAAAGTTCCGCGCCCAGTGGCATCAGGAGTTTCCCTCGCAGCTGCGTAGCGTCGACGGCATCGTGTTCTGGACGCCGCTTCTTCCGGTGACCGCCGACATGGGGCCTGTTCAAATCGCCGAAGGTTCTCATGCGGAAGGGCTCGTGCCGGTCTATGAGGACGATGCGGGCGCTGGCAAGACGGGCGCCTATGCGCTGCATCTCGACCGCGCCGAGGAGAGGCTTGCCCGTTACAAGATCGTGGCGCCGCTGACGATCCCGGGCGACCTCGTGCTCATGGATTTCCTTACGTTGCACCAGTCCGGGCATAACGTGTCGATGACGCCGCGCTGGAGCATCCAGTTCCGGTACTTTAATTTCGCAGAGCCGGTCGGCATCCGCATCGGGTGGAAGGGATCCTTCGCCGCCGGGGTCAAATTCGCCGACGTTCTCCCTGAGCTGGTCGCGCGCCGCGAGGACGCAGCATGAGGGCTTGCCGCGTCTGCGGCGAGACGATCTCGACGCCGGCCTACGATGCGCCAGCGCCAGCGCTCACCTCGATCATGACGCTGCTCGACATGCCGACGCGCGTATTCGTTTGCGACGGCTGCGGGCATGCGCAGTGCGACGATGTCCCGGATATCCGGGCATTCTACGACACCGTGTACCGCATCTCGCTCGCGAGCGACGGGCATGATCAGATCTTTGCCGTGCAGACCGACGGAACGATCCTCTATCGCACCGATCATCAGGCCGCCATCGCGCTCAAGCTGTTGGAGCTCCCGCCTGGCGCGCGGATCCTCGACTATGGAGCGGCCAAAGCAGACACGTTGCGCAAGATGCTGGCCGATCGTCGGGATCTTGCCCCGCACGTCTTCGACGTGAGCAACGACTATGCCGACGCGTGGGAGAGCTGGGTTCCGAAGGACGCCCAGGCCGTCTATTCGATCCCTCCCGCATGGAACGGGCGTTTCGAAGCCGTCATGAGCCATTTCGTTATCGAGCATGTGCCAGATCCGGTCGGCTTTCTGCGTGACATTGCCGTCCTCCTCGTGCCCGGCGGCCAGCTTCTGCTGTCGCTCCCCGATGTTGACGCAAACCCCGGCGACATGGCGGTTGCGGATCACCTCAATCATTTCAGCGAGGCTTCGCTGAGGCACGCGCTGACGGCCGGGGGCTTTCGCCTCAAGGCTCTCGACCGGACTTCGTTCCCGGGCGCGTTCTTCGCGATCGCCGTGCGCGAGGCGCAAACGGAAGCTCCTGATCCCGCGCTCGCTGGCGAGGCCGCGGAACGTGCGCGCGAAATCTGTGGCTTCTGGGAAAAGGCCGCGGCGCATCTCGACGCGGAGGGCGTGCGTTTGGCCGGCCAAAAGGTGGTCATCTATGGCGCCGGTTTTTATGGAAGCTGGATCATGAGCCGCGTCGGCCGTAGCGTCGATGTGGTGGCGTTCCTCGATCGCAATCCCCACCTGCAGGGTGCGACACATTTCGGCCGGCCGGTGATCACGCCGGAAAAGATTCCAGTCGATGTCTCCGCAATGTTCGTCGGACTCAATCCGCTCAAGGCGCGCGACGCCATTGCCGCGCAGCCATGGCTCCACCGGCCCGGGCTCGCGCACATCTGGCTGTGATGCCCGCAGCCGGCAACGGCTGGTCGCACCCGCAGTTTGCTGCTGTACGACGGTGTCGATCATTGCTACCAGGGCGCGGCGAGAGCTGCCTCATGGGGCTCTCCGTCATCTCATCGTCATAGGTGTGCGGGCATGACTGTTGCTGCCGAAAAAGATACGCCTGCCGCTCCAACGTTTGCCGAGGCGTTGCGCGTGTGGGCCAAAGTCGGTCTTCTGAGCTTCGGCGGGCCGGCCGGCCAAATCGCCCTGATGCACAAGGAGTTCGTCGAGGAGCGCCGGTGGATCGGCGAGCAGCGTTTCCTGCACGCCCTCAACTACTGCATGCTGCTGCCGGGGCCAGAAGCGCAGCAGCTCGCGACCTACATCGGCTGGCTTCTGCATCGCACCAAGGGCGGTCTTGCGGCGGGCCTGCTTTTTATCTTGCCCGGCGCCCTGGTCATGCTCGGCCTCAGCATCCTGTACGTGCTCTATCGCCACGTACCGCTGATCGAAACCGTGTTCTTCGGCGTGAAGGCGGCTGTTCTGGCGATCGTCGTCGAGGCGGTGCTGCGCATCGGACGGCGGGCGCTCAAGAACCGGGTCATGATCGGAATCGCGCTTGCGGCTTTCATCGGCATCTACGTCTTCCGCATCCCGTTTCCGCTCATCATCCTTGCCGCCGGCATCATCGGCTGGATCGGCAGCCGTTCCGCCCCGCATCTCTTTGCCGGAGGTGGACATGGGGGAAAAACCGCACCCGACTCCAAGGGCGTCGTGGACGTCATGTTCGAGCGCGGAGAGCTGACCCACGCGGATCCGTCGTGGAAGCGTGCGCTGCAGGTGCTCGCAGTCTGGGTGCCGATCTGGCTCGGACCGCTGCTTCTGCTTTGGCTTGCGACGGGCTCGTCGAGCGTCTGGACGCAGATCTGTGCTTTCTTCAGCGCCATGGCGGTTGTCACGTTCGGCGGCGCGTATGCCGTTCTCGCTTATGTGGCCCAGGCCGCAGTGGCAGATTTCGGGTGGCTCGCACCCGGAGAGATGGTCGACGGCTTGGGCCTCGCCGAGACGACGCCGGGGCCGCTGATCCTGGTGCTGCAGTTCGTCGGCTTCATCGCCGCCTATCGCGATCCGGGTGTGCTCGATCCGATCCTCGCCGGCACCCTCGGCGCCCTGCTCACCACGTGGGTCACGTTCGCGCCCTGCTTCCTCTGGATCTTCCTCGGTGCGCCCTACATCGAGGCCTTGCGTGCAAATGCGGCGATCTCGTCGGCGCTCTCGGCGATCACGGCGGCGGTCGTCGGAGTCATCCTGAACCTCGCCTTATGGTTCGGACTGCATGTCGTGTTCAAGGAGGTGCGGGCGATCGAGATTTTCGGCATCGGCCCGGACTTGCCCGTGCTCAGCTCCATCGATTGGCGGGCGGCGGCGCTCTCGGCTGCTGCGATGGTGGCGATGCTGCGCTTCAAAGCCGGCATGATCCCGACTCTCGCCGCCTGCGCCGTCGCGGCCCTCGCGCTCGGGGCGTGACGGCCTCGATCCAGACCGCCGGGGCTCACCAGCGCGTCTTCAAAGACAACGCCACGATGTCCGCATCCTGATCTGCGGTGCCGACAAAGCGCCTGACGGGGGTGGTCGCTGTGCCCGGCGAGCTAGAGAGGCTGTCGATCGGCGCGTCGTCGAAGAAGATGTGCGTATAGGCGAAGTCGACGCTCGTCGCGGCCGTGAGCGCCATTGTCGCTCCCGCGCTCAACCAAACGCGGTTGCTGTCCGCAATATTGATTTTCCGCTGGCCGGCCTCGCGGATCGGCGACACTTCGTACGCCGCACCGGCGCGCAGCGTCAGGCTCTTGGAGTAGTCCCACTCTCCGCCGAGCGCAAAGAACCAGCCATCGTTCCAATTGAATTCGAGGATGTTGACCGTCTGGCCCGGCGAGACCGGCAAAATTGCCGGACCTCCGGCGGAGGCCGCAATGAAATCGACTTCATCGAGGACGCTCCAGTTCGTCCATTCGACCGTGCCGAGAAGACGCGTGGTCGTGCTTAATGCCTGTCGCACGCTGAAGGTCAGAATGTCCGGTGTCTCGAGCTTGGCGCGGAAATCGACCGGAGCGAACGCGACGGTGCCGAGAAACGTGCCGGTGGTCAGCCTGCCGCGAGAAGCCGTTGCCTCGCCCTCGACCTCGTGCGAGACCGCCGAGCGAAAGCCGAGGCCGATGCTCGTCCACTCGCTGGGCTGCCAAAGCACGCCGACCGTGTATCCCACGCCGATGTCGTCACCATCAATTTCCGAGCTGCCTTGCGTCGGGGCGAGCCCGCCCGAGGGGTTGGCCTTGATGTTCAGCGACAGATACTGGATCTGGGGACCGGCGCCGATGGACAGGCCGGGCGCCACCCTGTAGGACGCCATCAGGGTTGTATTGACCGTCAGAAGCTCGGATGAGCGGAAGTGATACTGTCCCGACCAGGTTTGGTTGTCGACCTTGTTCTTGGAACCAAACGGCGAGTTGATCGCCAACCCCAAAACGAAGTCGTCGTTCATGCGCCAGGCGGCGTATGAGGATGCGAGCAGGACAAGCGGATCGATTTCGCCGCGATCATTGACTTCGGTGGTCGATGCACCCAGCACCGATCCCGGAAGCACGCTGATGCTTTCCGCGCGAACGTCGAAATCCGCACTGATCAATGCCGTATGGCTTTCCGTCAGGAGGCCATAGTCCGCGGTGGCAATTGCCGCCGGATTCCAGAAGCTGGAGCTCAGGTCGCCGCCCGCTGCGGAACCCGCAAACGAAGCCCCCTGTGCCGACGCCGATTGCTCGCGAATTCCCAAGCCGCCTGCCAGCGCCTGACCCGCAACCGCCATTCCGGCGCACGCTGCAGCGACCCCCCTCAATCGACCGCTCTCGCAGCGCTTGTCGCGCCGCGAGCCCCCCGCGCGAAACATCTCGTCCCCCCAAATATCTTTGCTTTTCTTACGCATGAAAAAACGGCGCCGCGCCCACGGCCTCGTGTGCGATATACAGCGTCCAGCTATTTGGATTTCTATCCGGTTAATAACGGCGCGCGCCGCGAGCTTCGGGGCGAGCCCGTATCAATTCCGCATCTGACCCAGGATAGTCATGCGGCGTCTCTCCGACCCAGTTTCACGGTCAGAGGAAATATTAAGTCATCCATATTACGATTCCGACCCAGTTTGCGTTAGGTCGTTGATGTGAATACATTATTTTCCAGCATTATTGCGCTGTTCTCCGTTGCGTCGGAAAGCCCGTCGCTTCTGAAGGCGAAGCATCATGCGTTGTCGCGCCAGATGCCGATGATGTATCTCATTCTCCTTGCAAATACATGGGCTCTTGCCGCGACGCACCTGTCGATAGCGCCAGCGTGGCTGACGATCGCCGTACCGGCGGTCTTCACATTGATCTGCGCAATTAGGATCAATCACTGGCTGCGGTCGCGTGGCGAGCCGTCGCCGGAAGCTGCCTTACGCGAGCTTAACCGCACCAATCGCTTGGCATTCGTCATTCCGATCGTCTTCACGACGTGGTCGTTTCTGCTTTATCCCTACGGGAACGCCTATTCGCAGTCGCATATCGCCTTCTATATGGCGATCACGGTCATCGCCTGCATTTTCTGCCTCATGCATTTGCGATCCGCGGCGTTTGCCGTAACCGCGATCGTCAACGGGGCTTTTGTCGCGTTTTTCATGTCGACGGGCCAGCCGACGTTCATTGCGATTGCGATCAACATCGTGCTGGTGTGCATCGCCATGCTGACCATTCTGGTCATCAACCATCAGACCTTCGCGCGCATGATCGACGCGCAGGACCAGACGCTGGCTCTCAGCAATGAGAACCTGCGGCTCGCCAATCTCGACAGCCTGACCGACCTCCCGAACAGGCGGGCCTTCTTCGCCCAGTTGGATGAAGCGCTCGAGTCGGCGCGCGCAAATAACACCCGCCTCGCCGTCGGCGTGATCGATCTCGACGGGTTCAAGCCCGTGAACGATCTCTATGGCCATTCGACCGGCGACCGGCTGCTGGTTGCGGTCGGCAAGCGCCTCGCCTCGCTCTTTGGCGGTGACGACATGTTCCTGTCGCGCCTCGGCGGGGACGAATTTGCATTCCTCATGTCCAACGCGCCTGACGACCAGGCGGTGGTCGCACGCGGCGACGAGATCTGCGCGGCGCTGCATGCGCAGTTCGAGCTTCCCGACGCCACCGTATTGATCTCGGGCTCGGTCGGGATCTCGATATTCCCCGAGCTGGCATCGACAGCCGAACAGCTCTTCGACAACGCGGATTATGCGCTTTATCACGGAAAGCGCGCCAAGCGCGGCAGCAGCACCCTTTTCACGGCGACGCATCACGCGCAGATCCATCGCGACGCACGCATCGAACAAACGCTGCGGCAAGCCTCGCTCGACAACGAGCTATCCGTTGTCTTCCAGCCGATCGTGGATATGCGCACGGGCTTGCCACTTGGCTTCGAGGCGCTGGCGCGTTGGAACAGCCCGGTTCTCGGTCGTGTCTCTCCCGCTCATTTCATCCCCGTCGCCGAGCGCGCCGGTATCATTGGAGCGCTCTCTCGCGCGCTCCTGAAAAAAGCCCTGTCGGCCGCGTCCGCGTGGCCTGACGATCTCCGCCTTTCATTCAACCTGTCTGCGCACGACCTGAACGCGGCGGACAGCACCATCGCGGTGATGAGCATCATCCAGAAGAGCGGGTTCGATGCGGCCCGCATTGATCTCGAGATCACGGAGACGGCGTTTGCCCACGATTTCGAGCAGGTGCGCAGTTCGACCGACATGCTGCGTCTGATGGGATGCGGGATCTCGCTCGACGATTTCGGAACGGGATATTCCAGCCTCACGCAGCTCCATGCCTTGCCGCTGACCAAGATCAAGATCGATCGCAGTTTCGTGACGCGGCTTCATCAGCGCCCCGCCAGCCGTAAAATCGTGCGGTCGCTATTGGCCCTCGGGAAGGACATGGGCCTCGACTGCGTCATCGAGGGCATCGAAAGCGAAGAGGAGAAGCGCGCTCTCGATGAGCTCGGAGGCGCGATCGCTCAGGGCCACTACTATTCAGCCGCCGTTCCGGCCAGCGAGGTCCCTGGCTACCTCGCGTCGGTGCGGCCGGTCACAAGCCTCGCTTCGGCCGGGTGAGGCACGCGCGCGGGCCGCGTTATCGCTACGGATCATTGGTAGGATTGGTGGAGGGGGCTGGATTCGAACCAGCGTAGGCGAAGCCAACGGATTTACAGTCCGTCCCCTTTAGCCACTCGGGCACCCCTCCGTGACCAATCCTCATGCAGCCGACAACCGGCGCGCTGCGCCATCCCGAAAGCCGGTTCTGCAAACGAAATCGCCCTGCGCTCGCCGAGCGGCAGGGCAACGCCCGTCCTTATGGTAATCCGGCCTCGCGATGTCAATTGGAAAAGCGCGGAAAAACCCGTATGGGACGGGTTCGACCGGGCCTCGCCCCAACCGGAGTTCTCCCCCCATGACAGATCGCCCAGCCAACAAGAAGGGGCCGAAAAACCGAGGGTTTGGAGGTTTCAAGGGCGGCTCACGCGGCGGGTCTCGGCTGTACACTTCAAAAGGGGCGGGCGGGCGGTCTCCTGCACGCGGTGGCGTCCCTCCGCCCGATGACGGATTGGTGCGGCTGTTCGGCAGCCACGCAGTTGAAGCAGCCCTCAAGAACCCCGCGCGGCGCGTCCGACGGCTGCTGGTGACCGAAAACGCCGAACGGCGCCTTGCCGAAGTCATTGCAGCCCGAGGCGTTCTCATCGACCGGGCGACGCCTGGAGACCTCGATCATCTCCTCGGCGCCGATACCGTTCACCAAGGACTCCTGCTCGAAGCCGAGCCGCTGCCGGAGCCGAGTCTCGATGAACTCGTGGCGCGGGCGGCGACCTTGGGGCCGCTGGTTCTGCTCGATCACGTCACGGATCCGCACAATGCCGGAGCGGTGCTTCGCAGCGCCGCCGCTTTCGGCGCGGCCGGCTTGATCTTCACGCGGCGCCATAGCCCGCCGCTCAACGGGGTACTGGCGAAAGCCGCCTCGGGGGCGCTCGATCTGGTGCCAGTGCTGCCGGTGCAGAACCTCGCGCGCACGATGCTCGACCTCAAGGCGCTCGGGTTCCGCCTGATCGGCCTCGAAGGGACCTCGCAGGCGAGGCTCGAGGACGAGCCGTTCACGGGTCCCACCGCGCTCGTGCTCGGCGCGGAGGGCAAGGGATTGCGCGAACTCACGCAGCAGACCTGCGATGCGTTGGTGTCGATCACGACCGCCGGGGCGCTCGCCAGCCTCAACGTCTCGAACGCGGCGGCGGTGGCGCTGCACTGGGCGGCGCTCCAGAGGCGGCGCGGCTCTGCGTAAAACGAAAAAGGCGGCGCCCAGAACGGTGCCGCCCTTCCTTTGTCTCGTTGCGATCAGATCAGACCGCGCGTGGCGGGACCTAGTCGCAGTACGTCGGACGCCAGCAGGTCCAGCGGCCGCCGCGGCAAACCGTGTCGCCCCAGCTGTTGGTGAAGCAGCGGCGGTTTTTCCAGCCGCACTCCTCGGGGCCGGGATAGCAACGCTCGCGGGATTCATAATAGTAGTCGTCGCGATCGCGGGAATGTGCGTAGGCCCCGAGCAACCCGAGGCCGATGATGCCAGCGGCGATACCTGCCGCCGTGCGCCCGCCCCGACCTGCCTCCGCAGGCTGGATCGAAGCCGCGGTTACGCCGGCGACCAGCATCAGCGCCATCAGTGCGCTCATCATCTTCTTGATCATATGGGTCTCTCCCCAGAGTCGAAAGGCGCGGCTGTGAGCAAACGCACCTCGACGGCAATAAGTTCAGATTGCAGTTCATCATATGCCCCATGAATGGGGCATGAACGCGGAGCCATGGTGCCCGAAAGACGCCAAAAAAAGCCGCTTTGAAGGCGGCTTTTTCCGTACCTCTCATCGAGATGCATGCGGGCGGCGTGCGCCGGGCTCACCAGTGATGGCGGCGGTACTTGCGCTTCACATAATGACGCTTCGGATAACCCCAAGCCTGATAGTAGGGCGGCAGCGAGGCATACGGGCGATAGTAGTCGCGGCGAATGCGCAGCTCGTAGGTCGGGCGCCAATAACCGGAGTTGTAGGAGGGATAGTAGCGCCGCGGCGTCGCGTAATAGGCGTAGCGATCATACTCCCAATCCGACCGATAATGGCGGTGGTAATAGGGATCGTACGTGCCGACCCAACCGCGATGGTTGTAGTCCTGATGGGGATGATAGTGGTGATGGCGGCGGTGGCCGGCCTCGGCAGCGGCCGGGATCAGCGCAAGGCCGATGGCAGCCAGAAGCAGGGCGAAGACCCGTGAACGCATGACAATCTCCTCGCAGTCGGTCTCAGCAAATTTCTCCATCACTTTAGCCTGAAACGCATAACATTGCTTTAACTTCGTGAGCGTGACGCCGCCTCCGGCGCGGGTTAACACGTGTTCACGCATCACAAGCGCGCTGTCTTTCCGTATGCGGTTGCACCTCCCGCCCTACAGTTTGTGAACCAATTCCGTGTTATGCGGCGGACATGACCGTACTCGTGACAGGCGGCGCCGGATACATCGGCAGCCATATGGTGCTGGCGCTTCTCGACGCCGGCGACAAAGTCGTTGTCGTCGACAATCTGTCGACCGGATTTCGCTCGGCGGTCCCCCCGCCCGCGCTGCTGATCGAAGGCAACATCGGCGACCAGGCTCTGGTCGAGCGCGTCATCGGCGAGCATGGCGTGCGCGCCATCATCCATTTCGCGGGATCGATCGTCGTGCCGGACTCGGTCGCCGATCCGCTCGGCTACTATCTCAACAACACGGTGAACTCGCGCGCGCTCATCGAGAGCGCCGTGAGAACCGGGGTCAAGAACTTCATCTTCTCCTCGACGGCCGCGGTGTACGGCAATCCGAAATCCATTCCCGTCAGAGAGGACGCCGAACTCAAGCCGGTCTCTCCTTACGGCATGTCGAAGCTGATGACCGAACTCATGCTTGCGGACACGGCGTTTGCGCACGACTTCCGCTATGTGGCGCTGCGCTATTTCAACGTGGCCGGCGCCGACCCGTCTGGCCGGACAGGTCAATCGACACCTCGGGCGACGCATCTCATCAAAGTTGCGTGCGAGACGGCGCTCGGCAAGCGCCCGTCGATGGACGTGTTCGGCACGGATTATCCCACCCCGGACGGGACGTGCGTTCGCGACTACATCCACGTGTCCGACCTCGTTGCGGCACACGTTGCCGCTCTCAAACACCTCGAGGCGGGCGGTGCTTCGGACATCTTCAACTGCGGCTACTCGTCCGGATATTCGGTGATCGAGGTGATCGAGGCCGTGAAGCGCGCGGCAGGCGGGCCGTTTCCCGTCAACCTCGGGCCGCGCCGGCCCGGCGATGCGGAGGCGATCGTCGCGGACTCGGCCAAGATCCGCGGCCAGCTCGGCTGGAAGCCCGATCTCGCCAATCTCGATCTCATCGTCACGCATGCGCTGGCCTGGGAACGCGGGCTCAAGCGGTGAGGCAGAAGGGGCTTTTTCGCGCCCCTCAAGTTCGATACAAGGGGCGCGTTCGAGCCTAACCTATGGGTTCGCCGGATTAGCTCAGTGGTAGAGCAGCGGTTTTGTAAACCGTTGGTCGGGAGTTCAAATCTCTCATCCGGCACCATTCTTTGATCGGCGGGCGACGACGCCTGCAGCCGAGCGGCAACGCATTTCTCCTCGTCGGCGCATCGGCCAGCACCCGCACAGGTCGGGAAAGCCCGCGCTGCTCAACCCAGAGCAAGCTGCCAACTTTAGTCCAATGCTGCTAGGCTTTCGTCAGCGTCGGGATGATTCGCGGCGCTGCAATGGGGCAAATTACACTTTCTTGGAGGTGCATTGGCAGCGGAACGCCAGCAGCGCGAACAGCCCAATCCCGGCCTCCAAGGGACGGCGAAGGCTGCGGCCCTCCTCCTTGCCATGAACAAGGAACTGGCCAGCCGCGTCCTCAAACATTTCGACGAGGAAGAGGTCAAGATCATCGCGCAAGCCGCGACCGATCTCGGGTCGATCTCCAAGGACGCCATCGACACGATCATAGAGGAATTCGCCAACGACCTGAAAAATGGCGTCGACCTCATGGCGACGAGCCAGAAGGTTCAGGAGCTCCTGGAAGGCGTTCTGACGCCCGCGCAAATCGAAGCTCTCATGGCTCAGACCGGAACGAAATCCGGGCACGGCGTCTGGCAGCAGCTTCAGAAAATCCCGGACATCGCTCTGAGCCAGTACCTGCAAAAAGAGCATCCGCAGGTGATCGCGCTGGTTCTTTCGCGCGCCGCGCCCGTAACGTCCGCAGCCATCCTCAAGCTCCTCGACAGGGCGCAGACAACGGAAGTCACGGCGCGCATGTTGAGCCTTCGGCCCGTCGCAGAGCGGCCGCTTGCTCTGCTCGAATTCTCGTTCATACAAGATATTCTGCTCAATCGCCGGAGCGACTCCGACCTTTCGCCTCATACGCGAATGGCTGACGTGCTGAACAAGATGGACCGCAAACTGATGGACGAATGTTTGCAAGCCATCGGCGTCTATAACGAGAAAGACGCGGAACTCATCCGCCAGCAACTGTTCACGTTCGACGACCTCGGCAAGCTGACACCTGCATCGCTTGTCACAGTGTTCGATTTGATAAACGTCGACGTCATCGTCAAGGCGCTGTTCGGCGTCCCAAAGCCATTGGTCGCAAAGATACTGGAAGCCGTTCCAACCCGCGCACGCCGCTCAATCGAGGTCGAACTCGAAAGCGGGCCAGCGGTCAAGACGAAAGAGGCGCTCAAGGCGCAGCGAACAATCGCGGATGCGGCATTGGAACTGCTCGAGCGCGGCGCCATCGAGGTGCACAGCGAGGAAACGGAAGACGAGGCCGTGTCCTGAGATTCAAGCGCAGCAAGCGGAGGCCCAGTCTTCCGGACAAGCCTCCGCTTGGTAGCTCCTCCTACTCGTCGAGCACGCCTTCGAGCGCGTAGTGCCGAATCTTGTCGCGGTTGGCGATCAGCTCCGCGACCGTCGGCTCGCCCTTCATGGCGCGGGCGATGGCGATCTTGGTTGCCTCGTAATTGGTGCGGTAGAGATCCTTCTTGTCGAGGTTGGGATCATCGGGGCAGCGCGGGTCGAGCCAAACGGTAATGATGATGCAGATGTCGTTGGCGATCTCGGCCGGAATGACGCCGTCCTTCAGGCAATCGACGATCGCATCGCCGAGCGCCGCCTGCACGACACCGCCGAAGAGATCGACGTAAGCCGCGCTCGAAATCGTGACCTTGGAGGTCATCATGGTTGCCGGGCGGACCATCTGGTTGAGGTCGCGGATCACGAAGAAACGCGTGTGACCCACCGCTTGCCCCATCATGGTGGCGAACGCGGTGCCGACCGGACCCTTGACCGAACCGATGACGACCTCGGGCATGGCGTCCGTGACTTGTCCTTCTTTCGCCAGCACCGTTGCTTCGCCGGCGCGGAACCAGATTTCCATCGTGTGTTGCTCCCTGTTTTCTTGGCCGCGATCGGCGGCACGATATCCGGGATAGCGGGCTTCGGTGGGGTGCTCAAGCGGGGCCGCGCGTATTTGTGCCGATGGTTCCGCACCGGCTCCAATGACACAAAAAAGATGACGGCGGGACCAGAACAGGTTTTAAACCGTTGGCCGCGCGGTCAAGCCGCCGGCCGCCATCCCCTCATCCCGTCATCCCCGGACCGTCATGTCATCGTCCTCGCGCGTCCCCCCGATCATCGCCAGCGCCGGTCACCTTCTCGAACGCTATGACGTTCTTTTCTGCGACGTGTGGGGCGTGGTGCACGATGGCGTTCGTGCCTATGCGCGGGCGACCGAGGCGCTGATCCGCTTCCGCGAGCGCGGGGGCACGGTGGTTCTGCTCACGAACGCCCCGGTGCCCATTCATCGGGTGGAGGCGATGCTCGAAGCCCGCCACGTTCCGACGGACGCCTATGATGCCATCGTGTCGTCGGGCGAGATCGCGCTGGCTCATATCACGGAGAAGGGCTACCGGCGCGTGCACTTCATCGGCCCAAGGGCACGCGATGCGGCGTTCTTCAACGCGGCGACCGCGACGGACTCGCCGCTCGACGCAGCGGAGGCCATCGTCTGCACGGGGCTCGTAGACGACGTCAACGAAACTGTCGAGAGCTACCGGGACGTGCTTGCCGGCGCGCGCGAGCGCGAGCTGCCGTTCGTGTGCGCCAACCCGGATCTCGTGGTCGATGTCGGCGGGCGCTTGTATTTGTGCGCGGGCGCGCTTGCGGATGCCTACGCGCACCTCGGCGGCGACGTTTACTGGGCCGGCAAGCCGCATGCCTCGGCCTACGTCACGGCACAGGAGACGGCGGAGCGAATCCGCGGCGCGGCGGTTGCCGCGAGCAAGATCCTCGTCATCGGGGATTCCGTCAGGACCGATCTCACGGGAGCCAAATTGGCCGGGCTCGACGCTCTGTTCGTCGCCGGCGGCATCCATCGGCAGGAGGTCACGACGGACAGCGCGATCGACGCCGACAAGCTCGCAACGCTCTTTCCCTCAGGGGCGCCGACCGCGCTCGTCGCGATGGCCGAGCTGGCGTGGTAGGGGCTACCGCCCTCGCCACAAGACTTGGAGCGAGGGGGACTCTAGAGCTTGTGGGACATGCGACGGCGTTTGGTGTCGAGGTAGTGCTCGTTGTGGGCACTGGGACGCACCACCACGGGCACGCGATCCACGACCTCGATGCCGGAATCCTCGAGCGCTTCGATCTTCGCGGGGTTGTTCGTCATCAGGCGAATCTTTGCGAAGCCGAGATCGCGCAGCACCTCGGCCGCCAGCTCATAATTGCGCGCGTCGATGGGCTCGCCGATCTCGATGTTGGCGTCAACGGTGTCGAGCCCTTGATCCTGAAGCGCATAAGCCTTGATCTTCTTGAAGAGCCCGATGCCTCGCCCCTCGTGGAACGGCAAATAGATGAGGACGCCGTTCGGCGTTTCTGCGATGCGCTTCAGCGCGGCATCGAGCTGGGCGCGGCAATCGCAGCGCAGCGAATGGAAGATGTCGCCGGTCACGCAGCCGGAATGCACGCGCACGATCGGAATCTCACCCGCGTCCTTGCCCTTGCCGCGGTTGATGAGCGCCATGGCTTGCGTGTGCTCGTGCTTGCCCTGGTAGGCACGGGCCTCGAGCACGACCTCGCGTCCATCGAGGTCGATCGGCAGCATCGTGCGGGCGCAGCGGTCGGTATCGAGCTTGTTCTTCATGTGGACGCCGGCCGGCATCTCGTTCTCCTGGTTATTATGACCGGCTCTTGTTGTGAGGGGTCGCGGGGTGGACATGTTGTAGCACATGAGGCTTTCCACAAGATGCGAAATAGACGCGAGCCCGGCCACCCGTATACCATGCCTCTTTGGATGCTGGACAGGGCCGCGCATCGATGAGACTTCGCCTTATCCTTTTGACGCTACTTACTTGTTTTTCGTCCGCGACCGCCCATTCCACCCCATCGCCCAGCCCCTCTCCGGCCCGTGCGATCGCCTCCGAGATCGACGCCAAGGTGTCGGCTTTGCTGGCCCGGATGACGCTCGAGGAGAAGATCGGCCAGCTCAACTTCCCCTCGCTCGCCTTCCCCCACGATGCGCAGCTCGAAGCCGTTAGACGGGGGCGCATCGGCGCCATGCTTAACGTGGTCAATCCGGATCACATGCGTGATTTCCAAGCGGCGATGGCGCAGTCGCGCCTCAAAATCCCCATGCTGTTCGCGCTCGATGCCATCTATGCCTTTCGGATCGCTTTCCCGGCGCCGATCGCCTGGGCGGCGACGTGGCGGCCTGAACTGGCGCAACGCGCGGCGGAGCTGGTTGCACTCGAAACGGCGCAGACCGGCATCAATCTGACGTTCGGGCCCATGGTCGACATCTCGCGCGATCCCCGCTGGGGGCGGGTGATCGAAGGCGCGGGCGAGGATCCGTTCCTTGCGGCGGCGTTCGCCTCCGCGCGCGTCACCGGCTATCGCAAGGGCGGGCTCGCGACTTCGGCCAAGCATTTCGTCGGCTACGGGGCGCCGGAGGGCGGACGGGATTACAATGGGGCCCAGATCTCCGCAGCGGAACTTTTCGATCGCTACATTCCGCCGTTCCAGGCTGCCATCGCCGCAGGGACCGAAACCGTGATGGCCTCGTTCAATACCGTCAACGGCATCCCGGTGACGGCGAACCAATGGCTCCTTTCAGATGTCCTCAAAAATCGGCTGGGCTTCGACGGGATCGTGATGTCCGATTTCGCGGCCGTCACCGAACTCGTCAATCACGGCGTCGCCGCCGATCATGCGGATGCCGCGCGCAAGGCGTTCAACGCAGGTATCGACCTCGACATGGCGGGCCAAGCCTACGACCGCTATCTGGGAGATGCGATCGCAGGGGGGCGCGTCTCGACGGCACAGATCGACGCTGCGGTGCGCCGCGTTCTCACGGTCAAATACCGGATGGGCCTTTTTGCGGATTCCCCCGGCGGGGTGCGCAAGATCCCCGCGCGCCCGAAAGAGGAGGCCGTGCGCAAAGCGGCGCGCGAGGTCGCGCGGGAAAGCTTCGTGCTGCTCAAGAACAGCGGGGCGACGCTCCCCATCACGCCCAAATCCGGCACGGTCGCCCTCATCGGCGCGGCGGCGATCGCCACCAACGATCATTCCTGGTACGGCCCGGCGCTGCTCGAAAAGCCGAAGACCGAAACGCTGCTCGACGCGCTCAAGGCGCGCATGGGACGGGGGCAGTCACTGCTGTTCGCCGAGGGCTTTGCCGACCCGTGCGGACTTGCGTTCAAGGATAAGGCCGGCGCCGTCGCGACGGCAAAGGCGGCGGATCTCGTCGTGCTTATGGCGGCCGAAGATTGCGTGGCTTCCGGAGAAGGCGTCTCGCGTACCGACCTCGGGCTTTCCGGCGTGCAGGAGGAGATGCTCGACGCGCTGGTGGCGGCGGGGAAGCCAATCGTGCTCATCGTCGACACCGGGCGTCCGCTGGCGCTCGCGGACGTCTCCGCGAAGGTCGCGACGCTGATGGTGACCTGGCACCCTGGGACCGAGGGGCGGGCGGCGCTTGCGGAAATATTGACCGGACAGTACGCGCCATCCGGCAAGCTGCCGATGACGTTCCCGCGCTCCGTCGGGCAGGTGCCCATCTCCTATAGCGATCTGCCCACCAGCCGGCCGATGACCGGCGACGACCACTCGTTCGGCGACCGCTATACGACAGGCTATATCGACGAGCGTCCGACACCGCTTTATCCGTTCGGGCACGGGCTCAGCTACACCACCTTCGAATATTCGCATCTCGAGATCAGCGCGCCCCGCATGGGACGCGGGGGCAAGGTCGAGGTGCGCGTCGACGTGACGAACACCGGCATGCGGTCCGGGCAAGAGGTGGTGCAGCTCTACACGCGGCAGCTCGTGGCTGCGCGCTCACGCCCGCTGCGCGAGCTCAAGGGTTTCGAGAAAGTGGCGCTGAAGCCGGGACAACGGCGCACGGTGCGCTTCGTGCTCAATGCCGCGGACCTCGCTTATCACGACGACGACGGCAAGCCGGTCATCGAGCCGGGCAAGTTCGATGTGTTCGTCGGCGGAAGCGCGGCGGCAGACCTCGAAAGCTCATTCGAGATCGCGGCGGACTAGTTGATTTCAGTCCGGCCTTGCGGCGTGTCAGCAGCACGAAAGGCCAAAAAACGCCGTCACGATCCGATCAGGCGCGCGTATTCGATCTTTGGGCAGCGATCCATGACCACCGTGAGGCCTGCAGCTCGCGCCTCTCGCGCAGCCTCCTCGTTGATCACTCCGAGCTGCATCCATACCGTCTTGATCTTGAGCCGATCCTTCTCGCGGATCGCCGCGCGCACCACGTCGAGCGCCGCGCCGGGCTGGCGGAAGATATCGACCACATCGACCGGCTGGCGGATGGCCGCGAGATCTGCTTTTGCGACGGTACCCAGGACCTTGCGGCCTTCGAGCTTCGGGTTGACCGGTATCACCTTATAGCCCTTGGCCTTCAGGTAGCCCATGACGCCATAGCTCGGGCGGCTCGGGTCGTCGGAGGCGCCGATGACGGCAAACGTGCGCGACGACGTGAGGATGGCCGCAATCTCTGCATCACCCGGTGCGGTAGCGGCCTCAGCCGCATCGTACGGCAGCGTCACGTGCCCCGCGGCATCGAGCGGCATGAATGGGTTGTAGGCCACTTCCCAGACATGGCCGTCCGGATCGGTGAAATATCCGGATTGCCCGCCCCAGAAGGCTTTCTGCGACGGCTTCAGGATCGTGGCACCGGCGGCCTCGGCCTCCCCCAGCACACGTGCAACCTCCTCCTCGGACCGCACATTGTGGGCGACGGAGATGCGCGAAAAACCCGAGCCTTTGTCCGATACGCCAGCGTCGTCGGCGAGTGCCTTGCGACCGAAGAGCGCGAGCACAACTCCGCCCGCGTCAAAGAATGTTACATTCTTGTTCGAGGCGGACGATGCCTTGAACCCCAGCTTCTCGTAGAAGGCGCGCGCACGCGCGATGTCGGCGACGCCGAGCGTTACAAACGAGATGCGCGGCTCCATGATCAGCTGCCCTTCCACGCGGGCGGGCGCTTCTCCAGGAAGGCACCGATGCCTTCGGCCGCATCCTGAGCCATCATGTTTTCAACCATGACGGACGCTGCGTAGGCATAGGCCTCGCCCAGCGGCTGCTCGACCTGCCGGTAGAACGCCTCTTTGCCGATGGCGACCGTCACCGGCGATTTCGAGGCGATCGTGCGCGCCATAGCGAAGGCCTCGTCGCGCACGCGCTCGAGCGGTACGACCCTATTGACGAGGCCGTAGCGCTCGGCGTCCTCGGCGGAGAGCAGCTCACCCAGGAGCAGCATCTCCATGGCGCGTTTGCGTGAAACGTTGCGCGAGAGCGCGACCATCGGCGTCGAGCAGAAAAGGCCGATATTGACGCCGGGCGTGGCGAAGGTCGCCGTCGTGGCAGCGACGGCGAGATCGCATGTGGCGACGAGCTGGCAGCCGGCGGCGGTCGCGACACCTTCGACGGCCGCAATGACGGGCTTGGGGCAACGCACGATGGCCTGCATGAGGCGCGCGCAGGCTTGCATGGTCTCGGTGTAAAACGCACGCCCGCCGTCTGCATCGGCGCGGTGGCGTGTCAGCTCCTTCAGGTCGTGCCCTGCGGAAAAGGCGCGTCCTTCTGCGGCGATGACGATCGCGGATACGGACGGGTCCTGGGACAGCTCGGCAATGCTGCGGTCGAGCGCAGCGATCATGCGGCGCGAGAGACTGTTGCGGGTTGCCGGCGACGCCAGCGTGACCAGCGCGAAGCCCGGCTCGGGCCGCGCAACGTGGAGGGGTGGCGCCTCAACAATCTCGGTGTCGCTGATCACGAGAACGCCGTCTCCCGGTTGCACCAAGCTCCTCGCGCCGCCACCCTCTCACGAGGGCTGGCCGCGACTACGGCGCGGGCGGATCGCCGTCCTCGGGGCCGCTCTCGCCGGCTTCCTCCGGAATGAGGGCTTCGATCTCGGCGACGTGCTTCTTCACGACGTCGATGTTACCCTTGTGCTGCAGCGGCTGCGACTGCGCGATCTCCTGCGTTAGGTCGTCGACCGCCAGCTTCTTGTCCTCGGCCGGGATCGAGTCATCGGCTTTGATGTCCTCGAGCTCCTTCTTCATTTTCTCGACCGGGTCGGTAAAGGTCCCCGAGGCGCGATCGAGCCCGTCGAGAACGACCGTGATATTGGCGCCGACGTCCTCGAACTCGGCAAAGCTTGCGAAGCCGTGTTTCTTGGCGATGTCCTCGAGCTGTTTGGTCAGGGCCGCATCGGGCGATTCTCCGCCTTCGACGAGCTTGCTTGCGAGAGGCGCAAAATCCTTCTGAGCAGCGATGAAGTTGGCCACCATCTGATCGGTGAGCTCGATCTGCTTGAACTCCTGCGCTCGAGCGCCCAGCGCCCCGGCGAACGCTACGCCCGCAACAAAGGCGAGACCGAACGCCATTGACTTGAGGCGCGTGAAGATAGTGCTCATAGGGCGTAACCCTCCCATCAGGTCAGAATCGCATTGCTTCCCCGGCGTCGCAGATGCGCACTTAAGATTACAACTGAGACGGATCTAAGAACGGACGCCAGGTCCCGTTGTTCCGACGCGCTATCCGCCTCGAGCCGAGGCCCGGGCGTGCGTCGGCGTCTCGAGACACGTTGCCGCTTCTGGGCTACACCCGCGGGCGAGCGGCCGCAAGAACGCCCAGCCTCAGGTTTGGCGACCGATCGCTCCATGAGTGTGGTAATATACGACCATATTTGTGGTATTATATTACATCTATGCTTATATTGCTGAAATTGCTGCTTAATTTATTTCACCTCGCAAATTGACGGGTGCCCCTGGCTCACGTAGATAGCTTGCTTCGCAACGGCGACGCTATGCGCGCCGGTTTTTCCAACACGCAGGCAGGAATCTCCCGCCATGAAGACTTTTGTCGCCAAACCCGGCGAGGTGCAGAAGAATTGGGTGCTGATCGACGCCGAAGGGCTGGTCGTCGGACGCCTCGCTGCCCTCATCGCCACCCGCCTCAAGGGCAAGCACAAAGCCATCTACACGCCGCATGTCGATTGCGGCGACAATGTCATCGTCATCAATGCCGATAAGGTCGCCCTGACCGGCAACAAGCGCGATGGCAAAGAGTACTTTCGCCACACGGGCTACCCCGGCGGCATCAAGTCGACAACCCCGAAGCGGATCCTCGAAGGACGCTTCCCCGAGCGGGTGCTCGAGCTCGCCGTCGAGCGCATGCTCGCGCGCGGCCCGCTGCAGCGCAAGCTGATGCGCAACCTCAAGATCTACAAGGGTGCCGAGCATCCGCACGCGGCGCAGACGCCGACGACGCTCGACATCGCAAAGCTCAATCGTAAGAACTCGAGGGCCTAATAGCCATGGTGCAGGAAAGCAAATCCCTGGATGATCTCGGCGCCCTCAAGGGGGCTGCCGCCGCAGATGCTCCGGTGCACGTGCAGAAGCTCGACAGCTTCGGGCGTGCCTACGCAACCGGCAAGCGTAAGGATGCCGTTGCCCGCGTCTGGATCAAGCCGGGCAAGGGCGTGATCACGGTCAACAAGAAGGACTTCAAGCAGTATTTCGCACGCCCTGTGCTGCAGATGCTGCTGCAGCAGCCGCTGGCTGCCGCCAACCGCGCGACGCAGTTCGACATCGTCGTGACAGTGGCCGGCGGCGGTCTCTCGGGTCAGGCCGGCGCCGTACGCCACGGCATCTCCAAGGCGCTCACCTACTACGAGCCGGAGCTGCGCGGCGTGCTGAAGAAGGGCGGCTTCCTCACGCGCGACAGCCGCACCGTCGAGCGCAAGAAGTACGGCCGCATGAAGGCTCGCCGCAGCTTCCAGTTCTCGAAGCGCTAAAGGCTTGCAAGTGCTTATGGTTACGCTCCCGGCAGCGCTTATGCCGGGGCGTCCATCGCGCCCCAACCCTACGGGATTTCTTGGCAACGGCCCGCTCTCGCGGGCCGTTGTTTTTTATCTAAATATGGTGTTGTTCTCTGCTGCCAAATTTGGATGGGCGCCAGGTCCATCTTCCCGGAAAGGCGAAGTTGATGCTTGAAGCCCTGCTGATTGAGCTCGAACACATCACAAACCCCGCGTGGTGGGCGGCGAACGCCGTCCCCCTCTTCAACATCCTGATGATCGACCTGACGCTCGCGGGCGACAATGCGATCGTGGTCGGCATGGCCGCCTCGCGGGTGCATCGCTCGATGCGCGCCAAGGTCATCTTCTGGGGCATCGCCGGCGCCGTGGTGCTGCGCATCCTCTTCTCGGGCATCGCACAGCAGATGCTGCAGGTGATCGGGCTCACGCTGGCCGGCGGCCTTCTGCTGCTGTTCGTCTCCTGGAAAATGTACAAGCAGATCATGGAGGGTCAGGAGCATTCGATCGAACATGTCGAGAGCCAGCTCGCCTCCAATGGGGTGCCCCACAACGAGACCAACTTCTGGTCGGCGCTCTGGACCATCATCCTGGCCGACGTGTCGATGTCGCTCGACAACGTGCTCGCGGTCGCAGGCGCCGCGGGTGAATCGACGCTGGTGCTGGTGATCGGCCTCGCCATCGCCATCGTATTGATGGCGGTTGCGTCGACCTATATCGCGAAGCTGCTGGCCCGCTATCCTTGGATCGCCTGGGTCGGCCTCATCATCATTCTGTACGTGGCGCTCGACATGATCTACCGCGACAGTCACAAGATCGTCTGTGCCGCCTACGGCGTCGGCTGCTCGGAGACCATCTTCCAGGGCATCCTGCACCGGCTCGGGCTCGGCGGATGAACGCACGCGTCTTCATCGACGGAGAAGCGGGAACGACGGGGCTCGAGATCCGCGAGCGGCTGGCGGCGGAACCGGCCATTTCGGTGGCCAGCATCGCTGCCGAGGCTCGCAAGGATCCCGATGCGCGCCGCACGCTCATGGGCGAGGTGGACCTGGTGGTGCTGTGCCTGCCCGACGCCGCAGCCGTAGAGGCCGTGGCGCTGGCGGGGACGCTCGGCAACCGGGCGCCCAAGATCGTCGACGCTTCGACCGCGCACCGCGTGTCGGAAGGCTGGGTGTACGGGTTTCCCGAACTGGACCGCCACCAAGCAGACGCGATCCGCTCGGCCCGTCAGGTCGCCAATCCCGGATGCTACCCCACCGGAGGCATCGCCCTGCTGCGGCCGCTCACCGATGCGGGGCTGCTGCCGTCCGACTATCCGGTGACCGTGAACGCCGTGTCGGGCTACTCCGGCGGCGGTAAATCGATGATCGAGGCCTACGAGGTAACGAAGTCGGCCCCCGACTTCGAGCTCTATGGCCTTAGCCTTGCGCACAAGCACGTGCCCGAGCTCACGCGCTACAGCGGCCTCTCGCGGCAGCCGATCTTCGTGCCCTCCGTGGGCAACTTCCGGCAAGGCATGCTGGTCAGCGTGCCTCTGCATCTGGATACGCTTCCGGGCAAGCCTTCGGGCGCCGATTTGCAGAAGGCGCTGGAAGACCACTATCCGGACGCGCAGCATGTCCGCGTCGTGCCGGCGGCGGAGAGCGCCAAGCTTGGCGGGCGGCTCGATGCGCTGGCGCTCAACGGGTCGGACAAGCTCGAGCTCTATGTGTTTGCCAACGAGGCCCAGCGCCAAGCCGTGCTGGTGGCGCGACTGGACAACCTCGGCAAAGGTGCGGCCGGCGCCGCTGTGCAGAATATCCGATTGATGCTCGGGGTTTAGAGCGTTTTGGACTGGGCAGCGTCGGCTGTCACGCGCGGAACAGCGGCGATTTGCGAACCGGACCAATCTGCGGCACACGCCGTAGGAGGTCTTGCCATGGCTTTGGTATCACTGGTCGTCCTGATCGTGGGCGCGTTCGCAATCGCGGTTTATGCGTCGGAGAAGCGCTTCGGCGAGCCGCGCCGGAAAATCGGCCGGAAGTCCGATCGCGACGGCTGAGGCATCGGCCGGCGATCAGGATCCGCGCGAGACGACGTGAAGGTGGCGAACCGCGAGCACGAGTAGGATCGCGGCGCAGGACTGATGTGCGATGCCGAGCGACAGGGGCACGGCTTCGAGCAGCGTCCAGATGCCGAGTGCAGCCTGGCCGAGCACGCCAAGCATCAAAAGGCCGGCGGACATCAGCGTCTCTCGCGTCGCGACGCGCGACGAAAACGTTCGCCATGCCTCCCACGCCACCAAAGCCACGACGGCATAGGCGACGAGGCGATGATTGAACTGCGCCGTCACCGGGTTCTCGAACGGATTGTGATACCAGGGTTCGATGGCCATCAGGTCGTGCGGGAACAGCGTGCCGTCCATGGACGGCCACGTGTTGTAGACAAGGCCGCCCTTGAGGCTGGCGACGAATGCGCCGAGCACCACCTGCAGGAAAATGGCGCCGACAATGAGCAGCGGCAGGGTTTTCAGGGCGCCCGGTGCAGCTAGGCTCTCGATTTCAGGACGGCCAAGCTCGAACGCGAGCCAGACGACGAGCGCCAGGATCAGGAACGCGACCGTGAGGTGGAGCGCGAGGCGATACTGGCTCACGTCGACGCGATCGACGAGGCCGGACTTGACCATGTACCAGCCGATGACGCCCTGCAGGCCGCCAAGCGCGAGCACGCCTGCGAATTTCCACTGAAAGCCCGGACGCAGCGCGCCAAGCATCCAGAACACGGCCAGCGGGAGCGCGAACGCAAGCCCGATGATGCGTCCGAGAAAGCGGTGGCTCCATTCCCACCAATAAATGGCCTTGAAAGCCTCGAGCGACATGCCCTTGTTGACCAGGTGGTACTCGGGAATCTCCTTGTACTTGGCAAATGCCTCCTGCCAATGGGCGTCGTTCAGCGGCGGGATGGCGCCGAGGATAGGTTGCCACTCCGTGATCGAGAGGCCGGAGTCGGTGAGACGTGTGGCGCCGCCCACCGTGATCATGGCCAGCACAAGGCCCGCGACGAAAAACAGCCACAGGCGCACGGCGCCGTCCCATTGGGCCGCAGCCGCTTGCGTCTTGCCGTTCATCGTGCCGATCGCCGCCATGCGCTTTTTCCTTGGTCTTTCGCCCCGGTGTGATAGGCCCAAGCCGCGCCCCGATCAATGCGATGATCGGGCGCTGGAGAGCCAGCCGGACTCCTGAGCCAAGTTAAGGAAAATTCTGCGGGATTTCAGGCCTTACATGACCGTTCGCACGCGCAAGCTCGTCGGCGCCATCGCGCTTCTGGTGTTCCTCGCCGTCTATGCACTCGCGGCCATGATGGTAGCGGTGGTGCTGCAGGTCAGCGCCAGCAAGTTCGCAGAGCTGGTCTATTACCCGGTCGCGGGGCTGCTGTGGGTGCTGCCCGCCATGTGGCTCGTCAGATGGATGCAGAGCCCGGACGGGTCGCCGCGCCCGTGACGGTGCCCTCGGCCTGTGCCATCGCCCGAAGGCCTTTGAGACGGGCGAGCGCCGCTTTCGCGGTATCGAAGACAGCGAACGGCACGCCGGTCATCATGGCCGAGACGTAGCGTGCCTCCTGGAAGTCACCGTTGAGCGAGACACGCGGAAGCCCCGTCATCGGGTATTTCGCGCGCAGCACGTCCTTGTGCGTCGTCACGGCTGTTTCGAGACCGAGCGAGCGGGCGAGCGCGAAGTCTCGCTCGCCAGCGCTTCCGGCATCTCCATACGGGAAACTGAAGTGGCGGCACGGGCGACCCAGCTCATGCTCGATGCGGGCCACACTTTCCGCGATCTCTGCGCGCGCGTCCTCCTCGGAAAGCCTCGCGACGGCAAAATGCCGACGGGTGTGGGCGCCGATGGTGACGAGCGGATCGGCTGCCAGCTCCCGCAGCTCGTCCCAGCCCATGATGAGGTCGCGGCAGAGCGTCGAGGTGTCGTAGCCCGCGCGCTCGGCGATCTCGTGCACGGTGGCGCGGAGCTCGTTTTCGGGACGCCCGCGGAGGAACCAGTAGATCTCGTGGAATGCGCGATTTTTTTCCTCAGGCGTCGCGCAGTCGAACGCGCGCTCGACGCCCCCGAGATCGACGCGGATCCGGCTCGCCTTGCGGATCGCGTTCTCGAGCACCAGCCACCAGAGATCGCCGTTGCCGTCGGGATAGTCGGTTGGAACATAGATGGCGAACGGGGCGCCGTGCTTCTTGAAGACGGGATAGGCGTGGTCGCGATTGTCCCTGTAGCCGTCGTCGAGCGTGAAGCATGCGAACGGCTGCGCCGGCGCGGCGGACTTCAGGCGGCGTGCGGCCTCGTCGAGAGAAACGATCTCGTGACCTGCGCGGCGCACCGTCTCGATCGCCGTCTCCAGGAACGCGGGCGCGATCTTCAGGATGCGGTTGGGCTCGAAGGCTTGCGGCGGCTCGGGGCGCACGTTGTGCAGGGTGAAGATCACCCCCTTGCCGCGCGCGCGTGACGGCACGAGCGCGCCGAGCCCCGAATAGTGGAGCGCGGACAGCCCGAACTGCATCAGCGCGGTGGCGGTGGAGCGCATAGCGGGCCCGGCGGCGGTTGGTCTCTACACGCGAGCTAAGCGGGTCTTCGTTCAGATCCTGTTAACGGGCGCGCGGCCTCAGCCGGCACGGGCGATTTTCTGGCGGTTGCGAGCGATGGTCTCCGAGGGATCGAGAGCGAACAGCGCGATGCCGTCGACCTCGAAGCCCAGGAACGATCCCGCCCCGTCGGCGCGCAGCTTCGCTTTCTGCGCCGGATCGGCCACCAGCGTTACACCGCAGTCGAAGCGGCCTTGGATGGCCTCGAACAGTCGCCGGGCCGGCTCGGTGCGGGCCACCACGACGATGTGCTCGTAGACGTCGTCCAGAGCGTCGAGCAGGAAGTTGATGCTGTCGCTGTCGATAGCCTCGTCCGGGTTCTCGGCGCCGCGACCGCAGGGGATGATGTGCACGTCGCTGTCACGCAGGGAGCGGACCACATCCTCGAAGCGCACTCGCCCGTCGGCCAGCTCGGTGAAGCCCGGCCACGATGGAAGGCCAAGCGGCTCGGCGATGCCCGCGCCGTTGAGGCTCCAGTCGACCATGATGACTGCGTGCCCGTTGGTTGCGATATGGCGACAGACAGCAACCGCCTCGCGCGCGAGTGAAAACACATCGGCGGCGCCCGTAAGCATTGTACGCGTGCCCGAAAGAGCGCCCTTGCGCAGTTTCTCGATCCGCTCGGCCATCGCTTCGTTGCTTGCGATCTCGGTGATGACGCTCGCAGTCGATGGGGACAAATCGCGCGCGACCACAGGGACCGATGCTGGCGCTGCGACCGGTCCTTCCGCCACGGTGCGCGGGGGTTCCTCCGATGCGGCGATCTGCGGCTGGGGCGTTGAAATCTCGACCTCGTCGGGTTCGACGGCGCCCGCGGGGGGCACATCCGGGACGGCCTGCGGCGGCGCGGGCGGCGCCGGCTTGACGGGCCGCACGGCCTCGACACTTTCGACGGCCGGCTCCTTGCGGGGGACCGGAAGCACCGGCTGCGACCGCTCCATCTGCTCGCGCTGCAGGCGGGCACGTTCCGTACGGTGCTCGGCGCGCCCCGAGGCGGACGAGGCGACCCGCGCATCGCCCAGGAGTCCTCGCGTGACGACGAGGGCGAGTCCGATCATCATGGTGGCGACGGCAACGAGCAGCGCGGTGGCCCCTTTTCTCGGAAATACCGGAACGCTCGACGGCCGCGCGCCGGAGACGATCTGTGCTTCGACGGGAATCGTGCGGGCATCGTCAGCGCGCACACGGTTGGCCTCATACTGCGCGCGCAAGCGGTCGAGCTCCGTGCGCTTTGATCTGGCGTCGGCCTCGAGGCTTCTTAGCTTCGCCTCCTCCGGGCCGGAGGTGACGATGCGCGTCTTGATATCGGCGACGCTTTTCTGAATTGCCTCTTCCCGCAGCGCCGTGACCTTCGCCTCCTTGCCGAGGCCATCCACGATCTTTGCCACCTCGTCGGCGATCTGGGTCTTGAGACCCCGGAGATCAGCGGAGAGCTGGCGCATGCGCGGATGACCAGGAAGCAGCGTCGCGGACAGCTCCGAAATCTGGCGTTCGACGCGGACGCGGCTTTGCACGAGGTTCTGGATCAGCGGTGACTTCTGCACGTCGGCCAGCGTCTCAGCGCTGCCCAGGTCCTGCATCTCGCGAGCCTGCTTGGCGCGGGCCTCGGCTTCGCTGCGTGCCGCCTTGACGCGTGACAGCTCGGCGTTGAGCTCGGAGAGCTGCTGCTCGTTCAGGCCGGTCGCCTGCTGACCGCCCTTGAAGATGTTGGCCTCTCCACGAAATTTCTCGACGGCGGCCTCGGCCGCAGCCGCTTCGTCGGCGAGCTTGGAAATCTTGGGCTCGAGCGCCTTCTGCACCTCATCGGTCTCGGTGATGGTCTGATGGGCCATGTTGACGCGATAGGTCTCGGCAATGCGGTTTGCGACGGCCGCCGCCAGATCGGGATCGATTGACGTGAAGCGCACGCCGATAAAGCGGCTCTCCTTCGGTGAATAGACCTCGAGACGCTTGAAGTAGCTTGCGAGGGCGCGATCCTGATCGCTCTCCTTCGAACTCGGAGCACCGACGCCGACAAGGCGCAGCAGCGCCGAAAGCCTGTCGGGCGAGCCTTTGGCGCTGTTGAACTCGGGCCGGTCCGCGAGCTTCATATCGCGAACGATCGCCTCGCCGAGGTCGGTCGACATGAGGGCGCGCACGTGGGTGTTGATCGCCTCCTTGTCCATGCGCACGGTGACGCTGTCGGAGGCGCCGGAGCGCGAGGGGTCGGTAAAGGGATTGCTGGCGCCGATCGATTCGATCGCGAGTTGTGTCTCCGACACGTAGCGAGGGGCAATCTGGGCGAGCACACCATAGGTGGCAGCGGCCAACGCCACGGCCAAGACGGCGAGCTTCGGCAGGCTTCCGATCGCCGCCCGCCAGAGCGAGCCGAGATCGATATCGTCCGGACGATGGTATGTGGCTCGCGCCATTTTCGCTTTTGTCCCGCGAATCTTCTTGTCCCGGAATACACGGCGTCGCGTTAGAATTTCCTTAAGGTTCCCAAAATCGGGCAACTCCTTAGATTTTCTTAACCCTGGCTCCCTAACACTGGCCGCTCCACGATTTCACCAAGCGGTCGAACCATGCGCGCCGGAGTCAAAGCCTTCATCCGAGTTGCCTCCTGCGCGGCCGCGTTCGGTCTTGCGGGCTGTTCGCACGACCCCGACGTCATCGTCTCCGCCGCACTCGAGAATATGGGCCGCCAGGCCGAGACGGTCGTCTACGCCGATCCCCCGCCGCCCGCCGATGCGGCCTGGGAGGCGCCTGTCGTCCATGCGGGCTACGTTGCGGATGCCGGCGGGCCTTATCTGCTCGACACGGGCGACCGGCTGCGCGTCTTCATCTACGGGCAGCCCAACCTGTCGCGTGCCTATACCGTCGACCAGGAAGGCATGATCACCGTGCCGCTGATCAACGAGGTGGCGGCTCGCGGGCGCACGACGCGCGAGGTCGAGGACACCATCCGCCATCGCCTCGGCGCCGAGTTCGTGCGCGACCCGCAGGTAACGGTCGACATCCTTCAGAACCGGCCGTTCTTCATCTACGGCGAGGTGCGGACGGGCGGGCAATTTCCCTACGTCTCGGGCATGACCGTCGAGACCGCCATTGCCATCGCAGGTGGCTATACCGATCGGGCGAGCACGCGCAGTTTCCGGGTCACGCGCGGCGGCGGCGGCGGGCCTCAGCTCGACGTCCCGGCCGATTTCCCGGTGCAGCCGGGCGACGTGGTCTACGTCAACGAGCGCTTCTTCTGATGCCGCCCGCAAGCGAGGCCAGCGCCGGCGCGCTCCGCATCCTGCATGTCATGCGCGCGCCGGTCGGGGGGCTGTTCCGCCACGTGCTGGACCTCTCGGGCGAGCAGGCACGGCGCGGACACTCCGTGGGCATCGTTGCCGACAGCACAGCCGCGGATGCGCTGACGGTGCAGCGACTCAACGCGATTGCACCCAAGCTGAGGCTTGGGCTGTCGTTGATCCCCATGAGCCGGCGGCCGGGCATCGGCGATCTCGGTGCCCTGCGCCGGATCGTGAAGATCGCGCGGGCACTGGACCTCGACGTGCTGCACGGGCACGGCGCCAAGGGAGGGGCTTACGCGCGTTTCGCAAAGGCCTGGATCGGGGCGCGCGGCGGCGAACGGATCAAGACGTTCTACACTCCGCATGGCGGCAGCCTGCACTACAAGCCCGGGACGCCGGCCGGGACGCTCTTCATGCTGCTCGAGCGGATCATGGGGCGGATGACGGACGGGTTCATCTTCGAATCGGATTTCGCGCGGCAAGCCTATGCCCGGCTGGCAGGCGAAGGCGGAGCGCCGCGGCGGGTGATCCCGAACGGTCTCGGACCGGAGGACTTCGTTGCACGGGCCCCGGCGGACGATGCAGCGGATTTCCTGTTCATCGGCGAGCTTCGGCATCTCAAAGGTGTCGACGTGCTGCTCGAAGCGCTTGCCCGCATCTCGCGCGTGCCTGCCGTCCGGGCCGTGATCGTCGGTGGCGGACCCGAGAGCGACGCGTTCAAGACGCAGGCGCATCAGCTCGGGCTCGATGTGCGGGCGTCGTTCCCCGGAGCGATGCCTGCCGCGGACGCATTTCCTCTCGGACGCTGCCTCGTGGTGCCATCGCGTGCCGAGAGCTTCCCCTACGTGGTGCTCGAAGCAGGTGCGCAGGGCAAGCCGCTGATCGCCACGAACGTCGGCGGTATTCCCGAGATCGTCGCCGGATCGGAGACGAAACTGATCGCAGCGGGCTCCGTCGATGCGCTTGCGGCGGCGATGGAGAGCGTGCTGGCGGATCCGGCCACTGCGCTGGCGCAGGCCTCGGAGCTCAGGCGCCTCGTGCAAAGCAAGTTCACGGTGGCGGCGATGACAGACGCCGTTCTCGATTTCTATCGCGCGCCTCATGGCGCCGATCCGCAGCCGGCGCGCTGAACGTCGCCATCTATCCGTTGCCTGACCATCTGCGTCCGCGTGGCATGGCGACTGCACCTCTTGGCTCATCGCCGGCATCTTGCCGAGCGTTCGTCACAAAATGAGCCAAAGCCGTGTTCTCGACTGTCCCGCCCCCCGCCGCATTGACCCTTTCCGGGGCGTATCCCGCCTCCCTCCAGCTTTCGGATGTCAGAGTCGGGCGCATCTCGCCCATCGTCGTCGGGGGACTCGTGCGCCTCGCCGACTTCGCGCTCACGATCTTTAGCGGCTTCCTCGTCGCAGCGCTCTACCATGGCGAGACGGAGGTTCTGGCCGATCCCCTCTATGCCGCCATGATAGCGATCGCCGGCGTCAGTGCCGTGCTCGCCTTCGACCGGCTCGGCCTCTATTCCTCGCAAGCTCTCGCAAAGATGCATCGCAGCCTGCCCCGGCTCATGCTCGGATGGTTCGCCGCTTTCGCCGTGGTCGGCGGCGTCGCGTTCTTTCTCAAGGCGGGCGCGGATCTCTCGCGCGGCTGGCTCGCGCTGTGGCTCGTCTCCGGTGCCGCCGTGCTGGTGGCCGAGCGCGCGGGCGTGAGCCTCGTCGTGCAACGGCTCGCGAAGGCGGGACGCCTGCAGCGGCGCGCCGTCATCTACGGCACGGGGCCGCTCACCGAGGAGCTGATCCACAAGCTCGAGGCCGATCAAGGGATGGAGCTCCGGATCATCGGCGTGTTCGACGACCGCACGGACGCGCGCGGTCACGCTTCCGCCAGCGCCTATCCCCGCCTCGGAACGCTCGACGATCTCATCAGCGTCTCGCGGATGCTTCGCGTCGATCTCGTCATCGTCGCGCTTCCGCTCGCCGGCGAGAGCCGGTTGCACGACGTCGCAAACCGCATCTCGGAGCTACCGGCGGATATCCGCTTGCCGGCGCAAGCGACCCAGATCCGGCTGGCGCGGCGTCTCTACTCCTATGTGGGTCCGGTGGCCATGATCGATCTGCACGATCGGCCGATCGCGGACTGGGGGCATGTGGCCAAATGGACGTTCGACAAATTCATCGGGCTGTGCGCGCTTGTGCTTCTCGCACCCGTGATGGCGCTGGTCGCCATCGCCATCAAGCTCGATTCCCCCGGCCCCGTACTGTTTCGCCAGAAGCGCTACGGGTTCAATAGCGAACTGATCGAGGTGCTGAAGTTCCGCTCCATGCACACGGCGCTTTGCGATGCCACCGCGGACCGGCTGGTGACGAAAAGCGATCCACGAGTGACGCGCGTCGGGCGGATCATCCGCAAGACCAGCCTCGACGAGCTGCCGCAGCTTTTCAACGTGCTCATGGGCACGCTGTCTTTGGTGGGTCCGCGCCCGCATGCGGTCGCCGCCAAGGCCGAGGACCGGCTCTATGATCAGGTCGTTTCGCGCTACTTCGCCCGCCACAAGGTGAAACCCGGTATTACGGGCTGGGCGCAGATCTCGGGGTGGCGCGGCGAGACCGATACGCGCGAGAAGATCGAGAAGCGCGTTGAGCACGATCTCTACTACATCGAAAACTGGTCGGTATTCTTCGACCTCTACATTCTCGCGATGACGCCGCTCGCCCTCCTCAAGAGCGAGAACGCGTACTAAGGGCTGCCGCGAACCAGGGCGGCAGGCCGGCGGCGGCACGTGAGCCGATGCGCTCGCACGTCCATCGATACGCCGCCTTGTACAGCTCGTGGTGGCGGTGCCAATCGAGGAAACCCATGCCGTCGGGGATCGGCGGCTGCAGCGAAACGTCGTCGGCCTCCAGCTCTCGCAAAAAGTCGCGGCGGTTGGCCATCAGGGCGCGCATGAGCACGGCGACGAGGCCGGGCGCCTCGGGCAAGCGGTCGCGGCGCAACGGGTTGAGCACCAGTCGGATCAACTCGCCGCGCGACGGCAGAGCCTCGTAATCGACATCATAGCGGTCGAGCTCCGGCGGCTTCAGGCTGACCACGACATTGGGGCCCCTCTTCAAGTCGCGCATGACCTTGACGGGCACGTTGTCCAGGAGGCAACCGTCGACCAGCATGTCGCCGTCCGGCGTATAGACCGGCGGCAGCAGCACCGGGATCGAGGCCGACGCGCGGATGGCGCGCCATAGGGGGCCGGTGCGATGCACGGCGAGACCAAAGCGTGAAAGGTTGGTCGAGACTGCAAAGAACGGCAGCCACAGATCCTCGATGTCGGTCGAGCCGAACAGGCGCTTGAGCTCGGCATCGAAGGCCGTGTGATCGAGGAGTGCATAGCGCGGCAGCGTGTAGCGGCGAAGCGCGCGATTGGCGACGAACATCTCCCCGACCCGGTCGTCGATGTCGTCGGGCGGCGCGTCGAGCACGAACGCCGCCGCCAATGCGGCACCTGCCGAGGTTCCCCCCATGATGTCGAACGTCAATCCGGCCTCAGAGAGAGCCTTGAAGACTCCGGTATGCGCGGCCGCGAGGGCGCCACCTCCGGCGGCGACAAGACCGACCGCACTGCCGTCGATGAAGCGCACGAGGCGGTCGATATCGTCGGTCCGGTCGAGCGCGACGTGATGGTGCATGGCGATCTCGCGAGAGGCCATCCATCGCGCCGTGCCCGAGACCTTGCCGCGGCGCGGATGCAAGAGCACGAGGCGCGTCGCCTCCGGCGTCACGAATCGCGCCGCCAGCCGCTCGACGGCATTCGGCTCGGCCCCGTCGGCGTGATGGGCCACCGCCAGGACGAGGTCAGCGTGGCGAATGGCTTTTTCCGTCCATGGCGATACGGCATCGTCCGCGACCAGCAGCAGGTGCTCGTGGGCGGCTTCGAGTGCATTCAGGCGCGCTATGGCGTCTGCGCTTTCGAAAGAACGATCGCTGCCCAGGTGGCTCTGCGCCGTTTCGCTCGAGAGCACGACGCAGCGCGCGCGCCGGGCCAGAGCATCTCCCAGCTTGGCGACAAACTCGGTGCTGGTGCGCGAAGCGCCGGCGGAAACGATGCAGATGGTGCGCGGCAGGGGCACCAGCCGGGTTGCCGACGCAGCCGCGCTCGACGTGGTGGCGGCCAGGCGGCGGGCGAGCGTTGCGGTCAGCGTGCCCCAGATCCCGGGATGCGCCTCCACGAGCGCATCGAACTCGGCGCGCGGGAGCGCCAGCACCAGGCTGTCGCGCATGGCCGTTACGGTCGCAGTGCGCGCGCCATCGATCAGGAATGCGATCTCGCCTACGGGCTGGCCAGGGCCGATCTCGCTGACCGGGTCGTGTCGCCCCTCGAGCGTGACGGCAAAACGTCCCGAGACCACGACGTAGAGCGCGTCGGCCTGGTCCCCTTGGCGCATGAGCACGTCGCCGCGGCGGAGCGTGTGAAGCGCAAGCCGCTGGGCCAATGCCTGGCGCTCGTGTTCCGACAGGCCGGCAAAGAGGTCGACGTCCGGGACCTCGTGGAGGGTTCTTGCGTGCGCGTCGGCCTCCCGCACCCGATCCTCGGATGCTCGGTCTTCCGACGCTGAACTGTCGACAGGGCCCATGGACGTCCGATCCCTTTGCTCGGCCGTCTCAGTATAAGGCGATGCGTCCGGATCCGAAGGAGGGTCCGCGAGATCTGTTAATCAGGGAGGGGCGGCAGCCGGTGTTGCTCTGCAGCGAGACGGGCAAGCCCTACGACGAGAAGCGCCAGCGCGGGGAGAAACACCGCGACGAAGGCAGCGACGATGGCAAGTGTTGAGCCCATGCCCGTTATATAGGGGACAGGGCCGGCCGGATCACCGCTAAAGTGAAAGGCTACGGAGAATTAAGCGGCAACCGTGCGCGCGTCGTAGCCCTCGGCTGCGGCGGCGAGCGCCTCGCTCACGGCGCGGGCCATCTTGACGGGGTTGAAGCCCCACTTGGCGTTGAGGCGCATCTTGGCAGCGGCCTCGAGCGCCATGACGATCGCGGCCTGGCCGTGGAGGGCAATCAGATCGCTCACGTGACGCGTCTGGCAGGCGGTCAGGAAGCTGCGGAAACGCAGGAGAACAGCCACCTTGCGCACGCGGGCGCGGGGCGAGATCTGCCAGAAATCCTGCTCGACGCGGCGCAGGTCCTCGTCGGACAGCGTCACCGTCGGCAGCAAGAGACCGTTGCCCGCAGAGAGGATCTTAAGAGCGAGCGCGAGCTCGCGGGCACCGACGAGCGGCACGTCGCTGGTATCCACGGCGCTCTCTGGGGCGGGATTGTCGATGGCTTGCGACATGGTGCTTCAGCTCCGCTTCGAGGCCGGGTTCGCGCGGGCGAAAACGCTCCAGGGCGACCCATGCAACAGAATGATGTCTCTCGGACTACGCGATTCGACGATGAAATCCACATCGAGACCGACGAGGCGGCCATTCGGATTCTGGATATCCGTCTTCGCGAAACGATACTTGCGACCATCGGAGGCGCTGATGACACCAAAGCCGATGCTCTCGTGAAACTTCGTGATCTGTCCTTGCATTGCACGCTCCATCTCGTCGGTCTCAACCCGCCGCGGCGGTGTCTTGCAAGACCATGCCTGAGATGGACAGCACGTGCTGTTCCGGTCGATACATTCCCAATCTTTTCAAGGCTGTCAATCGGCTTTTTCGCGCTGCAACATAAAAAGGGCCGCCCTTGCAGGCGGCCCACAGCTTTTGTCGCAGGGGGAGCGAGAAATCCCCAAACTTTATGCCTTTGCCGGCCCCGAGCCCTATTTCAGGCCCGGAGCGATCTCCAGCCCCGCGAGGGCGATTGGTCTGCGTCCGCGGGACGGGGGAGACGCGGGGTTCGATGCCTCAGTTGTTACGAAAAAAGGCATCTACCCGCATGCCGGGCTTCAACGCCGCGGCCGTCCCCTGCAGTTCGATGGTCACCTCCATCACCTCGACGTCGGTCGGACGCAGAGGTCCGCGCGGACCAATCTTGGCGGAGCCGAGGGTCGGGGCGATGTTGGTCACCTTGCCTTCGAACCTTTCGTCGCCGCGGCTGATGCTCTTCACATAGGCGACCTGGTTGATCTTGATCTTGTCCACGTCACCCTCGTCGACCTCGGCCTTGACGCGCACGATGCTCATGTCGCCCATGACGACAAGCGGCAGCTCGGGCGACGGGGCTACGACTTCGCCGGCCTTGGCGTTCACCTCGAGGATGGTTCCGGCGGAGGGGGCGCGAATGCGTGTCTTGTCGAGCAGCGCTTCGGCCATGCGCACTTCGGCGCGAGCCTGGCTCACGCCGGATTCGGCGCGGCTCGGGGCGGGCAGGTTGGCCTTCGACTGCGCCTTGACGTAGGCGATGCGCTCGCGTTCGAGACGCTCGTTGGCGTCCTTCAGGCGGCGGCGCGCGTCGCTCACGGCCGCGTCGCTGCCCGTGCCGCCGCGCTTGGCGGAGATGGCGTAGTCGAGTTCGATGCGAGCACCCGTGACGGCGCGCTCGGCGGAATAGATGGCGTCCTCGGCCTTGCGGACGTCCTCGCGGCCGGCGCGGAAATCCTTCTCGCGATCCTCGCGCAGGGCCTCGGCCTCCGTTTCAGCGGACGCGAGCTTGGCGCGGGCTTCGGCGTCATCGAGACGGAGCAGAAGCTCGCCCTCCTCGACCTTGTCATCGACGGCGACGAGAACTTCCTCGACGCGGCCAAGGTATGTCGCGCCGAGACGGATCTCGCCCGACTTGGGCTCGACGCGGCCGGGAGCGGCGACGTTGTAGTCCTTCGTCTCGAGAGCAAGCGGCTCCTCGACCACGCTATTCTTGTACTTGTCGTAGGCCAGGTAGCCGCCGGCACCGGCGAGCCCCAGGAGGAGAATGAGATTGACGGGCTTCAGCATGGCAGATGATCTTCCTTAAGCTGCAACATTCTTTTTCTTGGATGACTCGTCGGGGCCGCCCTTGTTGGGCGAGCGGTCGTCTCCAACGATGCGTCCATCCTCAATGGTGATGATGCGGTCTGCATAATGGAGCGTGCGATGGTCGTGGGTGACGGCCATGACGGCGCGCGTCGGATCCTTGGCCACCTCCTTCAGAAGCTCCATCACGGCTTTGCCGTTCTCGCTATCGAGTGCGGCCGTAGGCTCGTCCGCGAGCACCACCGACGGGCGGCCTGCGAGCGAGCGAGCAATGGCGACGCGCTGCTTCTCGCCGCCCGAAAGTTTCGACGGATAATTGTGCAGGCGATGGCCGAGGCCAACGGCTTTTAGGGCTTCCGCCGCGGTCTCCACCGGGTCGGCAGAGCGCGCGTCGCGCACGTCGAGCGCAACCAGCACGTTCTCGAGCGCGGTCAAAGTCGGAAACAGGTTGTAGCTCTGAAACACGAAACCGATATGGAGACGCCGGATCTCGGCCAGCTCCTCCGACGCAAGCCCGACGGCCTGATGACCCGCGAGGTGCAACTCGCCGCTGGTTGCCGTCAGAATGCAGCCGAGGATCGAAAGAAGAGTGGTCTTGCCACTGCCCGATGGGCCCATCAGCAGCGTCAACTCTCCGGGGCGGAGGTCCATGCTCACACCCTTCAGGATGTGCAGCTCGCCCGCGCCCGTGTTGATCGATTTGACGATATTGCGAGCTTCGAGAAGCGGACGCTGCCCGTTCGATGCTCTGTCAGACTTGGACATCTCAGCGAAGTCTCCCGAATGCGGAACGCAGAAATCAGTGCAACGTGTTTGGCATCAGTGGCTCGTCGCGTCTGTTACGCCTGTCACATGAAATGCCGTTTGCCGTGACGAAACCCGTGAAATCGTTCTTACAACGGATCTTCCAATCCCGGGAAGCAAGCGCGACGTTTGCTCCACCGTCCTCTCCTCCATGGAGGAGATCCGGAAAGCACCTGCCGCCTTCCGGATCTCCTTTTTCCATCACGTACCGGTGCCCGCCCTTATCTGTTGAAGACGCCTGCAGGATCGATGCGCGTAACTTTGCGGATTGCGGTGATGGCGGCGAAGATGCACATGCCGACCGTCAACGCGAAGAGATAGGCGGCTATCTTGGGTGTCATGACGATGGTTAGCGTCGGCACGCGCACCGACAGCCTGTAGATCGCCAGCATGGCGAGCAGCATACCAGCGGCATAACCAAGGACCGCGCTCAGCATCGCCTGGATCAGAATGACGGCGTGAATGTAGCTCGCGGACGCGCCGAGAGCGCGCAGCGTCGCGAACTCGTTCAAGTGATCCTTTGTGCTGGCGTAGAGCGTCTGCGCAACGATGACGACACCGACGATAGCGCCGAGCACCATGCCGGTGATGAGCGCGAGACCGGCGCCGGTGGAGAACATCCAGTAGTTGATCGAGCGGCGCGTGAACTCGTCGTGAGTCAAGACCTCGACACCCTGCATGCGGTCTTGCAATGCCGTACGAACTGTCTCCACGTTCGCACCGTGCTGCAGCGTGACGAGGACGTATGTCGATTGCGCGGCCCCGGCACCCACGAACTTGCGCGCCGTGTTGATCGGCGTGAATACATAGGGGAGCGTCGTGAAGGAGCGGATGCCCTTGGTGACGGCCGTCACCTTGATGCGCTGGCTATTGATCTCGGCGTAGCTGTTGCGCCCTTCGATGCCGAGATCCTTGAAATAGGAACGATCGACCGCGACGGCATTCGGCGCTTCGAGATCTTCGACCGCGCCTTCGTCGAGGCTCCACGGACGCGTACCGCCATTGGCCCAATCGAGCCCGACGAGAATGAACGACTTCCGGCCGCCCTCCGGCTTGCGCCAGGATGCGAAGCTCACGATCATGTCTTCGGCCTTTTGCACGCCCGGCGTCGAAAGCGCCGCGTACTTCTCATGGCCGATCAGCAGGGAGGGGTCGTCGAAGCTTTTGGTGCCGAAGGGCACGATCCAGAGATCGGCGGGCGCCTTGTCGAGCACTGTCGCGATCTTGTTCTCGCTGCCCTTGTAGAGGCCGACCTCGATGGCGACGAGCACCACGGAGAAGACGATGCCGACCAAGGTCACGATCAGGCTCATGCGATCGTGAAAGAGGTTCCGGTAGGCGATCTTGGGCGCCATCTTAATGACTTTACCCTGAGCAGCCGGCGCTGCTGCACCGCCTAAAATCCTCTTTAACATGTCCGACTCCAATGAAGCTCGGGAGAGTTGTGCGCTGAACTCGTTGCCGCGTCCAGCGCCTGCGCTCGCTCGAATCAGCTTTTATTCCATCACAATGCGTCGTGTGACGCCGAATCCGGCCCGGCACGATCGCGTCATACTCGATACGCCCTGAGGTCGATTGTTACGCTTCGGTAAAGTCCCGAGGCGCTGCCCTCGATTACTTCTCGCAGCCGACCGTTACGGTGGTGCCGATCGCGGGAACGAACTTCTTGCAGTTGGCCGCCTCGGCAGGCGCCTCGGCGGTCACGGTGGACCCGGCCGACGGGTGTTCCGTTTCAGCCTGGGACTCGGCGTGCTCCGCCGTCCCGGCGCTGCCCTCATCCTGAGCGGGAATCGATCCCTGGATCAGCGCCGAGCTTCCGGTCACAGGCGCGGTCTCTTGGGCGGTGGTCTCGGCCTTATCGGCGGCCGCCTTCGGCGCCGGGTCGGCCTTGACCACGTGCTGCGACTTTTCGGGCTTGCGTGACGCCTGAGCGGCCGGGGCCTTCTTTCGCGAGCCCGGCCCATGATATGCGCCACCGCCGCCGTGGGACGGCGTGGCGACGAACGTACCAAGCGGGCCACCGAAGCCCAGGCGCACGCCGCCGCCAGCCTCGGCTGCGGATGCCAGCGCCGTGGTCGCCACGAGGGCGGATGCAAGGGCAATGACCTTCGCATTCATTGTGGTCTCTCCTCGAACTCTGCTTGTGCCGGGATCATGGACACCGGCGTCGCATTCTCAACAGAGAATGCCTGCACGTGCGGCCGAGCGCTGTTCCTGGTGGGACAAAAACTCCATTTTCAAAACGTTGCCTAAACAAAAGAGCCGGCCCACGAGGGACCGGCTCCGATGGTGACTCTGTATTTCTGACTTCGGTTTAGCAACCGACATCCACTGCGACGCCGAGGGCCGGGACGTACTTCTTGCAGGTCTTGGGGGCATCCGGCTCGGCCGTGAGATCGGTGGTGGAGGCCGAGGTGTCGTCGCTCGAAGCAACTGCCGCGGTGTCGACCGGCTTGTCCGTTTCGACCGGGGTGGCGTTGGCCTGATCGACATCGACCTGGGTCAGGGCTGCGGAGCTCGAGGGAGCGGGTACGTAGGTGCTCGGCGTGGTGCTGGTGGTTGTCGTCTCGGCGACCTCATCACCGTTGGCTTCGGCTTTGGCGGCATCGGCCTTTGCCTGAGCCTGAGCCTGAGCCTGGGCCTTGGCGCGTGCCTGGGCCTGTGCCTTTGCGCGGGCCTGGGCCTGAGCCTTGGCGCGTGCCTGAGCCTGAGCTTGCGCCTTAGCGCGGGCGCGCTGCTGGGCTTCTGCCTTCTTGGCCTGGTGGGCCATGGCGCCGACGGCGAGGACACCGAGGCCAATGCCCAGTGCGACGCCACGTCCACCAGCCTCGGCGGCCGGGGTGATTGCCATGCTGGCGGCGACCGTTGCTGCGATCAGGCGGATGTTGAGCTTCTTGGCCATTTTCGTCTCCATCAGGTGTCTCTGGAGCTGATGGATCGTTTGGCCATCAGCGCTCTCTTGAAGCTCACAGTGCCGGAAGCGGGGTCGCGGCGCTGTTCCACCCGGCACAAGCCGTCGAATTTGCCGATTTTTTTCGATCTGAGACCGGCGGCCGCCCATCTCTCGCATTAATGCATTGATTTTATTTGTTTTATGCCGCTACGGGAGCGAAGCTTCCCGCTCCGCGAAGCTGGGCCACGGCGGGTTTGGTGCGGATGGTGTCGGCGATCGAGCCGGCGATCCGGGACACGAAGGCCGTCGTGCGGTCGAGGACCACGTGGCGCTGCCGGTCGACGGTGACCATGTGGTAGCTGTCCTCCAGCACCACGAGATCAACCGGGCCGCCCAGCTCGCGTTGCAGATACGCTGCATTGTCGAGGCCGGCGTAGTCGTCCTCGCGCGCATGCAGGATCAGCACAGGCTGAGTGATGGAGCCGAGATCCTTCATGACCTCCTTGGCCAGACGGCGGCGCTCCAGCACCGCACCGCCCGGTGTGGAGGACGGGGCCATCTTGGATCCTTCCGAAGCCATGGCGCTGGTAATGAAATCGCGGATGCGCTTGTCCTTGATGCCGACGTGGATCGGCACCGGGAAGCGAAACATGTTGGCCACCCATTTGCTGTCGATCATGCGGAAGAGCGGCAAATACCAGGGGATCTGGCGCCCGGAGAGCCAAAGCGTCGGCGAATAAAGCGCTACGGCGTGGACCTTGTCGGGGTGACGGGCGGCAAGCATCAGGCTCAGCACGGCGCCGGTGGACAGGCCGCCAACGATGACGGTTTCGCAGGTCGCAGACAGCTCCTCGAGGCCTTTCTCGGCGCTCGCGTACCAATCCTGCCAGGTGGTGGCCATGAGATCGGCCTCGGTGCCGCCGTGGCCGGCCAGGTGAGGCGTCAGAACGGTGTAGCCGTTGCGGGTGAGACCGTTGGCAACAAAGCGAATTTCGCTCGGTGAGCCGCACAGGCCATGGATGAGGAGCACACCGACGCGGCCGCTCTTGCTTCCCAATTTCAATTCGCTCGACTGCATCTTCGACCCCAATTCATTCTCGTATTCGATGGGGTCACGCTAGCGGAGCCAATCCGCCGCCGCTGTTCCGGGTGGCACAGGAAACTGCGCCGCTTCATCGGCTTAGGATCGGGGACTATTTGACGACGGGCGCTTGAAAGTTTTCCGGCTAGAGCGGAAAAGCTACGGTCCGGTTGGTTAAGTGCATTTGCCCATTGACCTCGCCGCACCCCCGGATTACCAATTTAGAATTATTCTAATTGTTGACTTTAAGCCGTGGAGCGCCGGCTAGCGGCCATTCCGTTCGGCTGGCAAAGGGAGGACCCATGAAGGGTAAACGCGAGGTCATCGAGATCCTGAACGAGGCGCTGAAGCTCGAGCTCGGGGCCGTCAACCAGTACTGGCTCCACTACCGGATGCTCGAAAACTGGGGGTTTACCAAGCTCGCCAAGAAGGAGCGGGCGGAGTCGATCGAGGAGATGCACCACGCCGACAAGCTCGTCTCCCGCATCATCTTCCTCGACGGGCTGCCCAATCTGCAGCACGTGGCGCCGCTCATGATCGGCGAGCATCTCCAGGAAGTGCTCGAATGCGATCTCAAGGGCGAGAAGATCGCACACGAGACGTACATCCGGGGACGCGACATCTGCCGGACGGCCAAAGACTACGTAACCATGGAGCTGTTCGAGGACCTGATCGAGGACGAGGAAGGGCACATCGATTTCATCGAAACCCAGCTCGACCTGATATCCAAGATCGGCATCGAGAACTACGGGCTCTTGCAATCCGACCCGGCCAACGAGGTCGAAGGGCACTAAGGACGAGCGCGGGCGCCACCACGCCCGCGCTTCTTTCCGGCCGCGGTGTGCCGGATTGTCACTCTGTCGGGACGCACGGAACCGCGTGCACCTGTGCGGCGTTGGCCTGCAGGTGAATAATCATGACAGCAACAACACTTCGCCAGTCCGCCTCATCGCAACCTCCGACCAGGATTCTGATCGTCGAGGATGATCCGATCCTGCGCTTCACGCTCGCCATGGAGCTCAACCAGGAAGGATTCGCCGTGCGTGAAGCGCGCGACGCGGACGAGGCCGAGACGGTGCTCCAAACCGGCGCCGCAATCGATGCGATCGTGACCGACATCGAGATGCCCGGGGCGCGGGACGGGATCGCGCTCGCGAAATACGTGCGCGCATTCTACCCCGGCGTGCGGGTGATCGTCGTATCCGGTATCGTTCCGAAGAGCGGAATCGTGGGCGTGGCGGATGCGTTCTTCGGCAAGCCCTACGACATCGAGCGCATCATCCTGCGCGTTCGCGCGCTGTTGAGCGCGCCGCCGCGGCTGGCAAGCGCCCACGCCAACTAGCGTTATCCCTTGAGCACGCGACCGGCGACAGCGTCGAGCTTGCGCACGAGAGAGGCGTCGCGTGCCTCGGGTGCCGTGATGAGCGCGACGTCGAGGGCGCGATCCGAGCCGATGGGGCAGTCTGGATGCTCTCGCGGCAACTCGCGCGCAAGCCGCGCCACCAGCCGCTGCGCCTTTTCCGTATTGTCCTTCATGATGGCGATGATGGACGCGACGTCGACGTCGGCATGGTCGTCGTGCCAGCAATCGTAATCCGTCACCATGGCCACGGTCGCGTAACAGATCTCGGCTTCGCGAGCGAGCTTAGCCTCCGGCATGTTGGTCATGCCGATGACGTCCATGCCCCAGCTGCGGTAGAGGTTGCTCTCGGCGCGCGTGGAGAACTGGGGCCCTTCCATCACGAGGTAGGTCCCGCCGCGGGTATAGGTTATGCCCTCGCCCTGGGCCGCCTTCTCGACGGCATCGACGAGCAGCGGGCTCACCGGATCCGCAACCGAAACGTGCGCAACGAGCCCGGGGCCGAAGAAGCTTTTCTCGCGCGCGAAGGTGCGGTCGACGAACTGATCGACAAGAACGAAGTGGCCGGGCGGCAGGTCCTCGCGCAGAGACCCGCAGGCCGAAATCGACACCAGATCCGTGACGCCCGAGCGTTTCAGCGCATCGATGTTGGCGCGGAAGTTGATTGCCGAGGGCGGGACGGGATGTCCGCGGCCGTGGCGAGGCAAGAAGCGAACCGGAAGCCCGGCGATCTCGGCGAACAGGATCTCGTCCGAAGGGGCGCCCCAGGGCGTCATCACTTTTTCCCAATGGGCGTTCTCAAGCCCCGGCAGATTGTAGAAGCCGCTGCCGCCGACGATGCCAAGCACGGATTTGGTCATGGGGATCCTCAAAAGGCGGATGGAGCATCGTGGAGCCGAGGCGTTGCGAGCCGCATCACTGCCTACTGCCCGTCGCTGCAAAAGAAAAGGGCCCCGAAGCGGAGCCCTTTCCGTCATCGATCCGTCATTTGGGGCGTCACCGGGCCGCTCAGTGCGGGATCTTGGACCACAGCGTCCGCTTTCCGGCATAGAGCAGCAGCGTCGTCACGAGCAGATAGAGCATGACGAGCCAGCCGGTGCTCTTGCGCGCATTGAGCGAGGGATCGGCAGCCCAGGCGAGGAATGCCGCGATGTCGCGTGCATTGTCGTCGAGCGAGCCTTTGCCGTCCTGATACTTGATGAAGGCGTCCTTCGCGAGCGGCGGCGGCATAGCGATCTGATGGCCCGGAAAGGCGGCGTTGTACTGCATCCCGTCCGCAAGCTTCACGTCCGCCGGCGCCTCGCCGTAGCCGGTCAGCAGCGCATAGATGTAGTCGGGACCACCCTCCTGATAGCCGGTCGCTACGTCCCTCAACATGGAGAACGGATGCGCCCACCAGGTCCCCGTGTATTCGACGTTGCGTGCCTTGGCGATCAGCGAAAGATCGGGCGGATAAGCGCCGTTCTGCCCGGCGCGGGCTTCCTTCTCGTTCTTGTACGGTCCCAGGATCGGATCGAACGGCTTGGGTTCGCGGTCGAACATCTTGCCGTCGTCGTTCGGGCCGTCGACGACCTTGTTGGGCCACGTCTGCGCGAGGGCCTTCACGGCGTCCTCGGGGAACTCAGGTCCGCCGGGCTCGAAGAGATTGCGGAACCGCACGCGCTTCAGCCCATGGCAATAGACGCAGCTGTCCTTGTAAATCTGAAACCCGCGCTGGAGCTGCGCCTTGTCATATTGGCCGGTGAAGCCGCCGAAGCTCCACGTCTGGCGCTCGATGTGAGCATGACCGCCTTCGGCAGCCAGCGCCGTCTGCGGAAGATTGGCGGCCGCCATGAGGACGGCAACGGCGAGAAATCCGCTCTTCATTGCTTTTGTCATCGGATGTTCCCCCCGCTCAACGTGTCTCAGGAGCGGTGACGGCACCTTGCGGCGCTCCCGAACCGCTTGGAAGGACCGACGCGGATATGGATTTCGGCAACGTCTTCGGCGTCTCGATCAGACCGACGATCGGCATGATGAGCAGGAAGTGGGCGAAATAGTAGATGGTGAAAATGCGCGACCAGATAACGTAGGCGCCCTCCGGCGGCTTGGCGCCGAGATAGCCGAGGCCGACGCATGAAATGACGAGCAGCCAGAAGAACCACTTGTAGAGCGGCCGGTACTTGGCGGAGCGCACGCGGCTGGTGTCCAGCCAGGGCACGAACACCAGCACGGCGATGGCCGAAAACATGGCAATGACGCCGCCGAGCTTCGAAGGGATGGCGCGCAGGATGGCGTAGAACGGCAGGAAGTACCATTCCGGCACAATGTGCGGCGGCGTTACGAGCGGATTGGCCTCGGTGTAGTTGTCGGCGTGGCCGAGGTAGTCCGGCAGGAAGAAGACGAACCAGGCAAACAGGATCAAGAACGCGAACAAGCCAACCGCGTCTTTTGCCACCGCATAGGGATACATCGGCACGGCGTCCGACTTAGTCTTGATGTCGAGACCGGTCGGATTGTTCTGCCCAGCCACGTGCAGCGCCCAGATGTGGAGCGCAACGAGACCGAACAAGACGAACGGCAGCAGGTAATGGAGCGAGAAGAAGCGGTTCAGCGTCGTGCCGGAGACCGAGTAGCCGCCCCACAGCCATTCAACGACAGCGGTGCCGACGCCGGGGATGATCTCGTTCAACGACGAGAAGAGGTTGGTGATGACCGTCACGCCCCAGAAGCTCATCTGGCCCCACGGGAGCGCGTAGCCCATGAAGGCGGTCGCCATCATGACCAGGAAGATGAGCACGCCGAGGATCCACAACACCTCGCGCGGGGCCTTGTAGGAGCCGTAGTAGAGGCCGCGGAAGATGTGGATGTAGACGGCGATGAAGAACATCGAAGCGCCGACAGCGTGGAAGTTGCGGATCATCCAGCCGTAGTTGACGTCACGGCGGATGGCCTCCACCGAGTTGAACGCATCTGCCGCGCTCGGCTGATAATGCATGGCGAGCACAATGCCGGTCGCGATCTGAGCCACGAGGCAGAAGGTCAGGATGCCGCCGAAAGTCCAAAGGTAGTTGAGATTGCGCGGCGTCGGAAAATCCACGAACTGGCCGTGCATGAGACGCGCGATCGGCAGGCGGTCGTCCCACCATTTGGCAAACGAGGATTTCGGCTCGTAGCTTGACGAATGTTCCATCTGAGACCCCCCTGCCCCTCTCAGCCGATCTTGATCTTGGTGTCGGACACGAACTCGTAGGGCGGGACCTCGAGGTTACGCGGCGCCGGGCCTTTGCGGATGCGCCCGGACGTATCGTAGTGCGAGCCGTGACAGGGGCAGAACCAACCGCCGAAGTCACCCCTGGTGTCGGCCATCGCCTGCCCTTTCGGGATGCAACCCAAGTGCGTGCAGATGCCGACCAGGATCAGCCAATTGTCCTTGCCCTCCTTGACGCGATTGGTGTCGAGGGCCGGCGTGGCCTCGGGCAGGAGATCGTTGCGCGCCGACGGGTCGGGAAGGTCGGCAACGGGGACCGTCTCCGCCGCCTTGATCTCGTCCGCCGTCCGGTTGCGGATAAAAATAGGCTTGCCGCGCCACATGGCGGTGATGGCCTGGCCTTCCTTGACCGGGGAGAGATCGATTTCGACCGAGGCCAAGGCTTGAGCGCCGGCATCGGGGTTCATTTGCGCCACGAACGGCCACAGCGTCGCCGCTGCGCCGACGGCAGCAAATGCATTTCCGGCAATGACAAGGAAATCTCGGCGACTAGTATCTTCGACTTCGCTTGCCACGTGCCCCTCCAGTTTCGAGGATGTTTCCTTCGCGCGACGTGCTTCGCGCTCCGAGACAACAGCGGGTCAGTTTTCTTTTTCGCTCACGCTCCGCAAGCCTAGAATTCCGGTTACGGACGAGTGCGCAAGTTTTCTCCCCATGCAGATTGGAAAGCACTAAACGAGGCTCGCCTCGTGTGCAAGGATCGCTCCTTCCATCAGGGGTCGCCGAATCGCTGCGCGTCCATCTGTCGTCTTGTTCTGGCATCGATTGCCAATGTGCTCAAGTCGCCTCGACTCGCACTCCGCGGGTCAAAGTGGCGCAGACTTCAGACTACATTGGACGTTCGCTCATGCGCCTTGCGCTCTATCAACCCGACATTCCGCAGAACACCGGAACCATTCTTCGACTTTCGGCCTGTGTTGGTGTCGCCGTGGATCTGATCGGGCCTGCGGGCTTCGATATCAGCGACCGGTCATTCCGGAGGGCTGGACTCGACTATTTGGATCACGTCGCGCTTACCCGCCATGAGAGCTTCGCCGCCTTCGATGCGCGCCTAGCGGAATCGACTCCACCGCCGCGACTCGTGCTGCTGACTACACACGCCAGCGAGTCCCATCTCGGATTCGCGTTTCGCGACACCGACGTGCTGCTGCTTGGCCGCGAAAGTGCGGGCGTTCCGGAGGCGGTGCATAAGCGGGCCGACGCGCGCATCCGCATTCCGATGCGGGAAGGCCTGCGTTCACTGAATATTGCCGTTGCGGCGGCGATGGTGCTGGGGGAAGCGCTCAGGCAGACGGGCGGCTTTCCCGCGTAGGCATCAGGGCCGAGCGGTCGTCAGCCTTTGTTCAACAATAGGGTGAGGCCGACCAAGGTCTCGCTGAAGAACTGGATCTCGACCATCTGCCGCTTGTCCTTGACGATGATGTCCATGTTTGCCGACAGGGTCGAGCCCTCGGTGCCCTTGACCGATACGCGGAAGCCGCGCGGCGTCACCTGGCCGTCGAGCGACCCGGCGATGTTGTACATCTCTTCCTTCCAATCGCCGGACAGCTTGCCGTCGGCGTGGCGGACAACGCTCTTCAGCTCGATCTTGCCGCCGCCGGAGGCGCAGCGGATCGTCTGCTTCAGGACGTTGCCTTCCTCCTCGACGAAATAGGTGGCACGGCACTTCACCTGCTCGGTTTTGCCGTCCTTGAAACGCAGACGGCCTTCGCCGCCCCACCAACCATCGATGCTGGCAAACGGACCGACCGTCTGCGGAGCTGCATCGACGGCCGGAGCCGAGACGACCGCAAAGCCCCACGTCACGGCTGCGACGAACGTGACCGCAAGCCCGCGCCTGATCGTGATCAACGGAAAGGTCATGTGGTCCCCGCGCATTGCGCTCGAATCCCGGCGCGCATAGCTTGCCGACCGCCCGTTGGCTTGCAACAGGGCGCCTCGCCCCACGCATGCGATCTTGACGGGTCTGTGTCGGCGCGGCCTCAGGCGATTTCATGCCTGTTTTCCAGGCGCACGCCCGCGAACGTCATGGTCCATACCGTGGCGGCCGACATGGATCAGGCTGTTGCGGAGCCGGCTAGAGACCGAGCTTCGCCTTCAGGATGTCGTTCACGGCGGCGGGATTTGCCTTGCCGCCCGTCGCCTTCATGACCTGGCCGACGAACCAGCCGATCATGGACGGCTTGGCCTTGGCCTGCTCGACCTTGTCGGGGTTGGCGGCGATGATCTCGTCCACCGCCTTCTCGATGGCGCCGGTGTCCGTCACCTGCTTCATGCCGCGGGCTTCGACGATCTCCGCGGGGTCGCCGCCCTCGGTCCAAAGGATTTCGAACAGATCCTTGGCGATCTTGCCGGAGATGGTGCCGTTGGCGATCAGGTCGACGAGGCCGCCGAGCTGCTTGGCCGAGACCGGCGAATGCTCGATGTTCTTGCCTTCCTTGTTCAGGCGGCCGAACAGCTCGTTGATGACCCAGTTTGCCGCCAGTTTCCCGTCGCGACCTTTGGCGACGCTCTCGAAATAGTCGGCGTTGTCCCGCTCGGCGACGAGCACGGTGGCGTCGTACGCCGACAGGCCGTAGTCCTTGACGAAGCGGGCGCGCTTCTCGTCCGGCAGCTCCGGCAGGTGCTGCGCGAGATCGTCGACAAAGCCCTGCTCGAGCTCGAGCGGCAGGAGGTCGGGATCGGGGAAGTAACGGTAGTCGTGCGCCTCTTCCTTCGAACGCATGGAGCGTGTTTCGCCCTTCGCGGGATCGAACAAGCGCGTTTCCTGATCGATCTTGCCGCCGTCCTCGATGATATCGATCTGGCGTCGCGCCTCGACCTCGATGGCCTGTCCGATGAAGCGGATCGAGTTGACGTTCTTGATCTCGCAGCGGGTGCCGAGCTTGTCGCCGGGCTTGCGGACGGAGACGTTCACATCGGCGCGAAGGTTGCCCTTCTCCATGTCCCCGTCGCAGGTGCCGAGATAGCGCAGGATAGTGCGCAGCTTGGTGACGTAGGCCTGTGCCTCTTTCGAGGAGCGCAGATCGGGCCTGGAGACGATCTCCATCAGCGCCACGCCCGAGCGGTTGAGATCGACGAAGGAATAGTCCGGGCTCTGGTCGTGGATCGACTTTCCGGCGTCCTGCTCCAGGTGCAGGCGCTCGATGCCGACGCGCTTGGCTTCGCCGTCGACGTCGATCTCGATCTCGCCCTCGCCGACGATCGGCTGCTTGTACTGGCTGATCTGATAGCCCTGCGGGAGATCCGGATAAAAATAGTTCTTACGGTCGAAAACGCTGTTGAGATTGATCTCGGCCTTGAGGCCGAGCCCGGTGCGTATGGCCTGGGCAATGCACTCGGCGTTGATGACCGGCAGCATGCCCGGCATGGCCGCATCGACGAGCGACACATGACTGTTCGGCTCGGCACCGAATGCGGTCGAGGAACCGGAGAACAGCTTCGACGCGGAAGCCACCTGGGCATGCACCTCCATGCCGATCACGACCTCCCAGTCGCCGGTGGCACCTGCGATCAGGTTGCTTGCCTTGTGCTTTGACGTGTCCTGCATCAATCCCAACTCCACCGCGCCAGATCAGCGCGCGCGAAACCCATATCCCAATGTCGCCCAGGCCAGACCGAAGACGAAACCCAGCATGACGAGCGCGGCTTCACCCCCGACTGCATGGATCGAGAACAGGCCGACCTGGCCGCCGATCCAATAGAGCAGGAAGCCGGCGACAGACGCGGCGAACGCCGCGACAGGAAGCTTCTGCCATTGATCCGCACTTCGCCCCATCAGCACCGCCACGACAATCACGGCGGGATTGATGGCGGCAAGCAGCACGAGCGTCAGCGGATCGAACGAATTGATCGCGATCATTCCCTTGGCCCGCCGCTGCTCGCTTCCTGCTGGCGAAGCTTCTCCTCCTCGTACTGGACGAACCAGCCGATCATGTTGCGCCACTGGGCGCCGACCATCTCGATCATCTCCGACGGGAGGCCGCGCTGGCGCGCCTGCGTTTTGACCCCGTCGATCACCTGCTGAATGCGCCAGGGAACATTGGCCTCGCCCGGGTTCTTCTTCAGCTGCCAGGCGCGCTCGACATAGGCGAAGCGCTCGGCAATGAGGTCGACGAGCGCGGCGTCGATGCGGTCGATCTCGGCGCGAACCTGGCTCATGTCCGCACATTCCCAAGGACGCTTCGGGTCCATCACTTGCCTCCCGGCTTTTTCTTGGCGGCACCCTTCGGCGCGGCCTTCGCTGCGGGGGCGGAAGCTTTCGCCTCGCCCGCCCACCATCGCTCGCCAATCGTGAAGCGGCCCGCCGCGTCCTCGATGGCCTGCGCCGTGCGGAACAGGGTCGCCTCATCGAACGGCTTGCCAATCAGCTGCAGACCGAGCGGCGTCCCCTCCGACGAGAGCCCGGCCGGCACGGAAAGGCCGGGCAGGCCGGCCATGTTCACGGTGACGGTGAAGATGTCCTCGAGGTACATGGCGATCGGATCGCCCGACTTCTCGCCGAACGCGAACGCCGGCGACGGCGTGGTCGGTGTCAGCACAACGTCCACCTTGCTCCAGGCGTCATCGAAGTCGCGCTTGATCAAAGTGCGGATCTTCTGCGCCTTCAGGTAGTAGGCATCATAGTAGCCGGCCGAGAGCACGTAGGTGCCGATCAAGATACGGCGGCGCACTTCCTTGCCGAAGCCGGCTGCGCGGGTGTTCTCGTAGGTATCGATGACATCCTTGCCGGGCACACGCAGGCCGTAGCGCACGCCGTCGTAGCGGGCGAGGTTCGAGGACGCCTCGGCGGGGGCGACGATGTAGTAAGCGGGGAGCGCGTACTTCGTGTGCGGCAGGCTGATCTCGTGGATCGTGGCGCCGGCCGCCTTCAGCCATTCGATACCCTTCGTCCAGAGGTCGTCGATCTCCTTCGACATGCCCTCGACGCGGTATTCCTTCGGCACGCCGACGCGCAGGCCTTTGATGCCTTGGCCGAGCGCCGCCTCGTAGTCGGGCACGGGGGCGTCGACGGATGTCGAATCCTTCGGATCGTGGCCGGCCATGCTGCTCAGCATGATAGCCGCGTCGCGTACGGTCTTGGCGATGGGACCGGCCTGATCGAGCGACGATGCGAAGGCGACGATGCCCCAGCGCGAGCAGCGCCCGTACGTGGGCTTGATGCCGACGGTGCCGGTCAGAGCCGCGGGCTGTCGGATGGAGCCGCCGGTGTCGGTCGCGGTGGCGGCAAGGCAGAGCCCAGCAGCAACGGCGGCGGACGAGCCGCCCGACGAGCCGCCTGGGACGAGCTTGTCGGCTTTACCCTGACGGCGCCACGGCGAGACGACAGGACCGAAGGCGCTGGTCTCGTTGGACGAGCCCATGGCGAACTCGTCGTTGTTGAGCTTGCCCAGCATGACCGCGCCGGCATTCCAGAGGTTGCCTCCGACCGTCGATTCGTAGGTCGGCTTGAAATCGTCCAGGATCCTCGAGCAGGCGGTGGTGCGGATGCCGTTGGTGCAGAAAAGATCCTTGTTGCCGAGCGGCAGGCCTTCGAGCGGACGCGCGTCGCCTTTGGCCAAGCGGGCGTCGCTTGCCTTCGCCTGCGCGAGCGCATGGTCGGGCGTCGCCAGCACGTAAGCGTTGAGTGCCGGATTGCCGGCCTCGATCGCCTCGATATGGGCTTTCGTCAGCTCGGTCGCGGTGAAGGTCTTAGTTTTCAGCCCGTCGCGCGCTTCGGCCAGCGTCAGGCGAGTCAAATCGCTCACGTTCTACTTTTCCTTCTTGGCATCGCAACGAAGGTAGGCCGCCGGCCCATCCTCATCGGAATCCGGTCCCGTGACCTCGAAACGGTCCTCGGTCGCATCCTTGGCGAAATGATAGAGTCCCGGCTCGGTCGACATGCCTTCGGTGCAGAGCATGATGGCGGTCCAGGACTTGCCCGGGTCGTGGTCGAAGATCTTCGTGAACTCGCAGCCGCCTTCCCAGCCATGGAAGCCGTCAGCGTCCAAAAGCTCGGGCGACGTGCCGACACCCTTCGGTCCACCCGCCTCGATCTTGCGCAGCTTCTCGCACTGCTCGGCCGTCGCGTACTGGCCGGCCAGGAAACTGGCGCGGTCCTTCGCTTGGGCAACCGTCGCCACGGCGCAGGCCAGAGCAATCAGAACGATGCGCATGAACATTTCCTCGAGCCGGCGTCAGACAGACCGGGCCTTCTCGGCCTCGGCGCGCGCCTTGTTGATGTGATAGCTGCGGCGGGAATAAAAGAGGCTGACCAGCCCGAACAGGATGGAGAGCGGCGCGTTGACCTGCTCGGCAAGATCCCGCGCGCGCAAGAGATAGACCGGCGTGTCGCTCACGGCCTGAGGCGAGAGCGAGCGCGCACCCGAGCTCCCCTCCTCGCGCGGCACGGCGAGAACCAGAATGCCGGTCGCGATCAGCGCGACGGCCAGCAATGCGAATAGCTTGGACATGTGTCAGCCTCCGGAGTCACCGCTTCCGACTATTCCACGACCTTGGGAACGACGAAATAATGGTCGTCGACCATCGGCGCGTTCTTGACGATTGCATCGGCGATCTCGCCATCGGTTACGCGATCGTCGCGTTTCCGGAGCTTCTGGGCGACGACCCGCGTCATGGGCTCGACGTTCGAGGTATCGACCTCGCCCAACTGTTCGACCCAGTTGAGAATTCCCGAAAGCTCCGCCTCGAGGCCCTTCGCCTCGTCGTCCGTGATCTTGATGCGCGCAAGGCGCGCGATGCGCCGCACGGTCTTCTCGTCAACGTGCATGGGTTCCGCTCAGACTTCAAAAACGGCGTCCCAGACGCCGCGTGTTCCTCATAGCGGGCTCGCCAAGCCCGTGCAACTGTGCCTGTTTTTGGGGTCAGCCCCGGTGCCGCTTGCGGTACTGGGACAGGAACGGGCCCATCACGTCGGAGAAATCATCGCTCCACGGCTTGAGCTTAGGCTCCGGGAGGTTGCGGGCCCCGGGGATGAGCCGAAAGCGATCGATGGCCTGCCAGCTCTTGCCGAAAACGACGACGGTGGAGCTGGTGACCGCGTAGCCATCCTCCTTGGTCTGGTCCTCGATGGTGAGGGCATGCAGGCCGCCGACGACCGGAAACGTGGCGGCCAGCACCTGCTCGAGGTCCAGATAGCGGTTGGAGATGTGAAGCACCACGGCCCCTGGCGGCTTGATCTTCGAGGCATAGAGGCGCAGCGCCTCGGCGGTCAGCAGGTGGACCGGAATCGCGTCCGACGAGAACGCGTCGACGATCAGCAGGTCGTAGCTTTCGTCGGGTTCCCTGGCCAAGGTGAGGCGAGCGTCTCCGAGCACGATGTGCGCGTCGGGCTGGCAGTTGGCCAGGAACGTGAATTTCTTCGAGTTGGCGATCGAGACAACGACCGGGTCGATCTCGAAGAAGCGCCATTTCTCTCCGGAGGACGAATGGCACGCGAGCGAGCCTGATCCGAGGCCGATGACGCCGAATGTCGGCTCGACGCGCTCAGCGGCGGCCAGCATGCTGGTCAGGCGGACCGCCGAGGCCATGGGGCCGCGCGCGTGATAGTAGGTGGCGGGATTGGTATCGGCGACGAGCTTGCCGCGACGGTCGCGGATGCGTTGTGCCCCGTGGAGCGTCGTACCATGCTGGAGGATGTTGAACTGGCCGTCACCCGACTGGATCACGCGATAGACGCCGAAGTAGCTCCTCTGTGCATTGCCGCGATGTACGCCCGAGGGTAGCAGCACCACGGTCATGTAGAGGCTCATCGCCACGATCAGCAGATGGGGCGGATGGCGCCACAGAGCAAGCGCCGCTAGCGCCAGGCCGACTGCGATTGCGGCCGTCGAGCCCCAGCCGCGGAAGTCGAGCTGGTAATACGATGCCAGCGACGGGCCCCAATGAATGAGCGAGGCCGCCAGGATCACGAGTCCGACGAGGAGCGCGAGGGACGCCCGGCTTTCCCGGCTGAGATCGAGTGCCCCCGGCCGGCAGGCGAAGCTCAAGGCGAGCAGCAGGGGGTACTCGAAGACCTCGGCGAAAATCTGAGGTGCGACGAGGGCCGCGAAGATGCCGCCCAGCACGCCACCGGCCGACATCCAGAGGTAAAATTCCGTCAGGTGCTCGGCGTCTGGCCGTGCCTCATAGAGCGTGCGATGGGCGACGAGCGTCGCAGTGATGAAGGCAGCGACGCCGAAGCCTGCAGCATAGAACCAGGTTTCCTTCTCGGTCTGCGAAAGCTGCAGAAGGGCCAGGATCACGGCAATCGCATGCAGCGTGAGGAGAATGGGACGCGGGATCAGCGCGCGCTCGCGGAAGACGACGACGAAGGTTGCGAGATACAGCGTGAGCGGAATGACCCAAATCAGCGGCGCCGAGGCGACGTCGGTGGCTACATGCGTCGTGAAGGCCGTGAGCAGGGCCGACGGGACGAACGCGAGGCCCACCCAAGCGGCCCGTGCCTGCCACGTGGGCGCAGCGGACACGGCGGTCTGTCCAGAAACGGAGGGCGGCGCCGGTCCGGGCTCCGCGTTCCTCACCGCGAGGAAGCAGGCCGCGAGCGCCAGCACGAGGGCGGCAAAGCCTGCCGCCCACAACATCGCGAGCGCCTTCAGCCCGAAAATGGGCTCGAAAATAAACGGATAGCCGATGAGCGCGAGAAGACTGCCGAAGTTCGAGGCGGCATAGAGGAAATAGGGGTCCTTGCTGTCCTTGTGGCCCGCGCGCGCGAACCAAGCCTGCAAAAGCGGCGCGTTGGCGGACACTGCGACGAACGGCAGTCCGATGGCGACAGCGAAAAGCCCCAACTGCCAGAAGTAGGGATCGCGGGTCGGCGGCTCGGACCACCCTTCGGGAATGGCGATCGGAAGAGAGAGAAACGCGAGTGCCGACAGGGCCAGATGAACATAACCCATGCGGGCGATGGGCACATTGCGTACGAGAACGTGCGCATAGCCGTAGCCGACAAGCAAAGCGGCCTGAAAAAATAGCAGCGCGACGGCCCATACGGACGGCGCGCCGCCGAGCAGCGGCAGCACCATCTTGGCGAACATGGGCTGGATGAAAAACAGGAGAAAGGCCGACAGAAAGGTCGTTGCCGTAAACAGCGGCAGGATGACCCGGGCTTGGCGGTGAGGCAGAGCCGTGCGCGCGGCGGGCTGAGAGCCCGCTGGCTCGGTCTCGGCTTGCGTTATCACGTTTCCCCCTCAGGTGGGTCCGAACCACATAAAAGTGCGCGTGGGCCGGATCTTGTTGCTGGCGACCATAGACGGGAACGTGGTGGCTGTCAGTGACGTCACGTCCGCCGCTTTCTGCGATGGGACAAACGGTTAACGACCCAGTTCGCATCCCTCGGCGAAGTTCCTCTATAGTGCGGCATGATCGATTCCGAGGTTTTCCCATGACCGCCGACGGCCAGACCAGCCCGCGCGGCGTGACCGTCAGCGACATCGGCGCTTTTGCAGAGCTTCTCGGACCTGGGCGGTTGATCGGCATCGACGCGGGCACAAAGACGCTCGGGCTCGCGCTCAGCGACGTCACACGTTCGATCGCTTCGGCGATGGAGACGATCCGCCGCACGAAATTCAAGGCCGATGCGCACCGCCTGCTCGAGCTCGCCAGTGCCCAGGCCATCCAAGGCTTCGTGCTCGGATTGCCAGCGAACCTCGACGGCAGCGAGGGGCCGCGTGCGCAAGCGACGCGCGCCTTTGCGCGCAATCTCAACGCGCTGACACCGCTCCCCATTCTGTTGTGGGACGAACGGCTCTCCACCGTCGAAGCAGAGCGCGTGCTGATCGCAGCGGACGCCAGCAGGAAACGGAGGGCCGATGTCATCGACAAGGTCGCCGCCACGCTGATCCTGCAAGGCGCACTCGACAGGATGCGCAGTCTCCCGCGCTAGCACTCGCGCCACAGACGGTGGTGCGACGAACAGGATGCGCATATCTCGCGTTGGTCAAACTCGGGTCGCATGTACGCCGTATTAATTGCCCACTTACAGGTGGCAGGCGACGCGGCCCACAGTCCGCGCACGGCGTTCCGGCTGGATGGCCGAAGATGCGTAGCAGAGCAAACATCGCGGACACTATCCACGGCGCGTTTCCGGAGGTGGAAACACGCGACTTGGACACTCTCGCCAACCGATTCGAGGCGCCGCGGCGCGCCAGCGTCCGGCGGCTTCTCACCTCCTCACCGCGCGTCTTCGATCTTGGCGTGTCGTTTCCCGGCGTCCTCTACGTCCTCGCGAGCCGGTTCGGCTCGCAGCGCCGGCGTCGAAAGGCGCTCGATCTCGTGGTCGCCGGAGCGCCGCTGCGCGATGTCGCCATCGTGCTCGATCTTCCGCTTTGGCTGAGGCGGCTGCCACCGGAGGCCTTCACCGGGGACGTCGCCGCTCTGCCGAAATCCGACATCTTCGCGCGACGAATTGCCAATCATCTGCCGAGCTTATCGGAGAACAGCGCATTCTGGCTCAGCTCCGTCGCCTTCGGCGCGCGTGCCTGCGACGACTATTTCGCGCTCTGGCTGGCGCAGCAGGCAATTTTTGCGGAAGCCGGCGAGACCGAGCGCCTGTTCGGGCTTCTCGCCGCGTATGCCTGGTTCTCGAACGTGGATCTCGCGCGGGCGCGCGGTCTCATCGTCGTGCCCTGGCGCCCGGAGATGGCTTTCGATACCGCCGTCTGCGCCGCCAAGAGCTGGCTCAACCGGATGCGGCTGGTGTTGCAGCTCGGAGAGGGTGTTCTCACCGATCCCTGGCTGGTGGCCGGGGAAGCACGCGGCTTCTCTTTTGTGCCGCTCCTCGACCACGGAGCGATCCTGGCGGAAGCGCATGCGATGCAGAATTGCGCCGATCAATACGCCGACCGTCTGGTGCGGGACAAATGCCGTCTGTTCTCCGTCCGCCGACGCGGCGTCAGGGTGGCAACGCTCGAAATCGGTCCGCACCCGCGAGAAGCCGGGATACTCGCAATTTCCCAGCTCAAGTCGCGGCACAACCTACCGGCGAGCACCGAGACCTGGCAGGCCGCTCACACATGGATGGGTGGGCAGAAAGATCTCAAGCGGACGAGCGTCAGCACACAATTGGAAGGTGCTTTCAACGCCCAGGTCTGGGGTCAGTTGATGTCGACGTATCGCGCGCGGAAAGGCGGCGCACCCTGGATACCAGAGCGTGCAAGCAAGGAATCGTTCTCAACCCTGGAAAGCGGCGTCGGGGAACTGGCACGGCGGGCAGGAATTACATCATGGCTTTTCACGTGAAGGGTGGGCCTTTGCGTGCGGAGCACCCCCGGGGGGCGCAACCAGTTCCAACCAAAATTGAACACGTGACCACACGCCGCGCGGACAAGTCGTCGCGAAGCGCAAACTTGGCGCCCACAAACCGAAAATCTTCCGCTATATGGGAATTATTTTACAGTGATCAATAGCTGCAAGCGCCGTGTAACGACTGTCTTTCGTCCAATTCAAGAGCCGCGCACGCAAGCGCATATTCCGGCTAACGAGATTCTGGCAAACGAGATTCTATGCACGTCTGACGTGCTCAACGGAATCCCGCGCAGGCGGGGTGGGGATCCATCGGGGAAGGCAACGCGAGCAAGAGGATACGATGACGAATGAAACATGAAAGTGGAGACGACAAGACGTCGTCGGCGCTGCATCTGCTGCACAGGGCTGGGCAATGTGCGGATGAGATGTTTGCGGTCAGCGTGGGAGAAGCGGGTCTGACACCTCGACAGTTCGCAGTCATGGCGGCTATCGCGGACAGCGAAGAGCCGAGCCAAACCACGCTTGTCGAGCGAACGGGAATCGATCGCTCGACCATGGCCGATATCGTGCGTCGCCTTACGTCACGCGGGCTGGTTCAGCGCCGCCGTACGCGGCGTGATGCTCGCCGTTATGCCGTTCGGCTCACGGACAAGGGCGAGGGGGCGCTTCGGCTCGCGGAGCCAGCTGCCCGCACGACCGACGAGAGGATCCTTGCCGCACTCGCGCCGACTCAGCGTGATGCGTTTCTGCGTTCGCTTTCGCGAATCGTGCTGGCCGTCGAACCGGACGGCGCGTCACGAAACGGACGTCCCTAGCGCCTTCTGGCTGTGCGCAAGCGATCGGGCGCTTCGCACTGGTCACGAAAGGCTCGCTCCCTGGACCACGTTGTGGTCGGGGATCGGTGTGAGGCGGCCGCGTGCGGGCCGGAGCCGGATTTGCAAGTCAACATTCATAATTTATTGAATTGAACGCAGGCCATTGCCGCTTACCAAGCACCTCCGTCCATCGGCGTCACTTCGATAGGCTTCCGGCGCGGATCTCGTCGCGCTTGCGGACAAGTCGCGCCAGCCATCTCTCCAGTTGCTGTGCGCCGTGACTGCCTCTAGCCTTGTCCGGGGCATCATCGGAGCTGGCATCGGGCATGATCAAGATCGGCGGCATCCTCGCTGCAATCGGGCTCATCTGCGCAGGTCTGTGTCCCTGGCTCGCGGCAGGACCAGCACTTGCGGGCGCGGATCTCGTCCTCGTGCCCCCCCCTCTTTCCCCCTTCGAGACGGCGACGGCCTACATCGCGCCCGCCGTCATCGGCTATCTCCTGGGGTCCATTCCCTTCGGCCTTCTCCTCACCCGTCTTGCGGGCCTCGGCGATATTCGCGCGATCGGATCAGGAAACATTGGCGCAACCAACGTGCTCAGAACGGGGCACAAAGGGCTCGCAGCCCTGACACTCGTCCTCGACGGCCTCAAGGGAACGCTCGCCGTGCTGCTCGGCTATGCGATCGGGGCGCGGTTCGGACTTGCGATCGACGGCAGCCTGATCGGCGGATTGTCGGCGTTTCTCGGCCACATCTTTCCCGCGTGGCTCGGCTTCAAGGGCGGCAAGGGCGTTGCCACTTACATCGGCGTCATCGGCGGCCTCGCCTGGCCCGGTGCGTTGATTTTCTGCGGAAGCTGGCTCGCGACTGCCCTGCTCACGCGCTATTCGTCGGCATCCGCACTTGTCGCAAGCGTGGCAACACCGGTTGCGTTGCTGATGCTCGGCCATGTTCCGGAAGCGCTGCTTGCCCTGGTGATGACGTTGCTTCTCCTCTGGAAGCACGAGGGAAACATTCGCCGGCTGCTCAAAGGCGAGGAGCCTCGGATCGGTGCCAAAGCGTGATCTCCCTCTGCTCTTTACGGCGGCGCCGCTGCCGGTCTCCGTTCTCGACGACGACGAACGCCTTGCGTGCCTCAGGTTGATCCGCTCGGCGCAAGTCGGACCCGCCACGTTTCGCGAGTTGATCAACCATTGCGGGGGCGCCAAGCAAGCCCTGGCGGCATTGCCGTCACTTTCACGGCGCGCAGGGGGGCGGGCGATCCGCATCTGTCCGGAGAGCGAGGCAAAATCCGAGCTCGACGCGGCGCAACGGGCGGGCGCGACACCCGTGTTTACGATCGAGCCGGGGTATCCAGCCATGCTGGCAGCCATCGATGCGCCTCCGCCGATGATCTATGTGAAGGGGCGCAGCGAGCTCCTCAACCGACCTTGCGTTGCCATCGTCGGATCGCGACACGCCTCCGCAGCGGGCCTGAAACTTGCGCGCATGTTCGCGCGCGAGCTCGCAGTTGCCGGGCTCGTGACCGTATCCGGGCTTGCGCGCGGCATCGATGCGGCGGCTCACGAGGCGAGCCTTGAGACCGGGACAGTCGCCGTTCTCGCCGGTGGCGTCGACGTGGTCTATCCTCCGGAGCACGAACGGCTGCAGGCGGAGATCGGTGAAAAGGGTTGCCTCGTCAGCGAACAGCCGCCGGGCTTCGTCGCACGCGCCAAAGACTTTCCGCGGCGGAACCGGTTGATCTCGGGGATTTCGCTCGGCGTTCTGGTGGTCGAGGCAGCACGCCGGTCCGGGACGCTCGTGACGGCGCGCTTTGCGGGCGAGCAAGGACGCGAGGTGCTCGCCGTCCCGGGGCATCCCCTCGATCCCCGCGCCGAGGGCACGAACCAGCTGCTGAAGTCCGGCGCCACGATCGCGACAGATCCGCAGGATGTGCTCGACGCGCTCGCGCCTCAGCTCGCCGACGCTGCGAGGGGACTCACGGAAACACGCGACGGTGCGTTCGCGCCGGAGCCGCGGTCCTCCCCGGAACTCGCTTCGCCGCCGATACTCGGAGACGACGATCGGGAGAAGGTGCTGCGGTTGCTCGGCCCTCATCCGATCGATGTGGACGAGATCGTGCGGGCGACGGCGCTCGGGGCTCGCGAAGTGCGCATTCTACTGATGGAGCTGGATCTCGCGGGAGATGTTGTCCGTCATGGCCATCAGCTCATTTCACGCGCGATCAAATAAGGCGTATGCTGATACGGGTTAGCTGCGGTCCCTTGCCCGAAGGCGCGCCTCTGCACGCGCAAGATCGAGAATACCTTCCAAGGTCACAAGATTGTTACTGTGCGCCATGTCCCTGAGCTCAAGCAACAGATCCGCCATATACTCCAATTGATCTCTCGTTGATTTTGTTAATTCTCGCTCCATCCGCGAGTGTTGACTTGTCATTTTGCTTCTCCGCACCGTCTTCTTTCACTTATTGTCGATGATACACCTTTTTTAACGGTTTCGTTCTGTCGTATACCCTACGGTATCCCAATACGTTTTGGTTGCAAACAAGAAATGACACATCTTTAAATTGTATACGGCGTGTACCTTGACCAAACCCGGGGTGACTTCTAGAAGGCCCCGCGTGGATCTCGCATAGGTTCTGCGAGCCTCCTTCAGAACGGCCGCGCGCAGCGGTGTGACAAGTCTCGCGGAGTTCAATATTTCATGGCGTTGCGCCCCCTGTACGATCGCGTCGTCGTCCGCCGCGTGGACAGCGAAACCAAGACCTCGAGCGGGATCATCATCCCCGACACCGCCGCCGAGAAGCCCCAGCAAGGGGACGTTGTCGCTGCGGGTTCGGGCACGCGCGATGCGTCGGGAAAGACCGCCCCGCTCGACGTCAAAGCAGGCGACCGCGTGCTCTTCGCAAAGTGGAGCGGCACAGAGGTGAAGATCGACGGCGTCGACCTCCTGATCATGAAGGAGAGCGACATCCTGGGCGTGATTGAGACGTAACCAATCCTGCCTTCGGAAATCCGGACCGATGCACCTGCGAGAGGTCGCTCGGTCCTTGGCACCCCCCTTTCAACCCAGCAATTCATCGGAGCCCCCATGGCCGCCAAAGACGTCCGCTTTTCCGCCGAAGCTCGCGACAAGATCCTGCGCGGCGTCGACATCCTTGCCAACGCGGTCAAGGTCACGCTCGGTCCCAAGGGGCGCAACGTGGTGATCGAAAAAAGCTTCGGCGCACCGCGCACCACCAAGGACGGCGTCACCGTCGCCAAGGAGATCGAACTCGAGGACAAGCTCGAGAACATGGGCGCACAGA